>NZ_JBDJMI010000003.1:0-221280 GCF_039673825.1 Luteimonas sp. TWI662 | reverse complement strand
CTTCGCCGAGGCGATCTTCGAAGGCGCGCTCGCACGTGGTCTGATCGCACGTGCGCCGACGGTCGAGCCGATCACGACGGCCGACTATCCGACGCCCGCCAAGCGTCCGGCTTACTCGCGCCTGGACACTGGCGCGCTGGAGCGCGATTTCGGTGTTGTGCTGCCCGAGTGGCAAGCCGCACTGGGCAGCGTGCTCGATACGCTCTCCGCGGATCGCTGACAGGTCCGAATGCAGGACGGCGCCCGAGGGCGCCGTCCTTGAGGTCGAGCGACGGGCATGCGTCAAGCGCGGCCGTAGGTATCCTCGAAGCGCACGATGTCGTCCTCGCCAAGGTAACTGCCCGACTGCACTTCGATCAGCTCCAGCGGCAGCTTGCCCGGGTTGCGCAGGCGGTGGGTTACGCCGAGCGGGATGTAGGTGCTCTGGTTTTCGCTCAACAGCAGCACGTTGTCGCCGCGCGTGACCTCGGCCGTGCCGCTGACGACGATCCAGTGCTCGGCGCGGTGGTGGTGCATCTGCAGGCTCAGTGTCGCGCCGGGCTTGACGGTGATGCGCTTGACCTGAAAGCGCGCGCCGTTGTCGATCGAATCGTAGGCGCCCCAGGGTCGGTAGACCTTGCGGTGCCAGCTTGCCTGCGGCAGCTTGCGCGCCTTGAGCTCGGCGACGACATCCTTGACCTGTTGGATCCGGTCGCTGCGTCCAACGAGGATCGCGTCATCGGTCTCGACGACGATCGTGTCCTCCAGGCCGATCATCGCGATCAGGCGATTGCCGTGTGCATAGGTATTGCGACAATCGATCGCCACGACATCGCCATGGTGCGCATTGCCGTCCGCGTCCTGGGGGCTGACCTCGCGCAGGGAAGCCCATGAGCCGACGTCGCTCCATCCGGCGTCGAGCGGCATGACCACTGCGGCGTCGGTCTTCTCCATGACCGCGTAATCGATCGAATCCGATGGGCTGGCGGCGAAGGCATCGGGATCGAGGCGGGTGAAGTCCGCGTCCTTGCGTGCACCTTCCCATGCAGCGCGTACCGCCGACAGGATGGCTGGTGCATGTCGTCCGAGTTCTTCCAGATAGCGGTCTGCTCGGAACAGAAACATACCGCTGTTCCAGTAGTACTGGCCCGAGGCTACGTATTGCTGAGCCGTTGCCAGGTCTGGCTTCTCGACGAAGCGCTCGACCGGAAGGACCGCGCCGCCGTCCGTTCCGGACTTGATGTAACCGTAGCCGGTCTCGGGGCTATGAGGCACCACGCCGAAGGTGACGAGCTTGCCATCCGCTGCAGCCGGCAGTGCGGTGCGGACCGCCGCGAGGAATGCGTCGGGACGTTGGACCACGTGATCCGATGGCAGCACCAGCAACACTGCATCAGGCGTGGAGTGCGCCGCCTCGAGCGCCGCTGCTACGATGGCCGGCGCCGTGTTACGGCCCGCAGGTTCGAGCAGGATCGTTTCCGGGCGGACTCCGACCTGCTGGAGCTGTTCGGCGACGATGAAGCGGTGCTCTTCGTTGGCGACGATCAGCGGCCTCTGTTCCCCCACGAGCGGGGCGACCCGTTGCCATGTCGCCTGCAGCATCGTGTGCTCGCCCACCAGCGGCAGGAACTGCTTGGGATACATCTCGCGCGACAGCGGCCACAGTCGTGTGCCGGCTCCGCCGGATAGGAGTACCGGAATGATCGCGGTCATCGTGCGTCTCAGGCTTCGGGCGCTAGCAGTTGTGAGAGTTCCCGCGTCCGCGCCTCGAGCAGCGCGCGGTCGCCGCGGGTCTCGACGTTGAGCCGCAGCAGGGGTTCGGTATTGGAGCTGCGCAGGTTGAAGCGCCAGTCGCCGAAGTCGGCACTGATGCCGTCGGTGTGGTCGAGCGTCGGCGACTGCGCGGCGTAGTGCGCCATCACGCGCTCGACGGCGACCTTGGCATCGGCGACGCGGAAGTTGATCTCGCCGCTGCAGGGGAACTTCTGCACGCGCGCGGCGACGAGATCACCGAGGGTGCGCCCGCTCTTGGAGACCAGTTCGGCGATCAGCAGCCACGGGATCATGCCCGAGTCGGCATAGGCGAATTCGCGGAAGTAGTGGTGGGCACTCATCTCGCCGCCGTAGACCGCATCCTCGGCGCGCATCTTCTCCTTGATGAAGGCATGCCCGCTCTTGCACAGCACCGGGACGCCGCCGGCGGCCTCGACCTGTTCGACGGTGTTCCAGACCAGGCGCGGGTCGTGCACAACCTTGCCGCCCGGCTGCTTGGCCAGGATCGCCTGCGCCAGCAACCCGACCAGGTAATAGCCCTCGATGAACGTGCCGGCCTCGTCGAAGAAGAAGCAACGGTCGAAGTCGCCGTCCCAGGCGATGCCGAAATCCGCGCCATGTTCTCGCACCGCATCGGCGGTCGCCTGGCGGTTCTCGGGCAGCAGCGGGTTGGGAATGCCATTGGGGAAGCGGCCGTCGGCCTCGTGGAAGACGCGCACGAACTCGAATGGCAGGTGCGGGGCGAGCAGGTCCACGATCGCCCCGGCGCCGCCGTTGCCCGCGTTGACCACCAGCTTGAGCGGACGCAGCGCGGCCGCCTCGACGTAGCCAAGCAGGTGCGCGATGTAGTCGGATTTGTCGGTGTAGGCCCGTTCGCTGCCCGGATCGGCCACGGGCGGCGGCAGGTTGCCCGCCTCGACCGCGTCGCTGATCGCGAACAAGCCAGTATCGGAACTGATCGGCCGCGCCTGCTGCCTGACCAATTTCATACCGTTGTAGTCCATCGGGTTATGGCTGGCGGTCACCATGACGCCACCGGCCGCGCCGAGTCGGTCGACCTGGAAGTAGACCTCCTCGGTCCCGCCTACGCCGATGTCCACGACCTCGCGGCCCTGGCTGCGCAGCCCTTCCGACAGCGCGGTCTGCAGCTCTGGACTGGTCAAACGCACGTCGCGGCCCAGCACCACGGCCCCCGGCTCGAGCTGCGTGGCCAGCGCGACGCCGATGTCGCGGGCCAGCGCCGGGTTGAGTTCGTCGGGCACGCGACCGCGCAGGTCGTAGGCCTTGAAAGCGGGCAGGGGCATGGCGCATCCATGTGGAAAGGGGGAATGCCGATTCTATCCCGCACGTCGACCGACCGGCGGCAAGGCACGCTGCCGGCTAGAATGGGACGAGTTGCGCCACGAGGATCGAGATGAGCGAGCAGAGTTCCGCCGCGGGCCGCCGCGGCAAGCTGTACCCCGATGCGGCGTCGGCGCTGGCCGGTGTCGTCGCCGATGGCCAGACCCTCGCGGTTGGCGGCTTCGGCCTGTGCGGCATCCCTGAGGCGCTGATCGCCGCATTGCGTGACTCGGGCGTGACCGGGCTGACGGCGATCTCCAACAACGCCGGCGTCGATGGCCTCGGCCTGGGGCAACTGCTGGAGACCCGGCAGATCCGCAAGATGATTTCCTCCTACGTCGGCGAGAACAAGGAATTCGAACGCCAGTATCTGGGCGGCGAACTGGAATTGGAGTTCAACCCGCAGGGCACGCTGGCCGAGCGCCTGCGTGCCGGCGGCGCCGGGATTCCGGCGTTCTTCACCGCCACCGGCTATGGCACCGTCGTCGCCGAAGGCAAGGAAACGCGCGAGTTCGATGGCCGCCACTATGTGCTCGAGACGGCCCTGGTCGCCGACGTGGCATTGGTCAAGGCCTGGAAGGCCGACAAGGCCGGTAATCTCGTGTTCCGCAAGACCGCGCGCAACTTCAACCCGGCTTGCGCGATGGCCGGCAAGCTCTGCGTGGCCGAGGTCGAGGAGTTGGTCGAGACTGGCGACATCGATCCCGATCAGGTGCACCTGCCGGGGATCTACGTCGACCGCATCGTCGTGAACGCGACCCCGGAAAAGCGCATCGAGCAACGCACCGTACGGCAGGAGGGGAACTGAGATGGCCTGGACCCGCGACCAGATGGCGGCCCGCGCCGCCCGTGAGCTCACCGACGGCGCCTACGTCAATCTCGGCATCGGCCTGCCGACGCTGGTGGCCAACCACATTCCCGACGGCGTCGACGTCTGGCTGCAGTCCGAGAACGGGCTGCTGGGCATCGGCCCGTTCCCGACCGAGGACGAACTGGATGCCGATCTGATCAATGCCGGCAAGCAGACCGTCACCGCGCGCCCGGGCGCGAGCTACTTCGGTAGCCACGACTCGTTCGCAATGATCCGTGGCGGTCATATCGATCTGGCGATCCTCGGCGCGATGCAGGTCACCGATCGCGGCGACCTCGCCAACTGGATGGTGCCCGGCAAGATGGTCAAGGGCATGGGCGGCGCGATGGACCTCGTGGCCGGCGTCAAGCGCGTGGTCGTGTTGATGGAGCACGTCGCCAAGGACGGTGGCCACAAGATCCTGCCCGAATGCACGCTGCCGCTGACCGGCGTCGGCGTGGTCGATCGCATCATCACCGACCTGGCGGTGTTCGACGTGACGCCAGACGGATTGGTGCTGATCGAAATGGCCGATGACGTGGACGTGCAGTCGCTCGAGGCCAAGACCGGGGTTGCGTTCGCAACCCCCTAAAAACCTGCCAGCGAGGACGCGAGATGGGTCTGACTGACGGCGCGCCTTCGCTTCCCGGCGCCGATCTTGCTTTCGACCCGGATTGGCTGCCCGCCGCGGTGGCCGACACACTGTTCGCTGCGCTGCAGGTCGGGTTGCCGTGGACGACGCATCGCCTGCGCATCTTCGGGCGGCAGATCGATGCGCCGCGGCTGAGTTGCTGGATCGGCGATCCGGGGGCGGCCTACCGGTACTCGGGGGTGCGCTTCGATCCGCACCCCTGGCCCGCGGCGCTGCGGGCGGTGCGGGACCGGGTGTCGGCGGCGGCCGGAACGGCGTTCGACAGCGTGCTGGCCAATCTCTACCGCGACGGCCGCGACGCGATGGGTTGGCATAGCGACGACGAGCCCGAGCTCGGGCCCCGGCCGGTGATCGCATCGTTGAGTCTCGGCGCGACGCGGCGGTTCCTGCTCAAGGCGCGCGACACGCCGCCCGGACAACCGCCGGCGCGCCTGGCGCTGGATCTGGCGCACGGCAGCCTGTTGGTGATGCGTGGCGACACGCAGGCCCGCTATCGGCATGCGCTGCCCAGGACGGCGCGACCGGTCGGGCCGCGCATCAACCTGACGTTCCGGCGCATCCTGCGCTGAGCCGCCGCCGGGGTTCGAGCGTGGTGCGCGCGCCGGAGCGATCAGCGCGAGGGCGGGGGCGATGCACCATGGTGGCTGGCCTCGTGGGCATTGCCCGAGGTCAGGATCCAGCCGACCATCTCGCCGCCCATGCTCTGCAGCGCAGTGCCGAATGCGTCGACGACCTGCGCGACCTCGGTGCCGCTGGCGGGGATCGCGGCAAGGAATGTGCGCGAGCCGACCACGGTCTGGTCGATGTTGTGGATCAGCTTGGCATTGGCTTCGATCGTCGCCGCCGGTATCGCGTTGCCGGCGTAATCGGCCTCAAAGCGTCGCAGGTCGATCACCAGCTTGTAGTCGGCGGTGATGCCCGCGCCCTGGCGCGCGACCGCCGGGCTCCGGCCCGAGTCCTCGAGCGTGCGCAGCACCACGTCCTGCAGCATGTCAGTGGGGGCCTTGGCCCAGCTCGCGCTGCGATAGACCTGCAGCTCGCTGGGCGTCGGCCGCACCGCGATGCGGAAGCTGTCGATCATGCGCGCGGCCGTCGGTGGGCTCAGGGTCAGTTGCCAGTCGGCATGCGGCCACTGCGCGGCTGTCTGCACGCGCGGATCCGGGGCGTAGATCGTCGAGCGTTCGCGGTCGCCGGCACCGCCGCCGAGCAGCGACGAACAGGCGCCGAGCAGGGTGACCAGCAGCAGGCCGGCCGACGCGCGTGCGACATCGCGGGTCGCGGTCGAGGAGAGTTTCATTCCGGGTCGAACTCCTTCGGGGCGTCGCGGCCGAGCAGGTAGCGCGCAGGGTTGGCGTCGAGACGGTCGCTGATGCGGCGCAGGTCGCGGACCAGCGAGCGCAGCTCGCCCAGCGTCGGGCCCAGCTGGGACAGGCCGTCATTGGCGAAGCTGCTGATCGCGGCGCGGTTCTCGTTGAGGATCGTATCGGCGCCGCCGGCCGCGGAGTCGAGCCGGGCCAGGGTGCTGTCGAGCCGCGCAACGAGGTCGGGCAGCTTCTGCACCAGTTCCCGGTCGAAGCTGGTCATCGCGCGGTTGGTCGTGGTCAAGGTCTGTTCGAGCTGTTCGCTGGCGCGGCGGGCGTTGACGATCATCGCGCCCAGGTCCTCGCGCTGGCCGGCAACGGCCCCGGTCATGCCCTCGATGTTGGCCAGCGTCTGCGAAATGCGGGCAACGTTCTCTTCGCTCAACACCTGGTCGAGGCGTTCGACCAGCCGGTTGGCGGTGTCGGAAATGTTCTGCAGCGCCGAGGCCTCGGTCTGGATCACCGGTACGTCGTCGCCATCGGACACCGTGAGCAATGCGGCCTCCGGCGACCCGCCGGTGAGCTGGATGATCGGCGAGCCGGTCAGGCTGGTCATCGACATCCGGGCGCGGGTGTCGGTCTTGACCGGCGCGTTGGCCTGGATCCGCAGCCGTGCGATGACCTGCCGCGGGTCCTCCGGCGCCAGCTGCAGGTTGTCGACCGTGCCGACGGCGATGCCGTTGTACTGCACGCTGCTGCCTTCGGTCAGGCCGGTCACCGGCTCGCGGAAGATCACGTCGAACTCGTTCCAGCTGCGGTCCGACGAGTACTTGGCGGCCCACAGCGCGAAGCCGAGCAAGGCGATCGTCGCCACAAGCGTGAACGCGCCGATCAGGACGTAGTTGGCTCTGGTTTCCATGGTCGTCTACTGGGCTCCTGGCGCGTTGGCCCTGGCATCTCGTGCGGCACGGCCGCGCGGGCCGTGAAAGTAATCCTGGATCCACGGGTGGTCGACCCGTTCGATCTCCTCGACCGGCGCGACCGCGATGACCCGCTTGTCGGCCAGGACCGCAATCCGGTCACAGATAGCGTAGAGCGTGTCGAGGTCGTGTGTGATGAGAAAGACGGTCAACCCCAGCGCCTCTTGGAGGGTGCGGATCAGGCGGTCGAATGCGGCCGCGCCGATCGGGTCCAGGCCGGCTGTAGGTTCGTCGAGGAACAGCAACGGCGGGTCGAGCGACAGGGCGCGCGCCAGGCCGGCCCGCTTGCGCATGCCGCCGGAGAGCTGCGACGGCAGCTTGCTGACCGCGTCGGCCGGCAGGCCGGCGAGCTTGACCTTCAGCAAGGCCAGCTCGTAGCGCAGCTTGTCGGGCAGGCTGCCGTGATGCTCCTTCAACGGCACCTCCACGTTCTCCCCGACCGTCAGCGACGAGAACAGGGCGCCATCCTGGAACAGCACGCCGGTATGGCGCTCGATGTGGCTGCGACTCTCGGGGTCGCGCGACAGCGCATCGGCGCCCAGAACCTCGATACTGCCCGCCTGCGGCGCACGCAGTCCGAGGATCGCGCGCATCAACACCGACTTGCCGGTGCCCGAACCGCCGACCACGCCCAGGATCTCGCCGCGACGCACATCCAGGTCCAGATCCTCGTGCACGACCTGCTCGCCGAAGCGGTTGACCAGCCCGCGCACGCGAATGGCGACGTCGGCGTCGTCGACGTCCTGCCCGGCATCTGGGAGGGGCGAAACCGCGGCGCCCGCATCGACCGGCGGGCCTTCGCTTTCGTGATGTTTCGATTCGCCCATCACGTCTTCACCATCCCATGTGCATGAACCAGATCGCGGCAAACGCGTCGAGCACGATGACCAGCGAAATGGACTGGACCACGCTCGAGGTCGTGCGTTCGCCCACCGACTGCGCGGTGCCTTCGACCTGCAGGCCCTCCAGGCAGCCGATCAGGCCGATGACGATCGCAAACAGCGGGGCCTTGGACATGCCGACCAGGAAATGCCGCAATTCCATCTGTTCGTGCATGCGCGACAGGTAGGCCTGCGGCGGGATGTCGAGGCTGAAGGCGCCGACCGACAGGCCACCGATCAGGCCGGCGACCATCGCGATGAAGGTCAGCAGCGGCAGCATCGCCATCAGCGCGAGCACCCGCGGAATGACCAGCAGGTCCACCGGGTCGAGCCCCAGTGTGCGGATCGCGTCGACCTCCTCGCGGCCGACCATCGCGCCGATCTGCGCGGTGAACGCGCTCGCGGTCCGGCCAGCCAGCAGGATCGCGGTCAGCAGCACGCCGAATTCGCGCAGGAACGCGATCGACACCAGCTCGACGACGAAGATCGTCATGCCGAAATCGGCCAGCACCGATGCGCCCAGGAACGCGATCACCGCGCCGACCATGAACGACAGCAAGGCCACCAGCGGCACTGCGTCCAGGCCCACCTGCTCCATGTGGTGGACGGTGGAGGTGACCCGCAGCCGACGCGGGGAGGCGGCCAGCCGCGCGAGCTTGACCAGCAGTTCGCCCAGGAAGCTCACCAGCGACACGATCCTGCGCCAGTTGCCGTGCATCGTGTAGCCCAGCCGGCCGAGCGCTGCGGCAAAGCCGTACTCGCGCTTGCGCGGCGGGCGGTCGTCGGCCACTTCATCGATCGCCTCGACCAGCGCGCGATGGTCCTGCCGGAAATCGAATGCCGCGAAATCGAGCTGTCGCTTGTTGGCGTAATGCCGCAGTTGCAGCACCCCGACTGAGTCGAGCCGGTCCACGCCGGTCGCATCGACATCCGCAGCGCCGTCGGCCTCGCGCAGCACCTGCTCGATCGCATTCGCATGGTCGAGTGTCCAGTCGCCGTGCAGCCGCAGCCGGCCGGCATCGTCGGCGTCTGCGCTGGGCGTGGCGTGTCGGGAGGCGGTCATTCGGCGCGTGCGTCCGGGGCGGGGGCAAACACGGACGAGAATACCGAAAATCCATGTGACGCCGGGCATCACGCATCGCCGTCTTGGCGCGCCCATGCCATGCTGTGCCGATGTCCACGACGATCGCCTCGCTGACCTCCGCCAGCTACGCCGCCCGCATCGCCTTCGTGGTCGAGCTTGCCGAGCATCTGCATGCCTATGGCACCACCGCGCAGCGCCTGGAAGGGGCGGTGATCGCGGTGACCCAGCGGCTGGGCATCGAATGCGAGCCCTGGGTCAATCCCACCGGCATGATCCTGACATTCAGCGATCCGCTGCGTCCGCCCGGCGACAGCGACACGACCCGCGTGATCCGCATGCCCCCGGGCGAGGTGGATCTGTACAAGCTGTGCGAGACCGACCGGATTGCCGAGCAGGTGATGGCCGGCGGCATGGACCTGGCCGAGGGCCATGCGGCGCTGCGTGCACTCGACCAGCGCCAGCCGGGGCGGGCAGGGAGGGCGCTGCACGTGCTCGGCTTCGCACTGGTGGCCACCGGGGTGGCCGGGCTGTGGCGGCTGCCCTGGCCGGATATCGCCACTGCCGGCACGATCGGGCTGCTGATCGGACTGCTCGACCTGGTGACTCGCAACGGGACCCGACTCAAGGAGGCCGGTGACGCGCTGGCCGGCATGCTCGCCGGCTTCGTCGCCATCCTCGTGTCGGCGTTCCTGAGCCCGCTCAACCTCAACACGGTCATCATCGCCTCGCTGATCGTGATGCTGCCGGGCATGGCGCTGACCAATGCGATCAACGAACTCACCAGCCAGCACCTGGTGTCGGGTACCGCGCGGTTCGCCGGCGCCATTACCACGGTGCTCAAGCTGACCATCGGCACGATCATCGCGTTGGCGCTGGCGCAGTTGCTCGGGGTCTCGCCGAATGTGCGCGCGATGCGGCCACAGCCCGATTGGGTGGAATGGGGGGCATTGGTGGTCGCCGCAGGCGCGTTCGCCATCCTGTTTCGCGCAGGCAAGCGCGACGTGCTGGTGGTGATGGCGGCAGCGGCGTCGGGCTACCTGATCTCGCGCTGGGTCGGGGCGGCGCTGGGCCCGGAGATCGGCCTGTTCGTTGCCGCACTGGTGATCACGGCGGCGGGCAACGGCTATGCGCGCTGGGCCGACCGTCCGGGTGCGGTGATCCGGGTCCCGGGCATCATCATGCTGGTGCCGGGCAGCAACAGCCTGCGCGGCCTGATGAATCTGATGCAGCAGCAGAACGTCGCCGCAGGCCAAGAGGCCGCGCTGCTGGTGATGAATATCGTGATGGCGCTGATTGCCGGCCTGATCTTCGGCAACGTGCTGCTGCCTGCGCGAAAGAATCTGTAAGGCATGGCGCGGGTGTCGTTGGCGATTCGGGCGCAACGGCGCCCCTTCGACATTCGTGGCGGGACCGCGGGCCACCAGGCTGCCGAGCTTCGAGGCTCGGTGCGCGCACGGGGACGCTGCGAAAGGTGCGGTTGCCGGCGGTGAAACGCCAAGAAAAAGGCGCCAACGGCGCCTTTTCTCGTTTCGAAAGCAGTCCCGATTACTTGATCAGGAACTCTTCGAGCTTCTTGCCCTTCTTGATCTGGGCGGCCAGCCACAACGGCTGCTTGCCGCGACCGGTCCAGGTTTCGGCCTTGTTGGCCGGGTTGCGATACTTCGGCGGCACCTTGCCGAGTTTGCGGCCCTTGGCAGGCCCGGTGCGGCCGGCCTTGGTGGGGGCTGCAGCACCCGCCGTGCCGAACAGTTCGGCAACGCTGTACCCTTCCGCAGCGGCCAGGTCGGTGAGCTTCTTGCGCACAGTGGCCAGCGGCTTGCGCTTCTTGAGCGTGGTCTTGCGCTCCTTGGCCTGGGCAATCAGCGCATCGAGTTGCTGCGGGGAAAATGCATTGAGGTCAAACGCCATGTGTACGGCTCCGGCTGGTTAATGGGGTGACCAGTCCTTTGGCATGGCGGGCATCATAATCGGGATTATCCCAGGAAACAAATCATCGCCGCGCCCGGCGCGGTCGCCGGACGTGGCGCGAGATGGGCCGAGGGATTAACCGGCGCTGTGGCGGCTGCAGGAAACTTCAGTCGCGAAGCCTGGAGAACAGCGATTCGCGATCGAGATTCTCTGCGTCCGCCGCCGTACGTCGACGATATTCGTAGGTGCCCGAAGCCAACCCGCGGCCCGATACCACCACGCGATGGGGCACGCCGATCAATTCGATGTCGGCGAACATCGCGCCGGGCCGCAGGCCGCGGTCGTCGAGCACGGTCTCGATGCCGGCCGCCAGCAATTCCCGATATAGCGCCTCGGCCGCCTCGGCGACGTGGGTTTCGTTCTTGGGATTGATCACGCAGACCGCGACTTGCCACGGCGCCATCGCCGCCGGCCAGATGATGCCGTTGTCGTCGTGATTCTGTTCGATCGCCGCAGCCACCACGCGCGACACGCCGATGCCGTAGCAGCCCATGCACGGCACCACGGCCTTGCCAGCGGCATCGAGCACCTTGAAATCCATCGCTTCGGCGTACTTGCGGCCCAACTGGAAGACGTGGCCCACTTCGATGCCGCGCACCATGCGCAGTTCGCCGCCGTCCTCGGCGCGATCGCCGGCAACCACGTCGCGGATGTCGGCCACGACGTCCGGCTCGGGCACGTCGCGGCCCCAGTTGACGCCTGCAAGATGCCAGCCGGCCTCGTTCGCGCCGAATACGATGTCGGCCATCGCGGCGACTTCCAGGTCGGCCACGATCCGGATCGGTCGGCGCGGAGCGACCGGGCCCAGGAAGCCCGGCGCACTGCCCAGGTAATCGACGATTTCTGCCTCGCTCGCCAGCCGGTAATCGGCCAGGCCTTCGACCTTGGCGAGCTTGATCTCGTTGACGGCGTGATCGCCGCGCACCAGGGCGAGCACGAACTGATCGCCGGCCATCAACGCGATCGATTTGGCGGTGCGGGCCAGCGCGATGCCGAGCAGTGCGGCGACGTCCTCGCAGGTCTTCTGGGTGGGCGTCTCCACCCGGCGCAGCGCCTCGCTGGGCGCCGGTCGCGCGCCAGGCGCGGCAGCGCGGGCGGCCTCGACGTTGGCGGCATAATCGGAAGCGGTGGAAAACACCAGTGCGTCCTCGCCCGATTCGGCCAGCACGTGGAATTCCTGCGAGGCGTCGCCGCCGATGGCACCGGAATCGGCCTGCACCGCGCGAAAATCCAGGCCCAGCCGGGTGAATATCCGGGTATAGGCCGCGTGCATCTTCTGGTAGGAGGCCGCCATGCCCGCCTCGTCGATGTCGAACGAGTAGGCGTCCTTCATGACGAACTCGCGCGAGCGCATCACGCCGAAACGCGGGCGGATCTCGTCGCGGAACTTCGTCTGGATCTGGTAGAAATTCAACGGCAGCTGCTTGTAGCTGGCCAGTTCGCCGCGGGCGAAATCGGTGATCACTTCCTCGGCGGTGGGCGCATAGCAGAACTCCTGCGCCTTGCGGTCCTTCACCTTCAGCAACTGCGGGCCGAATTTCTGCCAGCGGTCGCTTTCCTCCCACAGTTCGCGCGGCTGGATGGTCGGCATCAGCAATTCGATCGCGCCGGCGGCATCCATCTCCTCGCGCACGACTGCTTCCACCTTGCGCAGCACGCGCAAGCCCAGTGGCGACCAGAGATAGATCCCTGCGCCCAGCTTGCGCAGCATGCCGGCCTTGAGCATCAGCTTGTGGCTGACGAGCTCGGCGTCGGCGGGCGTTTCCTTTTCGGTACGGAGGTGGAACTGCGACAGGCGCATCGGCGGCATCTGGGTCGGGATCGGACCCAGCATTGTGCCACGCGGGCCTGCAGCCTCGCGGCGATCAGCGGCAGTAGGCGCGCACCGCGGCACGGGCCAGTGCCAACTGGTCGACGCGTTCGGCAGGCGAGAGCTCGCGCAACCGGCCGTCTTCGCCGGCCTGGCGGACCGGGGCGTCGGTTTCGAGCGCGGCGACGCTGTCCTTCGCCAGAGCGCACTGCGCCTGGAGGCTGCCGGCATCGGTGCCGGGCGTGGCGGTCAGCGCCGGCACCACGGGGGCTTCGCCGGACCGGTCGCGCGTCGCGGTCTGTGTCGCGTCCTGGCGGACAGTCCGCAATTGATAGCGCACGCCGGACGGGGGCGGGGTCTGGGAATAGTGGGTGACGCCCGCTGCGTCCTTCCAGGTGTAGACATCCCCGGCCATGGCCGGGCAGGCCAGCAGCACGAGGCAGAGCAGGGCGAGGGCACGGCGCATGGGGGCTCCAGGAGCCGAGCAGGGGACGGGCGCGATTCCAGCACCCCCGGGACGGGCGCGCAACCGTTCGGCCGACGGCCACGGCCGTCCAGGCGCTACACTCGTGCGATGAGCGAGACCGACCCCACGCCGCGCCGCGGCCGCGGCATCTACCTGCTGCCGAACCTGTTCACCACCGGTGGCCTGTTCGCCGGCTTCTTCGCAATCATCGCCGCGTCCCAGGGCCGGTTCACCGCTGCATGCCTGGCGATCTTCGTGGCCGCGATCCTCGACGGCATCGATGGGCGCGTCGCACGGCTCACCAATACCCAGAGCGAGTTCGGCGTCCAGTACGACTCGCTGGCCGATCTGATCAGCTTCGGCATGGCGCCGGCGATGGTCATGTACCACTGGGCGCTGCTGTCGCTGCGGCTCGACGGGCCGACGCTGGGCAAGATCGGCTGGCTGGGGGCCTTCCTCTACGCCGCATGCGCCGCGCTGCGGCTGGCGCGATTCAACAGCCAGGTCGCGACGGTCGACAAACGCTATTTCGTCGGGCTGGCGAGCCCGGCCGCAGCCGGCTTGATGGCCAGTTTCGTCTGGACCTGCCACGAGTTGGAGTTCAGTGGCGACGACCTGCGCTTTTTGGCCCTCGGGGTGACCGTCGTGGCGGCGCTGCTGATGGTCAGCCGTATCCGCTACACCAGCTTCAAGGGCAGTGGCCGTGGCCCGCGTTCGGACCGGGTGCCGTTCGTGGCGCTGGTGGTCGCGGTCGGCATTCTGATCGCGTTGTGGGTGGATCCGCCCAAGACCTTGCTCGCCGCGTCGTTGCTGTACGCGCTGTCGGGCCCGGTGCTGTGGTGCCTGCGGCGGCGAGGCGGCGCGGGAGCGACGCCATGACCTGGGATGCGCTGCAGTGCGCCGCGCTCGATGCGCTCGGGCACGTGCGCTATCGCGCGCAGCTGCCTGGACAGACGCTGCCCGACGATGCGTTGCTCGATGCCTTGCTGCGCGCGGCCGGTCGCAGCCGCGATGCCGAGGACGCCTTCGCGATCTATCGCAGCCTGGGCGAACTGCGGACGCTGCGCGATGCCCAGGCCAAGCGCGCGCTGTGGCCGGCCCTGCGGCGTCTGCGCGTGCGCGCAGGCTGACATGGACGCGCCGATCGACATGCCGACGCTGCGCGCCGCCGCAGCGACGTTGCGGCCGATGCGGGACGACGACCTGGATGCGGTGATGGCGGTCGAACTGCGTGCCTACCCGTTTCCGTGGACACGCGGCATTTTCGAAGATTGCCTGCGCGCGGGCTATCCGGCCTGGGTGCTGCATGCCGATGCCGACATCCTGGGCTACGGCGTACTGAGTATCGCGGCCGGTGAGGCGCACGTGCTCAATGTCTGCGTCGATCTCCATGTCCAGGGCTGCGGACTGGGGCGGCGCCTGTTCCGCACACTGGTGGACACCGCGCGCCGCCATGGCGCACAGCGGGTGTTCCTGGAGGTGCGTCCGTCCAACCCGCATGCGATCGCGCTCTATCACGACGAGGGCTTCAACGAGATCGGCCGCCGCCCGCGCTACTACCCGGCCCATCACGGGCGCGAAGACGCGATCGTGATGGCGCGCGAACTGCTCGACCCCTGAAGGCGCAGCGCTGGCGCCGATCGGGCAGACTGGCGCTCTCGCGCACAGCGCCCACAGGAGCACGGCCATGCACGGCCAACGGATCGACGACGAGAAACGCATCGCGCTGCTGATCGATGCCGATAACGCCCCGGCCTCCAAGATCGATGTGATCCTGGCCGAAATCGCTCGGCACGGCGTGGCCAATGTGCGCCGCGCCTACGGCAACTGGAAGAGCCAGCATTTGTCGGGATGGGAGAAGGTGCTGCACGAGTACGCGATCCGTCCGATCCAGCAGTTTGCCTACAGCACCGGCAAGAACGCCTCGGACATGGCGATGGTCATCGATGCGATGGACCTGATGTACGCGCGCAACCTCGACGGTTTCGCGATCGTGTCGAGCGACGCCGACTTCACGCCACTGGTGATGCGCCTGCGCAACGACGGCTACGGGGTCTACGGGTTCGGGCAGGAAAAGACGCCGGCGCCGTTCGTCAAGGCCTGCTCGACGTTCCTCTACCTCGAGAAACTCCGTGCGCTCGACGAGACCGACAACGGCGGGTCGGTAAAGGCGAGGACGTCGGCCGAGCTGCAGGGCGATCGCGAACTGGTGCAACTGCTGCGCAACGCGGTCGCCGCCGGCGCCGACGACGAGGGCTGGTCGCACCTGGGGGCGGTCGGCAGCCATGTGCGCAACCAGGGGTCGTTCGATGCACGCAACTACGGCTATCGCAATCTCAGCGCGTTGATCGATGCCGTCGGCCTGTTCGAGGTTCGCCGTGACGGCCAGGCCGTGGAGATCCGCGAGGCGCCGAAGCCCAACCCCAGAAGCCGCAGCCGTCGAGGTGCCTCGGCGGCCTGAGCGCGGGCATCGGGTTGCAACGCCCGTATCCTTTGCCCGGGCTCAGTACAGGTCCACCGGGTCGATATCCAGCGACCAGCGGGTCCGACGGGCCTCGGGGAGCGCATGGAGCGCCGGCAATGTGGCCTCCAGCACGCCATGCAGGCGCGCACGGTGATCGGCGGCCAACAGCAGCTGCGCGCGATAGGTGCCGGCGCGTCTGGGCATGGGGGCGGCGACCGGGCCGTCGAGCGACAGCGTCGGTGCGCCGTTCGCGTCGCGCCCGATGTGGGCGGCGAGCAGCGCGCGGGCCGCGTGCAGGAAGACCATCGGCGGCTGCGCGTGCGGCGATTCGGCGCGCAGCAGCGCCAGCGGCACGAACGGCGGAAAGCCGGCCGCCTGGCGCTGGTCGAGCTCTTCGGCGGCGAAGGCGTGGTAGCCGCCGTGGACCAGCGTCTGCAGCAGCGCATGGTCGGGGTGGTGGGTTTGCAGCAGCACCTGCCCGGCCTTGTCGGCGCGGCCGGCACGGCCGGCGACTTGGATCAGCAATTGCGCCAGCTTTTCGCCAGCACGGAAATCGGCCGAGAACAGGCCCTCGTCGACGCCGACCACGCAGACAAGCGTCAGGTTCGGCAGGTCGTGCCCCTTGGCGAGCATCTGCGTCCCGATCAGGATGCCCGGGCGTGCGCCCAGTTCGGCGAACAGCCGTTCGAGCGCATCCCGCCGCCGGGTGCTGCCGCGGTCGATCCGCAGCACCGGCACGTCGGCAAAGCGCGCGGCCAGCAGTTCCTCCAGCCGTTCGGTGCCGATGCCCTGCGGCTGCAGGCCCAGGCTGGCGCAGTCGGGGCAGGCCGGTGGTGCGCTCTGTCGGTGGCCGCAATGGTGGCACTGCAGCCGGCGGCCGCCGGCATGCACGGTCATTGGATGGCCGTGCTCGGGGGTGCTGCAACGCGGGCAGTGCGCGCTCCAGCCGCAGTCATGGCATAGCAGCACGGGGGCGTAGCCGCGGCGGTTCTTGAACACCAGCACTTGGCCGCCGGCATCGAGCGCACCGCGGATCGCGACGAGCAGGTCGGGCGACAGGCCGGCTTCGAGCGGGCGCTTGCGGACATCCAGCACGCGGACCGCCGGCGGTCGTGCGCCGCCTGCGCGTTGCGCCAGCCGCAGGTGCCGGTAGCGCCCGGCCACGGCGTTGTGCAGCGACTCGAGCGACGGCGTGGCGCTGCCCAGCAGCACGGGCACGCCCAGCGCCTTGCCGCGTACCAGCGCGAAATCGCGGGCGTGGTAGCGGATGCCGTCCTGCTGCTTGTAGCTGCCGTCGTGCTCTTCATCGACGACGATCAGGCCAGCGTCGGGCAGGGGCACGAACACCGCTGAGCGGGTGCCGACGATCACCCGCGATTCGCCGCGCCAGGCGGCTGCCCAGACCCGCGCACGCTCGCCATCGCCCAGGCCCGAATGCAAGGCGTGCACCGGCACGCCCAGGCGGGCGCGAAAGCGCGCCAGCGTCTGTGGGGTCAGGCCGATCTCGGGCACCAGCACCAAGGCCTGGCGTCCGCGTGCCAGGCAATGCGCGATGGCCTGCAGGTAGACCTCGGTCTTGCCGCTGCCGGTCACGCCATCGAGCAGCAGCGCGGCGAAACCGTCGGTGGCGGTCACCGCGTCGATCGCGGCGCATTGCTCGGGGTTGGGGGCGGGCCCGGCCTGCGGGGCCGGTGCAAGACCGGACGCGGCGATGGCGATGCGTTCGACCAGGCCACGCGCCGCGAGTGCGCGGGCCGCGCTGCGCCAAGCGGGTAGCAGCAGGTCCAGCGCGTCCTCGTCGCGCGGCGCCGCCTGCAGCAGTTCGGCCAATCGGTGCGGGCGTGCGCCTGGCTTCAGGCCCGGCGTCGCCGTCTGGCCGGCCGCGGTCAGTTGCCAGGCCCAGGCATGGGTCTCAGGCAGGGGGGCGCCGCGCCGCAGCGACGCGGGCAGGGCGGTCGCCAGCACTTCGCCCAGCGGGGCGTGGGTGTAGCGCGACAGCCAGCGCAGGGAGGCGTCGAGCTCGCCGGCAACCAGGGGCGCGTCATCGAGCAGCGCGAGTGCTTCGCGCAGTTGCGGGGCATCGCCGGCCGGTGGGCCCACCTCGGCCACCACGCCGACAAGCTCGCGCGGGCCGAACGGGACCCGCACGCGTCGGCCGACATGCGCAGGCAGGGCGGGCTCGCTGCCGACGGGCGGTCGATAGTCGAACAATCGCGGCAGCGGCACGGGCAGCGCGACGCGGAACACCGCGGGGAGGGAAGCAGATTCGGACACCGGCGCAGTCTAGGCGCTGCGCGACGTCCACGGCAGTCGGGTTCGCGCTGCGGTGGCTGCCGGCAGCGCTGATGCGCCGGGCTCATGGGCGGCGGTGCGAGGCAGCCCAGGGGTCGCGTCGTTTGCGCGCCGAAGTTGCGGGCAGATTCACGTTTCTGCCGCAAGTGACGGATTGGAAACGAAATCCGGCTTATCCACACGTCCTGTGGATAAGGCTGTGCATGAACGGATTGAACCGCCCCCACAGGCGGGATTCAGTGCGGCTGGCGTTGGGTTGGACAAAAAAGTGCCAAATCTAAATTCCTTTTTTGAATCAAATGCTTGGCCGTGAAACATTTCGGTCATGAGGGGGGCGATGCCGGTTGACTTCAGCCAAATGACAGCTTCGTGAGTCCTGTGCACAACGTCGGCGCGTGTCCGGCGCCTGTGGAAAGCGCGATCGCGCTTGTCAAGACTCGCCTGCATCGGCGTGGAAGCTATGATGCCCGGCCCGAACCGTCCTTCCCGATGCGTCCGTCTTCGTCGTCCGTCCCCGGCAATCCGCCTGCCGCCGCCGCATTCCTGCGTGGCGTGGAGCGGCGCGCGGCGATGTTCGCGCAGTGGCAATGCGGCGATCTGGACACCGGCGATGCCGCGGTGGCCGCGACGATGGCCGAGTTCGTCCGGGGCGCCACCACGGTGCCGTTCGCCGACTGGCCACGTCGTTTCTGGTCGTTGTTGCTGGCCGCTCCGGCGCTGCGCGCGCCCCGGGCCGGCAGCGCAGGCGACGGATTGCCGGCGCTGGACCGCCTGCCCGGCGGTCCGCGCGTCGTCGTGCTGTTGCGGCTGGCGGCCGGCTTGCCCGAACACGAGGCGGCTGCGGTGCTCGGCGTGTCGCGCGCGACCTATCGGCTTGGCCTGCAGCGGGCCTTGCCGCGCGGCGACGATGGCAGCCCCGATGTCGCGGCATGGCGCGCGCTGGCCGCGACCGTTCAATCCGGCATCCGCACCTTGCCGCCCGACCGTCTCGCACGGCTGGCCGCCCTGCGCGAGGCGGCGCTGCGCGGGCGCGCGCCGACGCTGCGGCGCTACCCGGTGGTGCGTGGTGCGGCCGACGTGCAGCCGGATGCAACGCAATCGGTGGTGCGTCGCCCGCGCTGGCTCTGGCCGGTGATGGCCGCGGTGGCCTTGGCGACGATGCTGGCGCTGGCTGCCACCTGGATCGGGACGTTGCGCGGTGGCCTGGTCGACGAAGAGATCCGCATCGAGGCGCTGGCCGACAGTGCGCCGGCCGCACGCTACGACGCCCAGGCCGCGCTGGTGACCGAGCGGGACTTCGAACTGCTGTTGGCCCAGGACGCTGACGCCGGATGGCAAGCCGACCCGGCGTTCTTCGCCTGGCTGGCGGCGCAGCGCGATCTACCCCAGGACGAGACCGCCGATGCCCATCTGCAGCCCGTCCAGACCGATGACGATGGCGAACCGGAGACCAGCGATGCGGAGCTGTGAACGCGCATTGCGCCTGCTCGGTGCGCCATTGCTGCTACTGGCTGGCAGCGCTTTGGCATTGCCGGCTGCCTTGCCGCTCGAGCGGCTGCCTGACGGGGACCGGGCCCGGCTGACCGAGCGGGCGGCGCGGCTGGCCACGATGTCGGCTGCCGAGCGCGAGGCGCTGGCGGCACGGCAAGCGGCCTGGGCGGCGTTGCCGGCGGCTGAACGCGCGCGCCGTCGCCTGGCATTCGAGGCGGTGTCCGACCTGCCCGACGCCGAGCGCGCGCGGTTGCAGCAGGCGGCCACCTATTTCGACAGCCTGCCCGAAGACGAGCGGCAAGCGCTGCGCCTACGCTTCGAGCAGTTGGACCTGGGCCTGCGCCGGGGCTGGCTGCTCGGCCCGACCCTGGGAGCCGCGTGGCCGCGGTTGCATCCGCTGTTTGCGGCGATGCCCGATGCCCAGCGTGCGCCTGCGATCGCGGCGTTGCGGGCGGCGTCCCCTCAGGCGCTGGCCGATCTGACGCTGCTGGCGCAACGCACGCCGCCCCAGGATCGCGATGCCCTGCGGCGCCAGTGGCTGGCGGTGCCGGCGCCCGAGCGCGACGCTTGGTTGCGCGCCCGCGTGTCGCCCTGAGCGCCCCCGGCGCTCAGGCCGCGTACAGCGCGTAGCCGGCCATCGGGATCGCCACGCTCATGAACAGCACGACGTACATCTGGCCAATCGCCGCAAACTTGACCAGCGTCCACGGCCACGACTGGCCATAGACGCGTTTCTGCATCGCCAGCAAGTACAGCGGCAGCGAGCACAGCAATAGTGTCTGCGCCCAGGCGAGCGCACGCGCCGCCCAGCCCATCTGGGGCGAAAGCCAGTTGCCAGCGAGGGCGCAGCAGAACACCAGCAGCAGGCCGAGCATCAGCGCCGCGTGGCTGTAGAGCGCGATGACGACATGCTCCAGGTACAGCCGGCGCTGGAATATGTAGAACAGCTTGAGCAGAAGCGCGAACAACGGGACCAGGATGAACAGCGTCGTCGGCGCAGCGCCGAGCAGCGCAAGACTGAAGACGCCGGGGTCGTCGCGCATGCGGCCGAGGTTGCGTTCGATGCGTTCGCCAAGCGGTCCGCCGATGATCGGCGGCGCCGGCCTGCGTGGGGCAGGTGTCGCATCGCGGCCCACCGCCTCGCCTTGGGCCGCGCTGACCGCGGGGCCTGCGTCTGCTTCGGCGCCTGCGCCGAGCGCGTCGATCCGCGCCTGCGCCTGCTGGCGGAGCAGTGCCTCGACCCCGTCAAGCTGCGGCCCGGCGCCAGGGATCGCGCCGGTGACGAGGCGGGCCTCTTCCAGGTCGGCGAGCACATCGTCGCGCACCCGTACGACCTCGGCGACGGTCGTTGCCGCGGCGATACGCCCACGCGTCTCGCGGTCGAGGCTGTCTGCTGCGATGTCGAACGTCGCGCCATCGACGAGAAACTTGGCGACGAAGAAGGTCAGTAGCGTGAGGATCACGAACAGCCGCATCGGCGCGACATAGCGCACCCGCTGCCCGGCCAGGTAGCGCGTCGCGATACGGCCCGGCACCAACAGGTCTCGCACAGTCCGGAAGATGCGTCCATCAAGATGCCAGAACGATTCGAACACCTCCTCGATCGCATGGCTGGCGTGGCGGACCGGGCTGTGGGTGGACTGGCCGCAGCGGTGGCAGAACGCGCCCTGCAGCGGGGCCGCGCAGTTCTCGCAGGCAGTGGGCGCCGAATCGCGCGCGTGGGCATGAGGCATGGGACGCACCGGCTGGTGTGGCGGCGGACGAAGCGCGCGACGGGAGCGCGCGGTCGCGATTGCGCGGCAGCCCGCCGGCCGATGGCCGTTCCCCCGGGCGATGCGCGATACCCGTAAAATAGCGGACTTGCGCGCCCCGGCGCCAGCGCACGCATCGGTTTCGTACGCGCGGCCGCAGTCGCCAGAGTCGGTCTTATGTCCTCCCCGCCCGCCATCCCGCGCTTCGGTCACGAAGTGCGTCATACGGCTCTCCTTGCCGCCCCCCTGGTTGCCGGTCACGTGGCCACCGGCCTGATCGGCTTCGTCGATTCGGTGATCGCCGGTCACCACGGCACCAACACGCTGGCGGCCGTCGCGGTCGGGACGGCGATTTTCTGGCTGCCGCTGATGGTGCCCATGGGCACCTTGATGGCCGTGCCGCCCTCGGTGTCGCAGCTCGACGGCGAAGGGCGCCACGCCGAGGTCGGGCCGCTGTTCCGGCAGGCCCTGTGGCTGGCCGCCGGGTTGGGCGCATTGCTGCTGGTTCTGCTGACGCTGTTGGCCAACGCGCTGGGGCCGCTCGGCATCGCGCCGGATATCGTGCCTGGCGCGACCGCGTTCCTACACGGCATTCGCTGGGGCGTGCCGGCGCTGACGCTGTATTTCTGCATGCGCTATCTGAGCGACGGCATCCACTGGACCCTGCCGACGATGCTGTTCGGCTTCGGCGGGCTGCTGGTGCTGGTGCCGACCGGCTACGCACTTGCGTTCGGCTGGGGGCCGTTCCCCGAACGTGGCGCCGGCGGCCTGGGCCTGGCTTCGGCGATCATGATGTGGCTGCAGGCGCTGGGCTTTGCGACGTATCTGGCGGTGTCCAGGCGCTTCGCCCGCTACGCGCTGTTCTCGCGGTTCGATCCGCCGCGCTGGTCGAAGATCGGTCCGCTGCTGCGGACCGGGCTGCCGATCGGGGTGACGGTCACAATGGAGGGCAGCCTGTTCGTGGTGACCGCGCTGTTGATCGGCCGGCTCGGCGAGATCGAGGCCGCGGCGCACCAGATCGCCATCAATGTCGCCGCCCTGTGCTTCATGGTGCCGTTCGGGCTGGCCGAGGCGACCACGGTGCGTGTGGGCAATGCGATCGGTCGCGGGCTCGGCAGCGCCGGCGTGCGCCGCGCCGGGTTCGCGGGGCTGGCCCTGGTGCTGGCGACCCAGACTATCTCCGGCATCGCCCTGCTGTTGGGCCACGACCACGTGGTCCGCGCCTATACCCAGGATGCCGCGGTCGCGTCGCTGGCCGGCGCACTGCTGCTCTACGCCGCGGCGTTCCAGTTTCCCGACGGCATCCAGGCGTTGTCGGCCGGCGCGCTGCGCGGCCTCAAGGACACCCGGGTGCCGATGTTCCTGGCTGCCGCGGCCTACTGGGGCGTGGGCATGGCGCTGGGTGCGGGCCTGGGCCTTGGCCTGGGCTGGGGACCGAAAGGCATGTGGATCGGACTGATCGCCGGCCTGTCAGTGGCCGCGGTGCTGCTGGGCGGCCGGTTCCTGCGCACCAGCCGGCGCGTGACGACGCCGTTGGCGTCTCGGCTGTCACAGTGACCACCGGCGCATGCATTCGGCCGGCTGCCCGGGTAGTCTGCCGCGGTGGACCGGAGCGTGCGTGGCATTGCCCACACCGGCAGCGGATCCGGGCCCTTTTCTAATGGAGTCGTATCGAGCATGAGTACCGTTGTGCAGCCCCCGCGCGCGCCGTTGGCGCGCTTCATCGTCGGTCTCTGGGACGGCATGAACTTCATCCGCAGGCTGATCTTGAACCTGCTGTTCTTCGGTCTGTTGTTCCTGTTCGCACTGCTGGTGCTGCTGGCGATCGTGGGTGGCGGCTCGCGGCAGGCGCCGTTGCTCGACCGCACGACGCTGGTGATCGCGCCCGAGGGCGCGTTGGTGGAGCAGTACCGAAGCGATCCGCTGACGCGCGCGCTGGCCGAAAGCGGCGGCGGTGGCAGCGGGGAAGTGCAACTGCGCGACGTGCTGCGCGCGCTCGAGGCCGCCAAGCAGGACGATCGGATCGAGCGCGTGCTGCTGCGGACCGACCGGTTGACGTTCTCGGGCTATGCGTCGATGCGCGAGATCGCCGAGGCGCTGGCCGAACTGCGCGCGGCCGGCAAGCAAGTGGTCGCATTCGGCGAGTACTTCGGCCAGCAGCAGTACCTGCTCGCCGCGCAGGCCGACGAGGTCTATCTCGATCCCGAGGGCGGCATGATGCTCGAAGGCCTGAGCGGCTATCGCCAGTACTACCGCGAAGCGCTGGCCGACAAGCTCTCGGTGGACATGCACTTGTTCAAGGTCGGAGAGTACAAGTCCGCGGCCGAGCCCTTCATTCTCGACGGCGCGTCGCCCGAGTCGAAGGAAGCCGACCTGTACTGGATGAACGACATCTGGCAGCGGCACGTGGCCGACATCGCCAAGGCGCGCGGGCTGACGTCCGAGGCGATCAACGCCGAGATCGAGACCTTGCCGGCCGGCATCGCTGCGGCGCAGGGCGACCTCGCCCAGTACGCGCTCGACCATGGCTACGTGGACGGGCTCAAGACCTTCGAGGAAGTCGAGCAGTTGCTGGCCGAGCGCGGCGTCGCCGACGACGATGCCGACGGCGGGTTCCGCCAGATTGCGATGCGCGATTTCCTGGCCCATGTCGAGCCGCGCGCCACCGACCGGCGTGCGCAGGTTGCGGTGGTCGTCGCCGAGGGCGGCATCACCGGCGGCGAGCAGCCCCCGGGCACGATCGGCGGTGAGTCGACCTCGGCGCTGCTGCGCGAGGCGCGCGAGGACGAGCACGTCAAGGCGGTCGTGCTGCGCGTGGACTCCGGCGGTGGCGAGGTGTTCGCCTCCGAGCAGATCCGCCGCGAAGTCGACGCGCTCAAGGCCGAGGGCAAGCCGGTGGTCGTGTCGATGGGCGATGTTGCGGCATCGGGCGGCTACTGGATCAGCATGAACGCCGACCGCATCTATGCCGATGCCTCGACCATCACCGGCTCGATCGGCATCTTCGCGCTGGTGCCGACGTTCCCGCGCACGCTCGAGAAGATCGGTGTGCGCACCGACGGCGTGGGCACGACCCGCTTCGCCGGCGCCTTCGATCTGTCGCGCGAGCTGCAGCCCGAGGCCGGGCAGGCGATTCAGGCGATCATCGACCGCGGCTACCGCAACTTCATCGGCAAGGTCGGCGAGGCGCGCGGCCGCAGCAGCGAGGAGATCGACACCGTCGCACGCGGCCGCGTGTGGAGTGGCACCCAGGCGCTCGACCGCGGCCTGGTCGACGAACTCGGCGGCCTGCGCACCGCGATCGCCAAGGCGGCCGAACTCGCCGAACTCGGTGCCGACCGCTGGCGCGTGCGCTACATCGAGAAGACCGCAACGCCGTTTGGGCGGTTCCTGACCGGCCTGGTCAGCGGCCGCGCCGGTAGCCTGCTGTTCGGCCACAGCGACCTCGCGCGCGGGCTGCTGTCGCGCGCCGCGCCGCGGGCCGAACAGGACCTGCGCCTGCTCGAGAGCGTGATGACGCCGGTGCCCGGCAAGCCGGTGAAGGCCGTCGCCTACTGCTTCTGCGAACTCTAGCCCGTCACGCGCAAAGCCAAACCGGGGTCAGAGTGCAATTCTTTTTGAATTTGCACTCTGCCCCCGGTTTTTTCTGACCCCGGTTCTTTTCAGCGGCGCACGTCCAGGCGGCCGCTGTCCACGAGGGCTGCGACGTCGTCCGCGCCGACGAGGTTGAAGTCGCCGGGGACACTGTGCTTGAGGCGCGCGGCGCCCAGGCCGAATGCCAGGGCCTGCGCGTCAGCCATGCCCGACAGCACGCCGTGCAACACGCCGGCGGCGAAGGCGTCGCCGCCGCCGATGCGGTCGACGATGCCGTCGACCGGCAGCGGGTCGAGTCGGTGGACCGCGCCGTCCCGGCGCACGAGCAGGGCGCCGAGCATGTGCGTGTCGACGTTGCGCACGTCGCGCTGGGTGCAGGCGATCCGCTGCAGGTGAGGGAAGGCCGCGAACGCACGCGCGGCGGCGGCGATGGTGCGCTCGGCCGCCGGCAGGCCCGCCTCGTCGGTCTTCGGACCCAGGATCAGGTCGACGTCGCGATGGTCGATGAAGGCGATGTCGGCCTCGGCGATCAGGGCATGGAGCAGCGGCGCCGGCCGGTCGTTCCAGGTGGCCCACAGCTTCGGGCGGAAGTTGCCGTCGAACGACACCAGCGCGCCGCATGGCCGCGCGGCACGGACGGCCTCGGCGGCGGCCTGCGCGCTGGCCGGGCCGACCGCGGCGGTCACGCCGGACACATGCAGGCAGTCGATGCCGTCCAACAGCGATGGCCAGGCGTAGGTCTCGGCGGCTGCGCGCGCGAACGCCGAGTCGGCGCGGTCGTAGACGACATCGCTGGGGCGCAGACCCGCGCCGGTCGCCAGGAAGTACAGCCCCATGCGACCCGGCACCCGACGCACGCGCGACACGTCGACGCCGTGTCGGCGCAACTCGCCCAGCGCGCCATCGCCGAGCGCGTTGTCTGCGACGGTCCCGGCGAATGCGCTGTCGTGCCCGAACCGGGCGAGCGAGACCGCGACATTGGCTTCCGCGCCGCCGACATGAACCTGCAGTTGCCGGCTCTGCAGCAGCAGCTCGCGCCCCGGCGCGCCAAGGCGCAGCAGCAGTTCGCCAAAACAGAGGATGCGCTTGCCCATGCGTGATGCCCTGTGGGATGGGCCGGCGCCGCGCGCTGGCCGGGGGTGAGTCTGTCGCGCCGCAGCATGCGTCGCTGACAGTGTTCTGATAGCGTTTGGCCCGCGGTGTCATTTGGGCGCCGTCACCACATTAGCAAGCGCGACGATGCAGTCAAGCCGCGCCACACCATGCACCGGGCACCCTGGGAGGGGACGTATGAGGCAGTGGGTCGATTCAAAAAAGACACCGGTTACCTTGTTGGCGACCGGCATCGCGCTGGCGCTCCAGGCGGCCGCTTTCCCGGTGCTCGCGCAGCAGGCCACCGGTACTGACGATCAGGCCGCCGAACTCGATACGGTGCGGGTGGTCGGCTACCGCGCAAGCGTGGAAAAGGCGCTCGACATCAAGCGCGGCGAGGCCGGCGTGGTCGATGCGATCGTCGCCGAGGACATCGGCAAGTTCCCGGATCTCAATCTCGCCGAATCGCTGCAGCGCATTCCCGGTGTGGTGATTGCGCGTGACGCGGGCGAAGGCCGACAGATCACCGTGCGCGGGCTGGGCCCTGACTTCACGCGCGTGCGCATCAATGGCATGGAAGCGCTGACGACCGTCGGCGGATCCGACCAGAGCGGCGGCGCCAACCGTGGACGCGGCTTCGACTTCAACGTGTTCGCCTCCGATCTGTTCTCGCAGCTGATCGTGCGCAAGACCGCGTCGGCGGACGTGGAAGAGGGCTCACTCGGTGCGACGGTCGACTTGCGTACCGCGCGCCCTTTCGACTACGACGGCCTCACCGTCGTCGCCAGCGGTCAGGCGAGCTACAGCGACATGGCGGCGAAGGCCGACCCGCGGGTCGCCGGCCTGATCGCCAATACCTGGGCCGACGGTCGTTTCGGCGCCTTGCTTTCGGTCGCTTATAGCGAGCGTCAGACGCTGGAGGAAGGCAGTGGCACCGGACGCTGGGCCAACGGGCCGAGCAATGGCGGCTTCAATGGATGTCCCACGGCGACGAATCCGATCAACACCTCGCCGTTCCCGGACGCGTGTCGAAGCGACGTCTATCATCCGCGCTTCCCGCGTTACACCTTGATGGAGCACGACCAGAAGCGCACCGGCGTGACGGCGTCGCTGCAGTTCAAACCCACCGATCGCCTGGAGTTCGCGCTCGATGGCCTGTACTCGCAGATTGACGCTGTGCGCGACGAAAAGTACATCGAGGCAATCTCGTTCAGTCGCAGCCGTGCTGGCAAGCCGCAGACGATCGTTCGCGACGGCGTCGTCGATGACCGCGGCGCGCTGATCTACGGTCAGTTCGACAATGTCGACATCCGTTCCGAGAGCCGCCACGACGAATGGAATACTGTCTTCACTCAGCTCACCTTGGACGGCAAGTTCGCCGTCACCGACGACTTCACGCTGTCGGGAAGGATCGGAACGTCGAAATCCGAACATGAGAATCCGATCCAGACCACCATCATCATGGACAAGCTTGATGTCGACGGGTACAGCTACGACTACCGCGGCAATCCCTACCGGCCGGTGCTGAGCTACGGCATTGATCCGCTCGATCCCGCCGGCTGGACGCTCGCCGAAATACGCCTGCGGCCGCAGTACGTCGAGAACAAGTTCGACAACGCGCAGATCGACTTCAACTGGAACATCAGTCCGGGCTTCCGCCTCAAGGGCGGTGTGCAGGCCAAGGACTACACGTTCTCGACTCGCGAACTGCGACGGAAATCAGAAGGCGCCGTTCCGGCGTTCGCCGATGGCAGCCAGATCGTGCCTTCCGATCTCACCAGCACCGGTACTCTGAGCGGCATAGGCGGTTCGCCCGGACGCTGGGTGATCCCCAGCTACGCGCGTATCGCCGACTACTTCGACATCTACAGCGGCCAGGGCACATTCGCGCTGACTGAGCGTGCGGTCAATACACGCAGCGTCGAGGAGCAGGATCGCGGCATTTACTTGCAGGGCGAGTTCTCGACCGATCTGGGCAACATTCCGTTCTCGGGCAACTTCGGCGTGCGTTACGTGCGCACCAAGCAGTCTTCTACTGGCATCGCAACCGCCAGCGGCACCCCGGTCACCTCGACGGTGTCGCGCGAGTACAGCGATACGCTACCGTCGATGAACCTCGTCGCTGAGATCGCGCCGGACTTCCTGATCCGTTTCGGCGCCGCGCGCGTGATGTCGCGGCCCGGCCTGGGTTCGTTGACGCCGGGCGTCACGGTCAACGTCAGTGGTGGTGCGCGTACCGTCAGCGGCGGCAATCCCACGCTCGAGCCGGTGCGCGCCGACACTGCCGATCTGGGCTTCGAATGGTATTTCGACGAAGGCGCGATGCTCGGGCTCGGCCTGTTCTACAAAGACCTCAAAACGACCATTCAACCGTTCCGGGAAGTGCGCAGCTACGCGTCCAGTGGGCTGCCCGCAAGCCTGCTCGAAGGGACGGGGGCGACTGTCAACGACGACTTTGTCTTCAGCGTGCCGCTCAACACGCCTGGCGGTCCGCTCAAGGGCTTCGAGGCGAACTACGTCCAGCCCTTCACGTTCCTGCCGGGCGTGTGGCGCAACTTCGGCGTCCAGCTCAACTACACCTATGTCGACACCGACATCCAGTACGTCACGGCGAGCGGCGCGACCTCGCTGCGTGAGCGTCTGCTCGGCTCGTCGAAGCGCTCCTGGAACGCGACATTGTTCTACGAGGGCGAGAGCTTCTCGGGACGCGTGTCCGCGACCAACCGTGACGACTACCTGATCCTGGTGCCGGGCCAGGAGGCGGGCTTCACCGAGGACGTGCACGGACAGAATGGGACCACGACGATCGATGCGTCGCTGCGCTACCGGATCAGCGATCAGATCGAACTGAGCCTGGAAGGCATCAACCTCACCAACGAGCCCTCGGAAACCTGGATCGGTGCAGCCTCCCGCCTGCCGCTCGACTACAGCCAGACCGGCCGCCAGTACCTGCTGGGTCTGCGCTACAAGTTCTGATCCTGCTGTGCGACAAGACGGGGCGGCCTTCGGGTCGCCCCGTTTTCGTGTCTGCGGACCAGTGGCTTGCAGACGAATAGCGGCACTGTGCTCGATGCGCAGGGCAGGCGCGTTGCACGCATCCGACGTCCTGCTTGTTGCGCTGCAAGATGCACCGCCCGTGTCGGCGCTGTTACCGTTCCGGCCCGAATGACCAGCGGTGTCATTTCGGGGGCGGTGATGGTCCATCTGCTCGACGCGCGACACAGGGGGAGGAGCCCGACCATGCAAGACACGACCGATCGCTTGAAGACACCGGTTTCCATGCTCGCGGCCGGGATCGCCTTCGTACTGGCTTCGCCGGTCTTCGCGCAGCAGGCAGAAGGCCCGACTCACGTGTCCGACATGGCGGCGGTCACGGTCACCGGCTATCGCGAAAGCCTGCAGAAGTCGCTCGACGAGAAGCGCTACAGCATCGAGCAGGTCGATGCGATCTTCGCCGAGGACATCGGCAAGTTCCCCGACCAGAATCTGGCCGAGTCGCTGCAGCGCGTGGCCGGCATCTCGATCGATCGCGAGGGCGGCGAGGGCCAGCGGATCTCCGTGCGCGGTCTGGGCTCGGACTTCACCCGCGTGCGCCTCAATGGCCTGGAAGCGCTGGCGACAGCCGGCAGCGGCAGCGCGGGCGTCAACCGCTCGCGCGGTTTCGACTTCAACACCTTCGCCTCCGAGCTCTTCAGCCAGGTCAAGGTCAACAAGACCCAGTCGGCGCAGATGGACGAAGGCTCGCTGGGGTCGACGGTCGACCTGCGCGGCTCGCGCCCCTTCGATTTCGACGGGTTCCGCGCCTCGGCCAGCGGCCAGCTGGGCTACAACCAGCTGTCGGAGGAAAGCGACCCGCGCGTGTCGGGCCTGATCAGCAACACCTGGGCCGACGGCCGGGTCGGCGCGTTGCTGTCGGCATCCTACAGCGAGCGTTCGATCTTCGAGGAAGGCTACAACCCGGTGCGCTGGGAGCACGGCAACCACCGCAATGCCAACCAGTCCAACGCCAACAACAACGGCACCTACGGCTTCTGTTCGCCCGTGGGCTACGACCCGCAGACCCCACGCAATCCCGCGTCCGGCGAGCTGGGCAATCCGAAAAGCAATAACGGCTATGGCACCTGGGGCATCGACGCGGCCCATTGCGGTACCGGGCTGCCGCGGCCGGAAGGCTCGCAGGCGAACATCGACGCCTACGAGACCGCGACCAACGCTTGGATTCCCCGCTACCCGCGCTATATCCGCACCAAGCACGAGATCGAGCGCCTGGGCGTCACCGGCGCGTTTCAGTTCCGAATCAGCGACGACACCCTGCTGAGCTTCGATGCGATGTACGCCAAGCTCGACAAGGACCAGCGCGAGGATTCGCTCGGCGCCAATCTGCACCGCGCGGCCAATCTCGGCGGCAAGACCCAGATCATCGTGCGCGAGGCCCAGGTCGATGAGCGCAATCGTCTGGTCTACGGCGTGTTCGACAATGTCGACTTCCGTACCGAGTCGAGCCAGATCGAGGAATCGACCGAGTTCAAGCAGTTCAGCCTGCAGCTCGAGCACCGCTTCAACGACGCCGTCCGCCTGGACGCCACGCTCGGCCATTCAGTGTCCGACTATGCGCGGCCGGTGTTCTCGATGGTCAGCTTCGACAACGCCAATCTCGACGGTTTCGTGCTGGACATGCGCGGCGATCCGCGGATGCCCAGCATGACCTTCCCGTTCGACACCAGCAGCGCCGATGCCTGGTCGTGGCTGGGCTACGGCGCTGTGCCGGTGAACGCCAACGGCACTGCGCGCGGCGCCAACATCAGCGAGGTGCGGCTCAACCCGAGCTACGTGAAGAACGCCTTCGATACCGCCAAGGTGGACCTGGCCGTCGACGTCACGCCGAGCCTGACCTTCCGCACCGGCCTGGCATGGAAGGACTACGAGATGCGCAGCCAGGAATATCGCCACATCAGTTACGGACGTCTGCCGCAGGCGCTGCCGGCCGGGGTGACGCTGGGCGATCTGAGCACCACGCTCGACGGCTTCGGCAAGAATCTCTCCGGCAACATGCCGGCCTCGTGGCTGATCCCGGATTTCGATCGCATCGCCGATCTACTCGATATCTACAGCAATGCCGACAATGGTGTGCCCGGCGGCGACTTCCGGCTCGCCGGCATCGGCCATTTCGGTGCCTCGAACAACAACTTCGAGGTCACCGAGCGCAGCATGGCGGTCTACGGCCAGCTCGATTTCAACACCGACCTGCTCGAGCGCGCGCTGCGCGGCAATGTCGGTGTGCGCGTGGTCCGGACCCAGATCGACGCCTCGGGCTGGGCGCCGTGCCCGGCGGGCGGCGAAGCCAACTGCGAACGTTTCTTCGGCGTCGCCAGCGCGACCGCCGATGCCGGCGAGCGTCTGCTGGTGGGGACGACGGTCGGCCACAGCTACACCGACGTGCTGCCGTCGCTGAACCTGTCGTGGGACGTGGCCGAGAACGTCGTGCTGCGCTTGGGCGCCGCCAAGACCATGGCCAGGCCGACCTTGACCTATATGTCGCCCAGCGTCAGCGGCGGGCCGACGAATTTCTTCGACGATGGGCGGGTGTTCTCGATCAACCTCGGCAATCCCAAGCTCGATCCGTTCCGCTCGACCAACTACGACCTCAGCGCCGAGTGGTACTTTGCCGAAGGGGGCCTGCTGTCGGCGGCGGTGTTCTACAAGGACATCGACAGTTACGTGCAGCGCACCCGCCTGCTGAGCACGTGGGCCGACCTGGGCTACGCCCTCGAGCTGCTGCCGCCGGGCTTCACGCCCGAGACCATCTTCAACGTGCAGAGCTACTACAACACGCCGGGTGGCCCGCTGAAGGGCTGGGAGCTGACCTACCAGCAGCCGTTCTCGTTCCTGCCCGGGTTCTGGCGCAACTTCGGCGTGCAGATGAACTACACCCACGTCGATTCGGACATCGAGTACCTGTTCAGCACCGCGGCCAACAGCAATGCCGCGGTGGTGACCCAGGTGACCGAGAACCAGTTGGTCAACCTCTCGCCCAACTCGTACAACGCCACGCTGTACTACGACGACGGCCGCTTCAGCGCGCGCATATCCACCAGCTACCGCGACGGCTACATCGGCGAGGTGCTCAGCCGCGAGAACGTCTGGGACCTGGACGGCAACCAGCTCGCCACGGCCGATGTGACTGGCAAGCACAGCGTGCGCAACGTCGACTTCAACATGGCCTACCGCGTCAACGACAAGCTCAGCCTGACGTTCGAGGCGATCAACCTGCTCGACACCGCCGACCGGCGCTATGTCGATTCGGACCTGATGCTGCCCGACCGCTACACGGTGACCGGGCGGCAGTACTACGTCGGTGCCCGTTATCGCTTCTGAACCGACCCTGCGCCGGGCGCGAGGGTGCGTTCGCCGCTGGCCTTGCGCGCCACTGCGGCGCGAGGCACTGCCTGCCTGGTGCGGGCGTGCGGCCGGGGCGGCATCGTCCGACAATCCGTCCACGTGCCGGCTGCGGCCGGCGCATCTGTCGAGGGAGGCAACCGCTTGAACCCGATGTCGATCCGAGTCATCGCCGCCGCGTGTGCGTTGGCCCTGTCCGCCGCCGCACATGCGCAGGCGCCCAGGCTGCTGTTCCATGTCTCGGCCGATGCAGGGCTGGTGGCCGACGTCGCTGCCGGTGATCCGGTCCCCAACTTCCAGGACAAGGTGCGCCTGGTCGAGGACGGCGTGCGCGGCAGTGCGATTACCTGGGACGACGATGGCGTGCTGTCGTGGGACGCGCCGGGCAACATCGACGCGCAGCGCGGCACGCTGAGCTTCTTCTGGCGCGCGCGCGATCCGGTCGGTGAGGCACCGTTCGTGATCTTCCGCGTCGGCTATGCCGACCATTCGAGCTGGGACATGGCCTGGTTGCGCATCGACTGGAACGGACACGGCTTCGACGCGTTCGTGACCGATACCAACCTGGCACGTTCGCGGGTGTCGTTCCGCATGGACACGCCCCCGGCCGCCGACGCCTGGACCCACATCGCCTTCGGCTGGGACGAGACGCTCGGCGTGCGCCTGTATGTGGACGGCCATGAGGTCGCACGCGAAGACCGGCCGGCGAACGCCCAGGCCGGCTTCGACTACGACGCCGGTCTCGACCAGTTTGGCTTGGCAGCGCGCGTGCTCGCGCCGCACCAGGTGCAGAGCCGCTACAACTTCCTGCGCGGCAGCGATTTCGACGACATCCGCATCCACGACCGCATGCTCGATGCGGCCGCGGTCCAGGCCGTGCGCGCGTTCGCGACGCCGACCACATCGGTCTCGCCCGTTGACCGCCATGCGGCGTGGTTGTTCCGGCACGGCTGGCAGAACGGGGTGGCGCCGCCGCTGCTCGACGCGCCGACCACGTCGATCCGCAAAGTCGAGTTCGCCGATACCCGCGATCTCAAACAGTGGATGTGGAAGGCCACCGACGGCATCGCCGAGACCACCTGGCCCGGTGTCTACAACCGCTCGCGGCTGCGCGGGCGTGACGACTACTTCCAACTGCCGGACTGGAACACCTATGTCGAGGGTGGCCGGGCGCTCGACCTGACCCTGCCCGACGAGCCGGTCAACCGGGTCGAGATCCGCGGTGCCGCCTACGGCCGTGTGCTGGCCGGCGACAATGTGGACAGCCTGCAGCCGCTGTTCGAACGGCCGCAGGGCATCGTGCGCAGCGTCGACGACCTTCCGCTGCGCCGCGGCGGGCACCTGCGGTTCGAGAACGTCGCCCAGGAGACGCCGATCCAGGAAATCTGGGCCTATCGCGTCGAGGCCGCCGACGAGCCGGCAGGCTCGGTGCGGCAGGTCTACACGGTGCGCAGCGACGCCGAGGTCGACTACACCAATCTCGCCGATCTGCGCGGCGACATCGAGGGCCGGTTCGCGCCGGAGGAACGCAGTACCGTCATCGCGCTGCCCGGTCGGGCGGCGTATCGCAGGCGCGCGCCGGCGTCGGCCGATGCGCCTCGGCAACCGGTGGTGCATGTGCTGATTCCCTCGGGCATCGGCGATGCGCCGGCCGCGCAGCCATTGATCCGCAGCTGGGCGCACAGCTGGGAGAACATGTACGACGGCCTGGACGGCATCGCGATCGACCTGCCTGCGCTCGACCTGCCGGCCACGCATACCGCCGACGGCACCGGGGCGATTCCGCTCAACATCCGCGTCAAGGATCCGATCTGGCCGGCGCGCGACATGATCGACGTCTCGGTCTCGGTGCGTCCGGGCCAGGCGCGCACGCTGTTTCTGGACTTGCGCGACCGCATCCTCAGCGACGACAGCCTGTGGATCAGCATCGCCTCGGCAGCGCCGGGCTTCGACGCCGCCGCGCTCGATGGCGCGCAGATCCGCATGGTCTACAAACCGCGCGCCGAGGCGCTGGTCGAGCATGTCGCCGACCGCTTCAACCAGGTACGCGACAACTGGGGGTTCCTGGTCGAGGAGCACACCACCTCCAAGCGCCAGCGGCTCTACGCGCGCGCCTATGCCGACATCAGCGACTTGCTGCGGGTCGATCCCGACCACGCGCTGGGCCGGTTGTACTGGAACTACATGAGCTACAACAGCCAGGGCCGGCCACCGTTCGTGCAGCCCGAGCCGCCGGCCGGCGTGCCGCTGTGGGCGTTCCGCCAGCTCGAGGACCTCAAGGCGGTCCGGCGTTTCGTCGAATGGTGGATCGATGAACGCCAGGTCGCCTTCGGCGACTTCGGCGGCGGCATCTCCGACGACAGCGACCTGTCCCAGCAGTGGCCGGGGCTGGCGTTGATGGGCGTGATGCCCGACAAGATCAACGCCTCGATCACCGCCCTGGCCGACGCGGCCTATGCCAACGGCATGTTCGCCGGCGGGCTGTCGACGATCGAGACCGACGAGCTGCATGCCTACGAGGAAGGCATCAACACCAACAGCGCGATGGCACTGCTCAACTGGGGCGATCCGCTGACGATGACCCGGCTGATGGACACGGTGCGCGACCTCGACGAGAAGATCGTGCTGCGCAACCCGCAAGGGCATCGGCTGTTCTCGAGCAACTGGTTCGGCGGGCGCAAGGTCTATCGGGAACCGCGCTGGCAGTGGCAGAAGCCGTACTCGTTCCCGGTGCTGCACCCGGCCTTCGTGCTCGGCGTGTTCAATGCCGACCCGACCAGCCGATCGATGATCACCGAGCTGGCCGATGGCTATCTGGCGCACGCCTACACCGACGAGGCGGGCGCCTGGCAGTTGCCCAACGAGATTCACTGGGCGACTGGCGAGCGACGCGGTGGCGACCTGTTCGACGGCTCTGGCGGCGCCGATACCCTGCACCTGTACTGGGCGGCGTGGCGATGGACCGGGGATGCGAAGTACCTGCGTCCGCTGCAGTACCGAGTGGACCGCAGCGGCCCGGCCGGTCTGTCGAACCTGGCGGAGAACTATGTCGACGCGCTCGACCGGCGCGCGGACTGGGGGCAGCGCCTGCAGCAATCGGCCGACAGCGGCGAGACCGGCGTGCAGAGCGTGTTCGCCTGGCAGCAGACCGGCGACAAGCGCTATCTCGAGGCGCTGCATGCCGACGGTATCCAGGCCAAGGCGCAGCGCGAATACATGAACACCGAAGGCCACTGGTGGTCGGATCGGGTCGAGGCGCCGAGCGAGTTCCTGCAACGCGCGCGGCTGGGCGGACTCGCGCTCAAGCGCAATACGACCTACCCCGGGCACACGGTGAGCTGGCGCTTCGCCGACGACGCGCAGGCGGAAACTGTCGCGTTGCTGGTGTCCGCGCTTTCGCGCGAACGCTTCAAGGTCGTCGCGTACAACACCGGCACGCGCACCGCGCACGCGACGATGACCGGCTGGAACGTCGCCCCTGGGCGCTGGCGGATGGTCAGCGGCGTGGACCGCACTGGCGACGAGAGCATCGACGGCCGCGCGCACATCCGTGAGGTCCGGCTCGAATCGAGTGCGTCGGTCGACCTGGCGTTCGCGGCCGGCCAGACCCAGGTGTTCGAGTTCGAGCGCATCGAGGCCGGCATGCCGGTGGAAACGCGTCCGGACATCGGCATCGGCCGCGGCGATGTGCGCGTGGTCGACGGGGCGGTCGAGGCAACCGTGCACAGTCTCGGTCATGCCGACGCGCCGGCCGGCGTGGCCATTCTTGAAACGGCGGATGGGCAGGAACTCGCACGTGCGGACCTACCGCCGCTCGCCGCGCCGCGCGACCTGCGTCCGCGCACGGCCACTGTGCGCCTGCAGCCGCCGGGTCGCCTGCCCGACGGCGCGCGCGTGCGGATCGCCTTGCCCGGCGATGCCGAAGAAGTCACGCGGCTGAACAACGTCGCGCCGGTGCGCTGAGGCACGTTCGGCAGGTGCGGGCGTCCGGCGCTGGGCCGGGCGCCCGGTCGGGTTACTGCGTGCCGCGCTGCACGAACGGCGCCTGGCGGTAGAGCCGGCGCTCGCCGCCGCGCGGGTCGTCTTCGAGCCGCGAGGGCGCGTCGAAGACCATCGTCTCGCGGCGGTCCAGGCCGTACGGCGCCCAGTGCGTCAGGCCGGCGTGGTTCGGGTCCCCCGAACGCGCGAACGCGAGCAGGGCGCCCTGCATCGCCGCTGCCATGTCGCGCGCGCGCGCATCGTCGCCGGCGCGGCTGCCGGCACCGGCAACGGTGCCGAACACCAGCGGGATGTCGAGGCCGTGGAGGGCGCGCAACCGCTCGCCGCCGTGCGGATACCAGTCGAGCTGATAGGCCCAGGTGTTGCGGCCCTGTGCGGCGCGCACTTCCAGTTCTTCGACTGCACCGCGCCACGAGCGGCCGGCGGTGGTGGCGGCGAAGAACACCTCCGACGGTGTGTAGTCGGGATACATGCGGCGGTACTCGGCGATCACCACCGCCGGGTCGAGGTCGACGAACTGCTGCGTGCGCAACCGCGCCGGCAGCGCGTCCCAGTCCAGGCTGAAGTTGTCCGGATCGTGCCCGAGGAAGGCGCGCGTTTCGTCGCGCGTATTGCCGATCACCATCGGGATCTGCGCCGATTGCGGGGGTGCGTCAGGCCAGAAGGGATGGCGCGGCAACGTCACGGTGTCCACGACCGGGCCGAAGTACAGGCTGCTGTCCTCGACCCGCGAGGGATCACGGGTGCGCTGCGCGTCGAGCAGGGCCTGCATCGGCATCGTGCGCAATCTTTCGACGTCCGTCGGCGCCACGCCCAGCGCGTCGAGGTACAGCCGCGCGCGCTGGTCGGCGGCGCGCGGGCCGGCCGCGGTGACCTGCTGCCCGCTCATCGTCCAGGCCCGGTGGAACAGCCCGCGCGCGGCCGGCATCGCCATCAGCGTGGCGATCTTCGCGCCGCCGCCGGACTGGCCGAACAGCGTCACGTTGCCGGCGTCGCCGCCGAACTCGTCGGCGTGCGCGGCGATCCATTGCAGCGCCTGCACCAGATCGAGTTGCCCGACATTGCCCGACCGCGCCAGCGCCGGGCCGCCGAGCTCGCGCAGCGCCAGGTACCCGAATGCGTTCAAACGATGGTTCAAGGTGACGACCACGACGTCGCCGCGGCGGCACAACGACCCGCCGTCGTAGAGCGGATCGCTGCCCGATCCGGTCGAAAACGCGCCGCCGTGGATGTAGACCAGGATCGGTCGGCGCGCACCATCGCGCAGCCCGGGCGTCCAGACGTTGAGGAACAGGCAGTCCTCGCTGCCCGGGCCTTCGCCGCCGCGTTGCGGCGCGGACGCGCCGTAGGCCAGTGCGTCGTGCACGCCGCGCCAGGCCGGCGCGGGCGCGGCGGGCATGAACCGGCGCGGCGCGGTGTCGGCGCCGTAGTGCACGCCGCGGAAGACGTGCACGCCGTCCTCGATCGCGCCGCCGAGGCGGCCGCCGGCCACGCGCGCGAGGCTGGTACGGGGCGCGGCGGCGAATGCCGCGGGCAGGGCGGCAAGCGCGCCGGCAAAGGCGCCGGCTTGGAGCAGGCGGCGGCGGTGGAGGTCGGTCGGCGTGTCGGTCATGGGCGTGGAGGCAGGCTGTCGATCCAGTCGAGGGCGAGGTGCGGCCAGCGCGCCAACGGGCCGTGCGCATCGCGCACGCCAAAGCCGTGGCCGCCGGTGGGGAAGACGTGCAGCGAGGCCGGCACACCGGCGACGAGAGCGGCGGCGTGCATTGCCAGCGCGTTGCCGACCGGCACCGCGGGGTCGTCCTGTGCGTGCAGCAGGAACAGGGGCGGCGTGCGTGCGTCGACATCGCGCTCGGGCGACAGTCGCGCCAATGCGCGCTCGGCCGGCGTGTCGCTCGCGGCCACCAGGCGGTCGCGCGACCCGGCGTGCGCGAGGCCGTCGCGCATCGAAATCACCGGATAGATCAGCAGTGCGAAGTCCGGGCGCGCGTCCACGAGGTCGATCGCGTCGACCGGCACGTAGGCCGGCGCTGGATGGGTCGCCAGCCGGGCGGCGACATGCCCCCCGGCCGAGAACCCCATCACGCCGATGCGGGCCGGGTCGATGCCGTGGTCGCGGGCGCGGGCGCGAATGATCCGCAACGCGCGCTGGGCATCGGCGAGCGGGGCGTCGGCGCCTTCGGCATGCCGCCGGTCGGGCAAGCGGTAATGCAGCACGAACAGCGTGACGCCGCCGATGTCCACGAAGGCGGGCACCAAGGCCGAGCCCTCTTTGTCGAGCACGACGCGGGCATAGCCGCCACCGGGCACGACCAGCAGCGCCGCGCCATTGGGCTGCGCAGGCACATGCACCGCCAGATAGGGCCGACGTACATCCTCGATGATGCGATCGGGGCGCGTCGGATCCCGGCTGCGCTCGGTGACCCGGTCGCCGCCGTCCGACGCGCCGGCGGCCGGCCACAGGTCGATGCGTTCCTTCTCTGCAATCGGGGCGGCCTGCACGGCGCCGAGGCCGGCGGCGCCGAATAGCAGCAGCGCACAAGACAGCGGGCGGATGGATCTACGCAGCATGGCGAGTATTCCGACGATACGTGTGGCGTGCGACGACTTTTGCCGCACTGCACATTGAAGATGACACCGGTTTACCATACAAGACATTCCCAGCGTCCGCGATCTGCGGCGCAGCAACGACCAGGTCAGGAGATCGAGTTTGAACAACGGCACCGCGCATCCGACCGCGCAGGACGCTCCTGCGGACCCGACTCGGGGCATCGTCGATGCCTTCGGGCACGCGCGCCGCAATGGCGCCGCGCTTGCCGACTTCCCAGGGGTCATTCCCGACACGCTGGTCGCCGCCTATGCCGTGCAGGACGCCGCGATCGCGGCCTGGCCCGATGCCGTCGTCGGCTGGAAGGTCGGCTATATCGCGGCCGAGCGGCGTGACGTCTCGGGCGATGACCGCCTGCTCGGCCCGATCTTCCGGCGCAATCTGCAGCAGGCCGGGCCGGGCACGCGCATCGCGGTGTTCGCCGGCGGCTTCGGTGCGATCGAGGCCGAGTACGTGCTGCGGCTGGACGCCGACGCGCCCGCCGACAAGCTCGATTGGAGCCCGGACGAAGCGGCCGCGCATCCGGCCACGCTGTTCATCGGGCTGGAGGTGGCCAGCAGCCCGCTGGCGACCATCAATGTGCTCGGCCCGCGCGTGGTGATCTCCGATTTCGGCAACAACAACGGCCTGGTCGTCGGCGGCGAGATCGCCGACTGGACTGGCCTGGACGAAGCACGCCTGCGGGTGGAGAGTCGTATCGACGGCGACGTTGTGGGCAGTGGCGGGGCGACCACGCTGCCCGGCGGTCTGCGTGCGGCCTTCGCGTTCGCGTTGGCGCGTTCGGCGCGGCGCGGCCGCCCGCTGCGCCGCGGTGAGCTGATCGCGACCGGCAATGCCACCGGTATCCACGACATCGCGCCCGGCCAGCGCGCCGACGTGATCTTCGACGGCCACGGCACGATCGCCGTCGAGGTGGAGGCCGCCGCGCCCCTGACGCCCGGGACGGTCGCATGACCTCGCGTCGGCGCTTTCTGGCCGGGCTCGGCGCGGTATGCGCCGCGCCCTTGCTGCCCGCGGCCTTGCGTGCCGACGACGGCGCAACCGTGCTGACCGCCACCGACGTGCACGTCGCCGGCTATCCGACGGTCGAGGCGGTGAAGTGGATCGGCGACACGCTCGAACGCGAGACCGGTGGCCGCGTGCGGCTGCGCCAGTATCACTCCGGCCAGCTCGGCCGTGAGGCCGAAGCGATCGACATGGCGCGCTTCGGCGCGATCGACATGACCCGCGTCTACGCCGGTGCGCTCAACAACGCCTTCCCGCTGACCACTGCGCTGTGCCTGCCGTATGCATTCGACTCGGTCGCGCATTTGCGCCATGCGCTGGATGCGGGTGTGGCCCAGATCGTGCTCGACGGCTTCGCCAGCCGCGACCTGGTCGGACTGGCGGTGTATGACAGCGGCGCACGCTGTTTCTACAACACCCGCCACGCGATCCGCACGCCGGGCGATCTGCATGGCCTGAAGCTGCGCGTGGCCTCGTCGGACATGTTCATCGACCTGATGCGGCTGCTCGGCGCCAACCCCACGCCGATGTCGCTCGGCGACACATTCTCGGGCATGGAGACGCACATGATCGACGGCGCGGAGAACAACATGCGCAGCTTCCATTCCAGCCGCCATTTCGAGGCAGCGCGGTTCTGGTCGCAGAGCGAGCACTCCTATGCGCCGGACATCCTGCTGATCTCGCGCCGCTCGCTCGCTGCGCTGGCGCCGGCCGACCGCGATCTGCTGATCGACACCGCCCGCGCCTCGGTGCCGGTGATGCGCCGGCTGTGGGACGCGTCGGAGGAAGCCGCGCGCCAGGCCGTGCGCGATTACGGCATCGCGTTCAACGAGGTCGACATGGACGCGTTCCGTGCGGCAGCTGCGCCGTTGCGCGAACGCTACCTGCGCCAGCCCGAACTCCAGACCCTCTACCGTCGCATCCGCGACTTCGCCTGACACACGGGGACCCCGCGATGTCCGAAGCCTCGACTCTCCCGCCGCTGGGTGCCGCCGGGCGCCTGCTCGAGCGGATCGCCCATCTCGCCATCGCCATCGCCGCTACGGCCCTGTTCGGGCTGGTCGTCGTGCAGGGCTGGCAGGTGTTCGCCCGCTACGTGATCAACGATTCGCCCAGTTGGACCGAGCCGGTCACGCTGCTGCTGCTGAGCACCGCGATGAGCCTGGGCGCGGCCGCCGGCGTGCACACCAACCGGCACTTCGGCTTCTACCTGCTGCACGACCACGTCCGCCCGGCGGTCCGGCGCGGGATCGATCTGCTGGTGCCGCTGGTGATTGTCGCGATCGGCGCGGTCATCGCCTGGTGGGGCGCGCTGCTGCTGCTCGACGGGTTGCACATCAAGGCCGCGGGCGCGGCGATGCCGCAGAGCATCAACTACCTGCCGCTGTCGATCGGCGGCGCGCTGATGGTGGTCTTCGCACTCAACCGATTCGCATTGGCGCTGCGTCCGCGCGTCGAAGAGGAGGTCCGCTGACATGGCGATCGCGATCCTGTTTCTCGTCTTCGCCGCGCTGCTGGTGCTCGGCGTCCCGGTGGCGTTCGCGCTGGCGGCCGCGGCGCTGGCGACGCTGTTGTATCTGGACCTGCCATCGATCGTGCTAGTGCAGCAGATCTCGGCGGGCACCGGCTCGGCCTCGCTGATCGCCATTCCTTTGTTCATCTTCGCCGGCGAGATCATGATGCGTGGCGGCATCTCCGAGCGCTTGATCGCCCTGGCCTCGTCGCTGGTGGGACGCATGCGCGGCGGCCTGGGCCAGGTGTCGATCCTGTCGTCGCTGTTCTTCGGCGGCGTCTCGGGCTCGGCGATCGCCGACGTTTCGGCAGTGGGCGGCACGATGATCCCGCAGATGGTCAAGCGCGGCTACGACCGCGACTTCGCGGTCAACGTCAGCATCACCGCCGCGCTGGTCGCGTTGCTGGTGCCGCCCTCGCACAACCTGATCCTGTTCTCGGCCGCCGCGGGCGGCGGGCTGTCGATCGCCGACCTGTTCGCGGCCGGCATCGTGCCGGCGCTGCTGATGACGCTGGCCTTGATGGTCACCGGCTACCTGGTCGCGCGTCGCCGCGGCTATGGTGTGGAGATCTTCCCCGGCTGGCGTGCGGTGCTGCTGCGCACGGTCTCGGCGCTGCCGGGCCTGGGCCTGGTCGCGCTGATCTTCGTCGGCATCCGCGCCGGCATCTTCACCGCGGTCGAGAGCGCGGCGATCGCGGTGGTCTACGCGTTGCTGGTGACGATCGTGCTGTATCGCCAGTTGCGCGTGCGCGAGTTCATCGAAACGATCACCCATGCCGCGCGCAGCACCGGCGTGATCCTGTTCGTGATCGCGACCGCATCGGTGTTCGGCTGGCTGTTGGCCTATCTCCAGGTGCCCAGCGCCGCCGTGGAGCTCCTGCAATCGTTCGCGCACAGCAAGCTGGCGGTGCTGCTGATGATCGTGCTGATGCTGCTGTTGCTCGGCACGTTCATGGACTTGGCCCCGCTGATCCTGATCTGCACGCCGATCTTCCTGCCGGTGGCGCGCGCCTATGGCATCGACCCGATCCACTTCGGCCTGGTGCTGGTGCTCACCGGTGGCCTGGGTCTGGTCACGCCGCCGGTCGGCTCGGTGCTGTTCATCGGCACCGCGATCGGCAAGATCACGGTGGGCGAGAGCATGCGCACGATCTGGCCGTTCTGGTTCGCAGGCCTGGGCGTGTTGTTGATCGTGACCCTGTTCCCGAGCCTGTCGCTGTGGCTGCCGGCGATGCTGCGCGCCGGCTGAAGGACGCCTTTCGATCGGCCGTCGTCGCGGCCCGGTCCGTTGCGGACACACGGGGCAAAATCGACTCTGACCCCGGTTTAGGGGGTGGCGCGCTTCTCGGCGGCCTGGGCCCAACGCTCGGCGACCTGGGGCGAGGTCAGGCAGGCGACATCGTCGGTGACGGTGGTCACCGCGCGCTCGAGCAACTGGATGTCGGCCTCGTGCTGGCGTGCGACATGCGGATCCTCGAAGAAGATCGCGCGCCGGCACTGCCGGTCGAGCACCAGGTCGGCGATCTGCGCGTCGCCGCCGAGTGGGCCGCTGTTGAACCGCTGCGCCCAAGCCTCGCCGACCGGCCAGCCGCGGCGCCAGGCCAGTTCGTTGAGGCGCTGGCCGGTGGTGCCCGTGGCCACGCGAGTGCGAAAGCGCGAGAGCAGGTCGAAATGGCGGTCGGCGAAGTCGAGCATCTGCGGCTTCATCGCGTCGTGGGCGATCAGCGCGACGGTCTGGGTGTCGAAGGCATGCAGGTCGTCGGCGCCGGGGTCGGGGGGCAGGCCGGCGTGCAGGCGTTCGCACTCGATCCAGTCACGTGCCGAGGCCACCGTCGACAGGAAGGGCTTGCCCTGGATCACGCACTGGCGCTTGAGCGCGACCGCCTCGGGGAAGATCGACGAGGGGTCCACCGGGTCGATCAGGTAGACCACGCCGTCGAGCGTGCGGCCGTCGCCCAGCCCGACGACTTCGGCGACCAGCTTCATCAGGCCGCCCTCGCGGCCGTAGGGGTAACGCTGCATGCGGGCATGACCGTCGAGTGCGCCGTGACGGGTGATCGCATCGAAGGTGCGGCCGACGATATGCAGTGCGATGTCCAGCTCGCGAATGCCCGCGCCACTGGCCTTGAGCCAGCGGAACAAGGCGGCATCACGGTCGGCATGGTGGCGTCGGTTGGCGGCGAGTCCGAGTCGCATCGTATAGGGCGTGGCAGCGGCGGGAGGTGTGCACGCTAGCACGCGCCGCGCGCTGTGCCGCATTGCGGAATGCGTGACGGTGCGCGCTCTGCTACGGTCGCTTGGCCATCGGTGTCATCTTGTCGCGACGTGTTGGCGCCTTGCCCTTTTGCTTGAGGAGATGCGCATGCGTTCGCGCCGTTCCCCGCTGCTGGCCGCCATCTGTGTGGTCGGGCTGCTATTGGCCGACGGCGTCGCCGCCGCACCGCCCGTTTCGTCTGCCGCACCCGCCAGCCAGGCCTGGGCGCGCGGTATCGAACACCAGCGCAAGGCCGACCTGGGCGACGGCACGTTTCTCAATCCGGTGTTCGCGGGCGACAGGCCCGACCCGTCGGTGCTCAAGGACGGCGAGGACTACTACCTCACGCTGTCCTCGTTCGATGCCTATCCCGGCCTGCCGCTCTGGCATTCGCGCGATCTGGTGAACTGGGAGCCGCTGGGCCACGCGATCACCCGCAATGTCGGCTCGATCTGGGCGCCGGACATCGTCAAGCATGACGGGCGCTATTACATCTACTTCCCCGCCCGTACCGGCGGCACCGAGGGCGCGGAGCGCAGCAACTATGTGGTCTGGGCCGACGATATCCGCGGGCCGTGGAGCGAGCCGGTCGAGATCGGCCTGGGCCGTTACATCGACCCGGGCCACGCGGTCGGCGAGGACGGCAAGCGCTACCTGTTCCTGAGCGGCGGCGATTACGTGCAGTTGTCCGATGACGGCCTGTCGGTCGTCGGCGAGCCGCGGCACGTCTACGACGGCTGGCAGTACCCGCAGGACTGGGACGTCGAGGCCTATGCGCAGGAAGGCCCGAAGATCCACAAGCGCGGCGACTGGTACTACATGACCACCGCGGTTGGCGGCACTGCCGGTCCGCCGACCGGGCATATGGTGATCACCGCACGCGCGCGCTCGATCCACGGGCCGTGGGAGAACTCGCCCTACAACCCGATCGTGCGCACCGTCGATCGCAGCGAACCGTGGTGGTCGCGCGGCCATGCGACGGTGATCGAGGGCACCGACGAGCGCTGGTGGATGATCTACCACGGCTACGAAAACGGGTACTGGACCCTTGGCCGGCAGGCGCTGCTCGAGCCGATCGAATGGACCGACGACGGCTGGTTCGTGGCCCGTGGCGGCGACCTGGGCCGGCCGCTGGCCAAGCCCAGCGGGACCTCGGTCGGCGCGCACGGCATGGCGCTGTCGGACGACTTCCGCAGCGGCCGCCTGGGCCACCAGTGGGCATTCTTCGATCCGGCGCCCGATGAGTACGCGCGGTTGCGCTTCAGCGACGGCACGCTGACCGTGCAGGGCAAGGGCCGCACGCCGCGCGACGCGTCGCCGCTGACGGTGATCGCCGGCGACAAGGCCTACCAGTTCGAGGTCGAGATGGAGATCGAGCCCGGCGCGATCGGCGGCGCGCTGCTGTTCTACAGCGACCGGTTGTACGTGGGCGTCGGCAGCAACGGCGAGCGCACGGTCATGCACCGCTACGGGCTGGAGCGCCCCAGCGCCGGGTTGCCGGCCGGCAAGGGTGGCCGGTTGTGGGTGCGGGTGACCAACGACCGCCACATCGTCACCATCCACACCAGCGCCGACGGCCACAGCTGGGAGAAGTACCCGGTGCAGATGGAGGTCTCGGGCTATCACCACAACGTCGCCGGCGGCTTCCTGGCGCTCAAGCCCGCGCTCTACGCCGCGGGCGAGGGCAAGGTGCACTTCCGCGATTTCCGCTTCCGGGCCCTGGACTGAACACCGCCGGGGCGCGGACGGCGGGCCCGCACAACTGCCGCTAGAATGGAAACCGCACGACAACCGGCCCCTGGGGGACCACGGATGCCCACAGAGAACAAGACGATCCGGGGCGGCGGCACGCTGCCGCGCGCGGCCACGATCAACGACATCGCCCGTCTGGCGGGCGTCTCGAAGAAGACCGTCTCGCGCATCATCAACCATTCGCCGCTGGTGCGGCAGGACACGCGAGAGAAGGTCGAGGCGCTGATGCGCGAGGTCGGCTACGTGCCCGACCCGCTGGCGCGCGGCCTGGCGTTCCGCCGTTCGTTCCTGATCGGCATGGTCTACGACAATCCGACCGCGCAGTTCATCGTCAACATGCAGTACGGCGCACTCGACACCCTGCGCGACTCGGGCTACGAGCTGGTCGTCCATCCCTGCGACAGCCGCAGCCCGAACTACATCGACGGCGTGCGCCGCTTCGTCCAGCAGCAGAAGCTGCACGGGGTGATGCTGGTGCCGCGCGTGTCCGAAGACCAGGCGCTGGCCGACATGCTGGCCGAGACCGGCTGCCGCTACGTGCGCATCGCCGCGGTGTCGATGGACGCCCCCGAGCGCATGGTCGTCACCCACGACCACGACGGCGCGGCCGAGGTCGCCGACTACCTGCAGTCGCTGGGCCACCGCGACATCGCGATGATCACGGGTCCGCGCGACTACCGCTCCTCGATCGAGCGGTCGACCGGGTTCGTCTCCGCGCTCGAGCGCCGCGGCGTGGCGATGCCCAAATCGCGGATCGTCGAGGCCGGCTACACCTTCGAGTCGGGCGTGGCCGCGGCCGAGAAGCTGCTTGGCGCGAAGAAGCGGCCCACGGCGATCTTCTGCGGCAACGACGAGATGGCCGCCGGCGTCTACCGCGTGGCGATGCGCGCGGGCATCAGCATTCCCCGGCAACTGTCGGTAGTCGGTTACGACGACAGCCCGCTGGCCTCCCGGCTGTGGCCGCCGCTGACCTCGGTGCGCCGCGACACTCGCGATACCGGCCGGATCTCGGCGGCGATGCTGCTGCAGCCCGAGGGCGCACCGCGCCCACTGGCGAGCGTCCGGCCGCATCTGGTGGTCCGCGACTCCTGCCAGCCGCCGGACTGAAGGCGCCGCCCATCGGCGTCCCCCGGACGCGCAGCCCGCAATGCTGGGCTGCCATCGGCGACCCAGGTCCGGACGCGATCGCGCAGCCGCGTCTGCGCGTCACCCCGCAACCGACCGCTCTGCGTCTGCCGTGCCCGCAGAACGCTGCCGGCCGCTTTGTCGCGGCGCGGTATGACACCGGTTACCGAAAGGCCTAGAATGCCCGTTCCCGACGTTCCGCCGCTCGGAGCCGCCATGTACCAGAAGACCTACCACGCGACCCACCCGGGCGTGATGCAGGGCATCGACAACGACGCGCTGCGCGATCTCTACCTGCTCGATGGGCTGTTCGCCGACGACGCACTGCGCCTGAGCTACACGCATTACGAGCGCTTCGTGATCGGCGGTGCGTTGCCGGTCTCCGGCCCGCTGTCGCTGCCCGTGAAGACCGAGCCGGCCTCGGCCGCGGGTCGGCCGTTCCTGGAGCGGCGCGAGCTCGGCGTGGTCAACGTCGGTGCCGGGCCGGGCACCGTGACCGTCGACGGCACCGCGTACCCGCTCGCACCCAAGGACGGGCTGTACGTGCCGATGGGCAGTGCCGAGGTGGTCTTCGCGTCCGACGATGCGGCGACGCCGGCGAAGTTCTATCTGGCCTCCACGCCGGCGCACGCGCGCTTCGAAACCAAGAAGATCTCGATCGCCGAGGCCGTGCCGCTCGAGCGCGGATCGCTTGCGACCAGCAACGAACGCACGATCTACCAGTACATCGTGCCGGCCACGTGCGCGTCTTCGCAGTTGCTGCTGGGCCTGACGATCCTCAAGCCGGGCAGCGTCTGGAACACGATGCCGCCGCATCTGCACGACCGGCGCAGCGAGGTCTACTTCTACTTCGATCTGGGCGCCGACGACCGCGTCTACCACTTCATGGGCGAGCCGCACGCGCAGCGCCACATCGTGGTGGCCGACGGCGAGGCCGTGGTGTCGCCGCCGTGGTCGATCCACATGGGCGCCGGCACCTCGAACTACTGCTTCATCTGGGCCATGGGCGGGGAGAACCTCGACTACACCGATATGCACGTGCTCGACATCTGCCAGCTCAAGTGACGTTCCCGCCGCGCCATGCGCGGCATTTTCGCCATCGCTCCACAGGAGAGTTCCACCATGACGAATCCGTTCAGCCTCCAAGGCAAGGTCGCGCTGGTCACCGGCGCCAACACCGGTCTGGGGCAGGGCATCGCACTGGCGCTCGCGCAGGCCGGCGCCGACATCGCTGCCGCCGGCATCCAGCCGCCGAGCGAGACGCAGGCCAAAGTCGAAGCGCTGGGCCGGCGCTTTGTCGCCATCGAAGCGAACCTGATCAGCATCGAGCCGGTCGACCGCGTGCTGCGCGAAACGCTCGACGGCCTGGGCCGTCTCGACGTACTGGTCAACAACGCCGGGCTGATCCGCCGTGCCGATGCGGTCGATTTCAGCGAACAGGACTGGGACGACGTGATGAACGTCAACATCAAGTCGGCGTTCTTCCTGTCGCAGGCGGTCGGCCGCCACTTCATCGCCAACGGCGGCGGCAAGATCATCAACATCGCCTCGATGCTGTCGTTCCAGGGCGGCATCCGCGTGCCGTCCTACACCGCCAGCAAGTCGGGCATCGCCGGCATCACGCGCCTGTTGGCCAACGAGTGGGCGGGCAAGCACATCAACATCAACGCCATCGCGCCCGGCTACATGGCGACCGACAACACCGCGCAGTTGCGCGCCGACCAGGCGCGCAACCAGGCCATCCTCGAGCGCATTCCGGCCGGCCGCTGGGGCGAGCCGTCGGACCTGGGCGGGACCGCAGTGTTCCTGGCCAGCCGCGCCTCGGACTACGTCAACGGCGCGGTGATCCCGGTCGACGGCGGCTGGCTGGCGCGCTGATCCGCTTCGCTTTTCTTTTCGCGGGTCGCCGCCCCGGCGGTCCGCGTTCCCCCTCGAACACGCAAGAGAGACACGCAATGAAGATCGCATTGATGCAGGAATTCAGCCAGGCCGCGAAGAACCCGGTCGTGCTGGAGCAACTTCAGACGGTCGCCGCCGAGCAGGGCCACACCGTCTTCAACGTCGGCATGGACGGCGACAACGACCACCGCCTGACCTACATCCACCTTGGCATCTGCGCCGCGCTGCTGCTCAATGCCAAGGCGGTCGACTTCGTCGTCGCCGGTTGCGGCACCGGTCAGGGCGCGATGATGTCGCTCAACGCCTGGCCGGGCGTCTACTGCGGCTACTGCATCGAGCCGACCGACGCGTTCCTGTTCGCACAGGTCAACAACGGCAACGCGCTGGCGCTGCCGTTTGCCAAGGGCTACGGCTGGGGCGCGGAGATCAACATCCGCTACATCTTCGAGAAGGCCTTCGCAGGCGAGCGCGGCCAAGGCTACCCGGCCGAGCGCAAGGCATCGCAGATGACCAACGCCGGCATCCTGGCGCAGGTCAAGCAGGGCGCGTCGAAGGACTTCGTCGAGGGCTTGAAGGCGATCGACCAGGACCTGGTGAAGCAGGCCGTCGGCGGTGCGCGCTTCCAGCAGGCGTTCTTCGACAACGCGCAGGACGAGGCGATCGTCGCCTACGTCAAGGGCGTGCTGAGGCAGTAAGCCCCACGTCGCTGACAACGCAGGCCGCTGCCAGGGGCGGCAGCCTGCGGTCGATCCGGAACGCCGTGCGGAGCGTCGCCACGATGAAACGTCTGCTGTCGCTGCTGTGCCTGGGGGCCGTGGGCACTGCGTTCGCCGCCTCGCCTGCACCGCATCGCATCTTCATCGCCGGCGATTCGACCGCGGCGACCTATGGCCCCGAGCGGGCACCGCAGGCCGGCTGGGGTCAGGCGCTGCCGCGCTGGACCGCCGACGGCTGGGAGGTGCGCAACCACGCGATGGGCGGGCGCAGCACCCGCAGCTTCATCGACGAAGGCCGGCTGGACGCGATCGCCAGCGAGATCGGCGCAGGCGATGTGTTGCTGATCCAGTTCGGCCACAACGATGCCAAGCGCGAGGACCCCGCGCGCTACACCGATCCGGCGACCGACTACCCGCGCTGGCTCCAGCGCTACATCGACGTGGCGCGCGAGCAGGGCGCCACGCCCATCCTGATCACCCCGGTCGCGCGGTTGCGCTACGACTTCGGTTCGCTGATCGACACGCATGGCCGCTACACGCTGGCGATGCAGGCCGTGGCGACCCGCGAGAACGTGGCGCTGATCGATCTCAATGCCGCGTCTAGCGATTGGATCCGCGTCCATGGCGAAGACGGTGCCAAGCACTACTTCATGCACGTGCCGGCGCAGGGCAAGGCCGACGGCACTCATTTCAGCGAGGCCGGTGCCGATGCGGTCGCCTGCCTCGTCGCGGCCGGCTGGCGTGGCCTCGATGCCGACGCGCCGGTCAAGCACGTCACCGCAGCCGACTGCCACGCATTGCCCGCGCCGCCGCCCGACTCGGTGTCGCCGTCGGTCGTCGTACAGGAGCGCGACATTGCGGTCCAACAGCCCGGGCCGCACGAAGGTGCCGGCACGACGACGGCCTATCCGTTCTTCGATGACGCGACCGGCCTGGACCTGGTGTTCCGCAAGCGCGCACTGCACCCCGGCGCGACGATCGGCGAACACGTCAACGACAAGGACGAGATCTACTACGTGCTGTCCGGGCGCGGGCGACTGCTGCTGGGCGAGACCGTGCGCGAGGTCGGCCCAGGCGATGCGATCCTGACCCGCGACGGCGACCGCCACGCGCTCGACCAGGTCGGCGACGAGGACCTGGTGATCTTCATCGTCTATCGTCCGGTGCGTCGCTGAGCGAGTATTGCGGCAGGCCCGTGCCCCCACCCGACACGCGTTGCGTGTCGACCTCCCCCGCAGGCGGGGGAGGTGACTTCACTGCGGCGTCCAGGCTTTGGCCCCTTCCCCCGCGTGCGGGGGAAGGCTGGGATGGGGGCGCTTCTTCCGTGGCAGGTCCATGCCTCCACCCGATGCGCAGGCGGGGGAGGTGACATCACTGCAGCGTCCAGGCTTTGGCCCCTTCTCCCGCGTGCGGGGGAGGGCTGGGATGGGGGCGCTTCTTCCGTGGCAGGCGCATGCCTCCACCCGACGCGCAGGCGGGGAGGTGACTTCACCGCAGCGTTGAGGCTTTGGCCCCTTCTCCCGCGTGCGGGGGAAGGCTGGGATGGGGGCGCTTCTTCCGTGGCAGGTCCAAGCCTGCACCCGACGCGCAGGCGGGGAGGTGACTTCACCGCAGCGTCCAGGCTTTGGCCCCTTCTCCCGCGTGCGGGGGAGGGCTGGGATGGGGGCGCTTCTTCCGTGGCAGGCGCATGCCTCCACCCGACGCGCAGGCGGGGAGGCGGCTTCACTGCAGCGTCCAGGCTTTGGCCCCTTCTCCCGCGTGAGGGGGAAGGCTGGGATGGGGGCGCTTTCCCGCACGCCTCGGCATCGTGGCGATCTCCGATGGCGGACTCGGCGGTATCCTAGGCGCAGTCGAAACGAGGATATGTCGATGGATCCGCAGCGCTGGCGCCTGGATGGCCAATGTGCCCTGGTGACCGGTGGCAGCGCCGGCATCGGGCGGGCGATCGCACGTGAGCTGGCGGGGTTTGGCGCCACGGTGTTGATCGTCGGCCGCAACGGCGACGCGCTCGAGGCCGCGCGTGAGGAACTGCTCGAGGCGTTTCCACAGGCTGACGTCCGCGCGCTGATCGCCGATGTCGTCGACGAGGAGCAGCGCGGCGAGATTCTCGACTGGGTCGAGGATCAGGGACAGGGGCTGAACATCCTGGTCAACAACGCGGGCGGCAACGTGCCGCGTGCGGCGACCGAGTACGGCGAGGACGAGTGGCGCGAGATCTTCGAGATCAACGTGTTCAGCGCGTTCGAGCTCACCCGCCTGGCGCATCCGCTGCTCACCCGCCATGCCAGTTCCAGCGTGGTCAATGTCGGCAGCGTGTCGGGCATCACCCACGTGCGCACGGGCGTGGTCTACGGCATGAGCAAGGCGGCGCTGCACCAGATGACGCGCAATCTCGCGGCCGAATGGGCCGAGGACGGCGTGCGCGTGAACGCGGTGGCGCCGTGGTACATCCGCACCCGGCGCACGTCCGCGCCGCTGGCCGATCCCGACTATCTCGACGAAGTGCTGCTGCGCACGCCGATGGGACGCATCGGCGAGCCGGAGGAAGTGGCGGCGGCGGTCGCGTTCCTGTGCCTGCCGGCGGCGGGCTACATCACCGGCGAATGCATCGCCGTGGACGGCGGCTTCCTGCGCTACGGGTTCTGAGGGCGGAGGCAGCCCACTGGGGTCACGGCGGGTCCGCCGCGCACGCGCTCCCGTCCCAGGTCGCACGCATCTGCTCGTAGGCCTGGCGCAGCGCCGGACCGGTCGCGCGGTCGGCGTAGCGCCAGCGGAACTCCGCTTCGTGCAGCCGGGCCTGCCAGGCCGCGCACAGCGCATCGGCGGCGACCGCCTCGCAGCTGTCCTCGACCCGCTCGCAAGCCTGGCCGGCACCGATGCCCGGCAGGCCACCGATGCCGACGGTCTGCATCGGCCGGCAGCGCGTGGGCGGGGTGGCGTCCTCGCGCCAGTCGATGTGGCCGTCGTAGCTGCGACAGGCGTACAGCGGTGGCGGCGGGGTGCGCACGGCCGGCGGCTCGGCCGCCACGTCCGGGGGCGTGCGCGGCGCCGGTGCGGGCGTCGCTGCCGGTGCCGGGCGTGCCGGCGCGACGTAGGCGGGCAGGGGCGCCGCGATCTCGACCACGCGCCGTTGTTGCTGTTGTCCGGGCGCGCAGGGGCGGCCGTTCTGGAACGTGACCGCGCCGTCGGCGTCGGTGCAGCGGTAGATGACGGTATCGGCGGCGGCGGTGCCGACGGCCACGACCGACAGCAGCAGCGCCACGGCCGCGAGCAGGCCGCGCGTCATCGACCGCAGTCCTGGCCCAGGCGGGCGTTGATCGTGGTCTCCTCGCCGCGCAGGCGCGCGCGTTCGCTGGGTTGGGCGTTGAAGAACCGGCGCCGGATCTGTTCGCGGCGATCGGCCAGCAGGCTGCAGACCTCGGCCTGCGGCAGCGGGCTGCAGTCGTCGCGGACCCAGGTGCCGGCGTCACCGTAGCCGCCGCGCCACCCGCGCCGCGTGCCTGCGTCGATGTCCACGTCCACCCGGCCGCCGCCCTGGCCGGCCTCCACGCCGATCCGGGTCGAGGGGCCGCGCTGCGGCGGTCCGTAGCCCAGCGTCCACAGCGGCACCCAGCGCGGATTGCCCGCCGACGAATCGCTGGTGTACGTACTGCCGTCCGGACGCACGCAGCGGTACATCGGTTGCGGGGGGCGGACCACGACCACCTGGGGGGGCGCGGGGGCGACTGCCGGTTCGGCCGAAGGCGTCGGCCGCGGCGGTCGCGGCGCGGGTGCGGCATCGATCGGGCGGATCATCGTGCGCACCTCCTGGCGATGGCCCTCGCTGCACGGCGAGTCGCGCAGCGCGACCTGTCCGCGCGCATCCGTACATCGGTACACGACGACGTCGTCGCCGGCTGCCGCCGGGGAACTTGCCGCGGCCAGGCATGCGATCAGGACGAGAAGGCTCGGAACGCGGCGCATGCCGCCATCATGCGACGACTGGCGGCCGGACGAAACCGGGGGAGGGGCCAGCGAGATCGCGGGTTGATCTGCTTGCTGCTGCCCGCTGGCGACCTGCGGCGAAGAAAGGCGGACAGAACCGACGGCATCGCAGGGCGCGACAGCGGATCGCACGGCAGAGCGGGGCGCCGCGATCCGCAGACGGCCCTTCGCGCATGGGCCGACACCAGCCGCGATGCGCGCCGCTGCCAGCCCATGGACGCGGTTCGGCCGCAGGATTACGATGCGCGCCGGATCGTGACCCCATCCGCTCTTCGCGAAGGGCGGGCGAGGCGACGGTCCCCGGCGTTCGTCGCGACGCGCCCCAGCGCGCCACGGCCTGTGCGATCGGTGGAGACCGATCCGGCCTGGAGCGGATGCAGACATGCATCGGCGCTCTTTCCCGCGATGTTCAGGAGTCCGGCGCGTCGACAACGTCCGGTCCGCAACGCCCGCCGCCGCGCGCGGCGCACGTTGCGCGGCCCTGCCGATCGCCCGGGCCGCGTTTCCCGTTTCCCCATGTGCCGGCCCTGTGCTGGCGCGTGCCTGCGCATGGACGCGCTGCCGCTGTGTCGTCCCGTGCTGTCCCGACCGTCATCCACCACGACCCTAAAAAGCCCCCTGGAGGGGATGTCATGAACGCAACCCGTTCGCCCCGTGTTCCCCAACCCGCCCTGCTGGCCTGCGCGCTGGCCGCCTGTCTGGCCGTTGCCGCACCTGCGTTCGCCCAGTCCACCAGCGCCACGCTGCGCGGGCAGGTGCGCTCGGCCGAAGCCGGCACCACCGTAACCGCGACCAACGTCGCCACCGGTGCCGTGCGCCGTGTGCAGACCAATGCCGGCGGCGCCTACACGCTCGTTGGCCTGCCGCCGGGCACCTACCGCGTCGACGCCGGTGGCGAGCCGCAGACGGTGACGCTGTCGGTCGCCTCGACCGCGACGCTGGACATCCAGGGGGCGGTCGCCGAAGGCGTGCCGGCCGACGGCCCGGTCACCGACATCGGCGGGGTCACCGTGACTGCCCCGCTGCTGCGCGACGTGCGCACGTCCGAGGTCGGCAACACGATCTCGCTGCGCCAGATCCAGCAGCTGCCGCAGGCCACGCGCAACTTCCTCGAGTTCGCCGACACCGTCCCGGGCATGCAGTTCAAGATCGACGCCCAGGGCCGGGCGACGCTGCGTGCCGGCGCGACCAACACCAGCTCGTCCAACCTCTACATCGATGGCGTCAGCCAGAAGAGCTACGTGCAGCAAGGCGGCATTGCCGGCCAGAACGAGAGCCCGGGCAATCCGTTCCCGCAGCTGGCGATCGGCGAGTACAAGGTGATCACCTCCAACTACAAGGCCGAGTACGGCCAGGTCAGCGGCGCGGCGATCACCGCCGCCACGCGTTCGGGTACCAACGCGTTCGAAGGCGAGATGTTCTATCGCTTCACCAACGAGCGCATGCGCGCCAAGCGGCCCGACGAGACCGACAAGGACGATTCGCAGGTCAAGGAGTACGGCTTCGCCCTCGGCGGCCCGATCATCGAAGACCGCATGCATTTCTTCGTCGCCTATGAAGGCAAGAAGAACATCTACGCCCGCTCGGTGCAGCCCGAGGCCGCGTCGGGCGAGGCGTATCTGCGGCTGCCCGACAACCTGCGCAGCTACTACGGCGCGACTACGCTGCCGTTCGCAGAAGACCTGTACTTCGCCAAGCTCAGCTGGGACATCGGCGACAACGACCGCCTGGAACTGAGCGGCCAGTACCGCGACGAGGACGTGATCGGCAACGTCGGGGGCATCAGCACGCCCGAGCACGGCGATGCGCGCATCAACGAGGACAAGCGCGTCAATCTCAAGTGGATGCACTACGGCCAGCGCTTCTACAACGAACTGATCGTCAGCACCCAGGACTCGCAGAACTCCAAGACGCCGGTCTCGTTCGGCAACGGCGCCATCTACACCGTGATCGACCGCCGCCCGCCGCTGACCGAGGCTACGCTGTTGCAGCTCGGCCCGGCCAGCGGGTTTAGCCTGCAGTCGCAGCACCAGAAGGGCTGGTCGCTGCAGAACGACCTGACCTTCAACAGCTTCGAGTTCAACGGCGATCACACCGTCAAAGTTGGCGTGAACTACCGTGACATCGAGCTGGCGTCGAGCGACGGGGAGCCGCTGAATCCGCAGTTCTCGTGGGAATTCGACCCGGCCACCGGCCAGGTCGCCGCGCAGCCCTACCGCGTGGAGTTCATCGCGCCGTTCGCGACCCCGGGCCTGACCCCGCGCGTGGAGACCACGGCCAAGCAGTACGGGTTCTATATCCAGGACGACTGGCAGGTGAACCCGCATCTGATGCTGAACTTCGGCGTGCGCTGGGACTACGAGGACGTGCCGGCCTACACCGACCACGTCACCCCGAAGGCCTTCGTCGATGCGCTCTACGCCGCCGATCCGCAGAATCCGGGGCAGCGCTGGGTCGACCGCTGGCTCAACGGCGGTATCGATGCGATCAACCCGCTCGACTACATCAGCACCGGCAGCAACCGCAAGAACTTCAAGGACGCGTGGGCGCCGCGCTTCGGCTTCTCCTACGACCTGGGCGCCGACGAGCGTCACGTGATCCACGGCGGCGCCGGCCGGTCCTACGACCGCAACCTGTTCCGCGACCTCGCGTTCGAGCGCCACAAGGGCTCGATCTCGCTGGTGCGCCTGGAGTTCGCCGATCCGGCGACCGGCCAGTGCGTGGCGATCACCGGCTCGCGTTGCGTCGCCTGGGACCCGGCCTACCTGGGCGGGGCGGACGTGCTCGCCGGTATCACCGGTTCGCGCGATGCCGCCGAGGCGTTCATGCTCAACAACCGGCTCAAGACGCCCTACAGCGATCAGTTCAGCCTGGGCATGAGCAACCAGGTGGGGCAGTGGCTGACCGACGTCACCGTGCAGCGCATCCTCGCCCGCGACGGCTTCGGCTACACGCTCGGCAACCGCTATCCCGACGGCGCGTTCTTCAGCCCCGACGGCAGCCCGCCGTGGGGCGCCTCCGATCGCGTGCCGCCGGGCTTCGGCGGCGTGATCCTGGGCGACAACGGCGTCGAGCAGCGCAGCACGCAGATCCTGCTGGCGGCCGACAAGCCGTACACCAAGGAATCGGGCTGGGGCGCCAACATCGCCTACACCCATACCCAGGCGCGCCAGAACAGCCGCGACAACGACAGCCAGTTCGACTACTTCGACAAGGCGCGGCTGCAGTACTTCCCGTTCGTGAAGTCGAGCAACCAGCCCAAGCACCGCTTCACCGCCTCGGCCTCGGTCGACGGGCCGTGGGGGGTGACCTACGGCGCCAAGCTGGTGCTCGAGACCGCCAACCCGATCAACACCGTGGCCTGCTACGGCGTCCAGGGCTGGGACGGTTCGACCTGCCAACTCGTCGGCTTCGTGCCGCCGGGAAACGGCAAGTTCCTGGTCGGCGGCGACATCTGGAGCTACCGCACCGTGGATCTGCAGGCGACCAAGGAGTTCGTGCTGGGGGGCGACACGCGGCTGACCGCACGCGTGAACCTGCTCAACGCGTTCAACTTCAAGAACTACGACAGCTACGTCTACGGCGGACCCGACGGCAGCAGCAACTACTTCGGCGAAGGCGGCCAACTCGACACCGGCTACGTGTCGGTGAACCGCAATGCCGGGATCTTCTACTTTCCGCGCACGCTGACGGTGGAAGTGGGCCTGAAGTTCTGAGGCCACGCTGCATCGATGGAAACAGAACGGGGCCTTCGGGCCCCGTTCTGCGTTCCGGCGCATGCCCACGCAAACCGCGCAGCGGCACGCAGCGTCGATTAGATGGCGTCGAGCGCGGCCCGCGTCGTGTCGGCGACCCGTCGGCGCAGCATGCGCGCGATGCTTGCGGCTGCGTCGCGGCCTTCCTGCACCGCGGTGACCACCAGATCGGCGCCGCGCACCGCATCGCCACCGGCGAATACACGCTCATGCGCGGTCTGATACGGCAGCCGACGCTCGCCGCCGACGCGGATGCGCCCGCTGCCCGGCGCCTGGGCCTCGACGCCGTGCGGGTCGAGCCAGGCCGGCACGGCCGGCGAAAAGCCGAAGGCGATGATCACCACGTCGGCGGCCAGCGTCGATTCGCTGCCCGCGACCGGAACGGCGGCACGGCGGCCGTTCGCGTCCGGGTCGCCGAGCCGGGTCTCGACCATGCGCACGCCGGCCGCGTTGCCGTCCGCATCGGCTTCGATTGCCAGCGGCTGGCGGTTGAACAGGAAGCGCACGCCTTCCTCGCGGGCGTTGGCGACTTCGCGCGCCGAGCCGGGCATGTTGGCTTCGTCGCGACGGTAGGCACAGGTGACGCTGGCCGCGCCCAGTCGGACGGCTGAGCGCACACAGTCCATGCCGGTGTCGCCGCCGCCGAGCACGACCACGCGCTTGCCGGTCAGTTTCGGCAGCGTGAGCGTGTCCTCCCAGCCGGCGATCGGCCGGCCCCAGGTGTCGCCGCCAGTGACCAGGCGGCCGTTGTGCACCAGGAACGGCAGCGCCGGCAACACGCCCGGCAGGTCCTGACCGGCCAGGCCACCATCGGTGTAGCGGTAGGCGCCGGTGCCCAGGAACACCGCATCGAAGTCTTCCAGCAGCGCGTCGAGCGCGATGTCGCGGCCGATCTCCACGCCGAGCCGGAACGTCACGCCCATGCCCTCGAGCACGGCGCGCCGGGTGGCGATGACGGCCTTGTCGAGCTTGAAGCTGGGGATGCCGAACTGCAGCAGGCCGCCGATCTGCTCGTAGCGGTCGAACACGACCGCCTCGATGCCGGCGCGCGCCAACCGGTCGGCGCAGGCCAGCCCGGCGGGCCCGGCACCGATCACCGCGACCCGCCGGCCGGTGGCCACGACCTTCGACAGGTCCGGCCGCCAGCCCTGGGCGAATGCGGTATCGACGATGTACTTCTCGACTGCACCGATGGTCACCGCGCCGAAGCCGTCGTTGAGCGTGCACGCGCCCTCGCACAGCCGGTCCTGGGGGCACACGCGGCCGCACATCTCCGGCAGCGGGTTGGTCTCGTGGCACAGCGCCGCGGCCTCGTGCACGCGCCCTTCCTGCACCAGCTTCAGCCAGTTGGGGATGTAGTTGTGCACCGGGCACTTGGCTTCGCAGTACGGGTTGCCGCAATCGAGACAGCGATCGGCCTGGTGCGCGGCCTCGCTCGGCCCGAAGCCGCCATAGAGCTCGTTCCAGTCGCCGGCCGTGCGCAGCGTCAGCGGCACTTTGCCCGGCATCTCGCGCGGCTCCTTGAGGAACCGAAATACATCGCGCTTGGTCATCAGGTGGACTCCGTTGCGCGAGATGCGAAGCGGATCGTAAAGGCGGATGTGCGCAACACGGACCTCATGCCGCCCGCCTCAGGTCTTCGGCGAGTGCCGCCAGGCTCGCGGCCTTGGGCTTGACCAGCCAGAACTTGCCGACGAAGTCGCGGAACTCGTCGAGGATGCGGGCGCTCCAGGCGCTGCCGGTCAGGCGGGCGTGGGTCTCGATCAAATCGCGCAGGTGCGAGCGGTAGTTGTCGAAGGCTTCTGGTGTCACCCGCAGGATGTCGATCAACTCGTGGTTGTAGCGGTCGACGAAGTCGCGATCGAGGTCGAGCACGTAGGCGATGCCGCCGGTGAAGCCGGCGCCGAAGTTCAGGCCGGTGCGACCCAGCACCGCGACCGCGCCGCCGGTCATGTACTCGCAGCAATGGTCGCCGGCGCCTTCGATCACTGCGACCGCGCCCGAGTTGCGCACGCCGAAGCGCTCGCCCGCGCGGCCCGCAGCGTACAGCTCGCCGCCGGTCGCGCCATACAGACAGGTGTTGCCGAGGATCGGCGTGAGTCGCGACTCGAACGCGCTGCCGGCCGGTGGACGCAACACGATCCGGCCACCGGCCATGCCCTTGCCGACGTAGTCGTTGGCTTCGCCCTCCAGTTCGAGGTGCAGGCCGCCCGCATTGAACGCGCCCAGGCTCTGGCCGGCGGTGCCGCGCAGGCGCAGCGTCAGCGGCCGGTCGGCCATGCCGGTGTTGCCGTGCACGCGCGCGATCGCGCCCGACAGGCGCGTGCCGATGCTGCGGTCGGTGTTGCGGATCTCGAAGTCATAGCTGCCACCGTCGCCGCGTGCGATCGCCTTGGACACGCGCGCGTCCAGCGCGGCCGCCAGACCGTCGGGCGGCGCCTGCAGCGCCGGGGCACCGCAGTAGCCAAGCGGCTTGTCGGGATCGCGGCGCAGCAGCATCGACAGGTCGATGTCGACGTGGTCGCGGGTGCGGCGCAGGTGCTGCTCGAGCAGGTCGGTGCGGCCGACGATCTCGTCGAGCGCGCGCGCGCCCAGCGCCGCCAGGTGCTCGCGCACGTCCTCGGCGACATTGCGGAAGAACGCCTCCACGCGCTCGGGCAGGCCCTTGTAGTGGTGTTCGCGCAGCCGCGGATCCTGGGTCGCCACGCCGGTGGCGCAGTTGTTGAGGTGGCAGATGCGCAGGTACTTGCAGCCCAGCGCGATCATCGGCGCGGTGCCGAAGCCGAACGTGTCGGCGCCCAGCAGCGCGGCCTTGATCACGTCCAGGCCGGTCTTGAGCCCGCCGTCGGTCTGCAGCAGTACGCGCTCGCGCATGTCGTTGAACTGCAGTGCCTGGCGCGCCTCCGACAGGCCCAGTTCCCACGGCGCGCCGGCGTAGCGGATCGAGCCCAGCGGGCTGGCACCGGTACCGCCGTCGTGGCCGGAGATCGTGATCAGGTCGGCGCCGGCCTTGACCACGCCGGCGGCGATCGTGCCGACCCCGGCATGGCTGACCAGCTTGACCGAGATCAGCGCCTGCGGGTTGACCTGGCGCAGGTCGAAAATCAACTGCGCCAGGTCCTCGATCGAGTAGATGTCGTGGTGCGGCGGCGGCGAGATCAGGCCGATGCCCGGCTTGGCATAACGCAGGCGCGCGATCAACGCGTCGACCTTGCTGCCCGGCAACTGGCCACCCTCACCGGGCTTGGCGCCCTGCGCGACCTTGATCTGCAGCACCTCGGCGTTGATCAGGTACTCGGGCGTCACGCCGAAGCGGCCCGAAGCGATCTGCTTGATCTTGCTGCGCCGCTCGCTGCCGTAGCGCGCCGGGTCCTCGCCGCCCTCGCCGGAGTTGCTGCGTCCGCCCAGCCGGTTCATCGCGATCGCCAACGCTTCGTGCGCCTCGGGCGACAACGCGCCCAGGCTCATCGCCGCCGAGTCGAATCGGCGCACGATTGCCGAGACCGGTTCGACCTCGTCGAGCGGTACCGGCATGGCCGCCGCGCGCGGGCGCAGCAGGTCGCGCAGCGCGGCCGGGGGCCGGGTGTCGACGAGGCCCGCGTAGCGACGCCAGTCCTCGCGCGCGCCGGTGGCGACCGCGCGCTGCAGCGCTTGCACCACGTCGGGATTGAACTGGTGGTACTCGCCGCCGTGCACGTAGTGCAGCAGGCCGCCGGGTTCGGGCAGCGCGGTATCGTCCCAGCCTTGCGCGGCCAGCGCCCAGGCGTCGGCCTCCAGGCGCGCGAAGCCAGCGCCGCCGATGCGGGATGGCGTGCCCTCGAAGCATAGCGCGACGACTTCCGCATCGAGTCCGACGATCTCGAACAACTGCGCGCCGCGATAGCTGGCGATACTGCCGATGCCCATCTTCGACAGAATCTTCAGCAGGCCCTTGCGCACGCCGCGGCGGTAGCTGCGACCCAGTTGCAGCATCTCGTCGCCGCTCTGGGTCGGGATCACGCCGCGCCGCGCCAGTCCATGCAGGGTCTGGTAGGCAAGGTAGGGATAGACCGCGGTCGCGCCAAAGCCGATCAGGCAGGCGAAATGGTGGGGATCGCGCGCGGTGCCGGTCTCCACCAGCAGGTTGGCGTCGCAGCGCAGTCCCATGCGCACCAGGTGCAGGTGGATCGCGCCGGTCGCCAGCAGCGCGTGCACCGGTGCGGTGCCGCGCTTGGGATAACGATCGCTCAGCAGCAGGATCTCCACACCCTCGCGCACCGCCGTTTCGGCCTCGGCGCACAGCCGGTGCAGGGCGGCCTCGAGCGTTTCGTCCTGGCCGAAGTACAGGTGCAGCAGTCGGTTGGCGTGCTCGAAGCGCGGCAGCGCGAGCAACTGCCTGAGCTTGCGCTGCGAGAGCACCGGCGAGTTCAGCAGCACGTGGTGCACGTTCTCGGCGCGGTCGAGGAACAGGTTGCCCTCGCGCCCGATCTGCGTGGCCAGGGTCATGACCCCGCCCTCGCGCAGCGGATCGATCGGCGGGTTGGTGACCTGGGCGAAGGCCTGGCGGAAGCCGTCGTAGAGCGGGCGCACGCGCTGGCTGATCGCCGCCATCGGCACGTCGTCGCCCATCGAGCCGATCCCTTCCTGTTCGGTCTGCGCCAGCGGGCGCAACACCGATTCCTGTTCCTCGCGGGTGAGCTGGAACAGCTTCTGGAACGCCAGCAGGGTGTCGGCGGGGAAGGGCTCGGCGGCCAGCGCCGGGTCGATCAGTTCGGTGTGCAGATAGCTCATGCCGCGCTTGAGCCACTGCTTGTATGGCGCGCGCGCGCGGTTGACCGCGTCGATCGCGTCGTTGTCGAGCAATGTGCCGGCGGCCAGATCGATCGCGATCATCTCGCCCGGCCCGAGTTTGCCCTTGGCCTTGACCCGCTCGGGCGCGACGTCCCACACACCGGTCTCGGAGGCGATCACGAAGATGCCGTCGTGCGAGAGCGTCCAGCGCGCCGGGCGCAGGCCGTTGCGGTCGAGGGTGCAGGCCGCATACCGGCCGTCGCACATCACCACGCCGGCCGGCCCGTCCCACGGTTCGGAGTTGATCGCGTAGTACTCATAGAACGCGGCGAGGTCGGCGTCCTTGTACTCCAGCGACTGGGTTGCCGGCGGCATCAGGATGCGCATCGCCTGCAGCAGGTCCATGCCGCCGAGCAGCAGCCACTCGAGCATGTTGTCGAGGCTCTGCGAATCGGAGCCATGCATCGTGACCGGCGCCTCGAACTCGCCGATGTCGAGCAGCGGCGATGCCCAGACCCCGCGGCGCGCCTGGGCCCAGCGCCGGTTGCCTTCGATGCTGTTGATCTCGCCGTTGTGCGCCAGCCGCCGGAACGGGTGCGCCAGCGGCCAGCGCGGCAGCGTGTTGGTCGAAAAGCGCTGGTGGAACACCACCGTGACCGCGGCCAGGTCCGGCCGGGCCAGGTCGGGGAACAACTGGGTCAGGTGGCTCGGCAGCACCATGCCCTTGTAGCCGAGCAGGCCGGGCGTCAACCCGACGACGTAGAAGTCGGCCACGTCGCGCAGCGCCTGCTCGGCGCGGCGGCGCGCCAGGTACAGCGCGCGCTCGAACGCCGGCGCATCGTCGTCATCGGCTTCGACGAACACCTGCGCCACCTGCGGCAGCGACGACAGCGCCAGGCGGCCGAGTGCGGCAGTGTCGAGCGGCACCTCGCGCCAGCCGAGCGTGCGCACACCCAGCGCTACCAACTGCGCGGACAGCGTCTCGCGGCACTGCGCCGCGGCCGTCGCGTCGTACGGCAGGAACACCATGCCGGCAGCGATTCGAGGACCGGTGACGACGAACCCGCTTTCGGCGGCGAGCGTGCGCACAAAGGCCTCGACGCCGACCAGCAGCACGCCGCAGCCGTCGCCCGACAGGCCGTCTGCGGCGATGCCGCCGCGATGGGCCATGCGCGACAGCGCCTGCAGTGCGCCGTCGACAATCTCGCGCGCGGGCGCGCCGCCGATCGTCGAGATCAGGCCGAAGCCACAGGCGTCGCGTTCGTCAGCGGGGTCGTACAGCCCACGCACCGGGGATTCCCGCATCGTCGTCATTGCCGTCCGGTCAGGGGAGCAGAGCCGGCGTGGGGATCGGAGCGTGTGGAGATCTCGCAACGCGTCCACGTCGGGCCATCGAATAGAGCACAGTTTGTGCAGTGCGGCAATACGCTATTCGCAGCACTTCAGACGTTTCCGATGCAACCATTGCGACGCGGCACCAGCCCCGATGCAGGTCGATCCGGGCGGCGGCCGTCAGCCGCGCAGCACCCGTCCAGTGGCGGCGTCGCGGATCGTCGACGGCGCGCGGCGTCCGCCGGTCTCCCCGTCGGCCACACCGTCGATCTGCGCCAGCAATCGCGGGTCGAGCGCGGAGGCCTCGTGCACGGCCGGCTCGCCCGAGAGGTTGGCGCTGGTCGATACCAGCGGCCCACCGAAGGCGGCGCACAGCGCGATGACGCCCGGATGGGCGCTGACGCGTACCGCGATGCCGGCATGGTCACCGGTCAGCCAGTCCGGAACGCCGGGCAACGCCGGCACGATCCAGGTGTTGGGGCCCGGCCAGGAAGCGAGCACCGCGTCGCGGCGCTCGGGCGCGAGCCGGGGCCAGTCGGCGATGTCGGCCAACTGCGCCGTTTCCCCGGCGATCAAGATGACCCCCTTGTCGACCGGCCGGCGCTTGATCTGGAGCAGGCGACCCACGGCGGCCGCGTCGAACGGCGCGCAGCCCAGCCCCCACACGCCCTCGGTGGGGTAGGCGATCACACCGCCGCGCGCGAGCACGGCGGCCGCGGCGGCGATGTCCAGACGCGCGAGGGCGGACATGCGCGATGCCGGCCGCGCGTCAGAACGGCGCGGCGTCGTCGGACGCGGCCTTGACCACGCGCTTCTTGCCCGGCGCGACCTTGGCCGGCGTCAGCAGCGACTTGGCCGGCTCAGGCGCCGCGACCGCCTGTTTGGCGACCTTCTTCGTCGCTTTTTTCGCGGTCTTCTTGGCGGCTTTCTTCGCAGGTGCCTTCTTGGTCGCGGCCTTCTTCGCAGCCGGGCTCTTGTCGGGCGCGGCCTTCTTCGTCGCGACTTTCTTGGCGGCGGCCTTTTTGGCGCCGAACCCCTTGCGCACCGGCTTGCCGGTTTCCTCGAGCAGGCGGGTGACCTCCTCGAACGTCAGCGACGCGGGCTCGCGGTCCTTGGGGATCTTGCCGTTGAGCTTGCCGTCGCTGATGTACGGCCCGAAACGGCCGTTGAGTACCTGGATGTCGCTGCCATCGAAGGATTTGATGATCCGGTTGCGCGCGATCTCCTCCTTCTCCTCGATCAGGAACACCGCGCGCGTCAGGTCGATCTTGTACGGATCGTCCTCCTTCTTCAGCGAGGCGTAGGTGCTGCCGCGCTTGGCGAAGGGACCGAAACGGCCGATGCCCACGCTGACCTGCTCGCCCTTGTCCTCGCCGAGGATGCGCGGCATCAGGAACAGCTCGAGCGCCTGCTCGAGCGTGATCGTGTGCATGCTCTGGCCGGGGCGCAACGAGGCGAACTTGGGCTTGTCCTCGGCGTCCTCGGCGGTGCTGCCGATCGCCGCGTACGGCCCGAAGCGGCCCAGCCGTACGCTGACCGGCTTGCCGGTCTTGGGGTCGGTGCCCAGCTCGCGCGCGCCGGTGGCCTCGGTGCGGTCGACCGACTCGGTCTTCTCGACCACCAGCTCCTTGAACGGCCCCCAGAACTTCTCCATCAGCGGGATCCAGTCCTCCTCGCCGCGGCTGACCGCATCGAGCTCGTCCTCAAGCTTGGCGGTGAAGTCGTAGTCCACGTAGCGGGTGAAGTGGCTGGACAGGAACTTCGACACCGCACGGCCGACATCGCTGGGCCGGAAGCTGCGGCCTTCCATCTCGACATACTTGCGGAACAGCAGGGTCTGGATGATCGAGGTGTACGTCGACGGGCGGCCGATCCCGTACTCCTCGAGCGCCTTGACCAGCGCGGCTTCGGTGAAGCGCGGCGGCGGCTGCGTGAAGTGCTGCTCGGCGAGGATGCGGTCGAGCGGCACGCGGTCGCCCGGCTTCATCTGCGGCAGCTTGCGGCCCTCGTCGTCGTCATCCTTGCCCTTGGTGTCCTTGCCTTCTTCGTAGACCGCCAGAAAGCCCGGCACCACGACCGTCGTGCCCGAGGCGCGGAAGCTGTGCTCGCTGCCGGCCGCCAGGTCGACGGACACGGTGTTGAGCGTGGCGGGAATCATCTGCGAGGCCACCGCGCGCTTCCAGATCAGCTCGTAGAGGCGGCGCTCGTCGTCGGTCAGATGGCGCGCGACCTGCGAAGGCGTGCGCAGCGCCGAGGTCGGGCGCACCGCCTCGTGGGCCTCCTGCGCGTTCTTGGACTTGGTCTGATAGGTATTGGGCTGGTCGGGCAGGGACGCGGTGCCGTAGTCGCGCGCGATCACGTCGCGGATGTCCACCAGCGCGTCCTGCGACAGATTCACCGAGTCGGTACGCATGTAGGTGATCAGGCCGATCGTGCCCTCCTCGCCGAGCGCCACGCCCTCGTAGAGTTTCTGCGCGATCTGCATGGTCTTGCGCGTGGTGAAGCCGAGCTTGCGCGAGGCTTCCTGCTGCAGCGTCGAGGTCGTGAACGGCGGCGCCGGGCGGCGCTTGCGTTCCTTGGCGCCGACGTCGGTGACGTGCAGCGCGCCCTGCGCGGCGGCCTGGATGCGCGCGCGGGCGGCCTCGGCGGTGTCGCCGTCGGTGATCGTGAACTGCTCGAACTTCTGCCCGTCGAGCTTGGCCAGCCGCGCGCTGAAGCTCTGCGAGGGATGCGCGCACGCGGCTTCGATCGACCAGTACTCGCGCGCGATGAAGGCCTCGATCTCCTCTTCGCGCTCGACGATCAGTCGCAGCGCCGGCGATTGCACCCGGCCGGCCGACAGCCCGCGCTGCACCTTGCGCCACAGCACCGGCGAGAGGTTGAAGCCGACCAGATAGTCGAGTGCGCGGCGCGCCTGCTGGGCATCGACGAGGTCGCCGGCGATCGAGCGGGGCTTCTGCATGGCCTCCTTGATCGCCCGCGGCGTGATCTCGGTGAACACCACGCGCTGCAGCGACCGGTCCTCGAGCAGTCCGCGCTCTTTGAGGATCTCGGCGATGTGCCAACTGATCGCCTCGCCCTCGCGGTCCGGGTCGGTCGCCAGAAAGATGTCCTGCGCGCCGCGCGCGGCCTTGGCGATCGCCTCGACGTGCTTTTCGTTCTTCTCGATCAGGTCGTAGCGCATCGCGAAGCCGTGGTCGGGGTCGACCGCGCCTTCCTTGGGGATCAGATCGCGCACATGGCCGTAGGACGCCAGGACCTGGAAGTCGTTGCCGAGGTACTTGTTGATCGTCTTGGCCTTGGCGGGCGACTCGACGATGAGGAGGTGTTTGGCCATGGGGGCGACATCCGTGGGTGCGCCGTTGGACCGGCGCCCCGAAAGGTGTGAAGACGCCGCCGCCCGGGGCGGGGCCCCGGGCGGTCGGTTGCTTTTATAGTGGAATCACGGGCGGGCAGGGCTGTCAAGCGCGAGCCCTGCCGGGGTTCACATCGAAGCGAACAAAAGGGCGGCCACGATCGCGACCAGCCCCAGTCCGAACAGGGCGCCGAAGATCGCCAGCACGACGATCGCCACCGTTCCCAGGCCATCGTGCTGCAAGTCGGGCCGGTCGGTGAAGGCCCACTTGTCGACCACCACGGTGTCGCAAATGATGTCGTGCAACGACTGCCTGCGCTCGGTGAAGACAATCATCAGGAAGCCGATCATCAGGATCAGTGCGCTGAGGATGGTCGAAAAATAGCGGCCGATGCCGCGCAACAGCGAAATGCGCTCGCCGTTGGCGCGGACGACCTTGATGCCCACTGCCATCTTGCCCGGTGTGGCCATCATGTTCGAGGCGTGGAACCAGGCGTAATAGAGCGCGCCAATGGCGATCGACAGCAGGTTGGACAGGACCTGGACCAGCACGAACCCGATGCTCCCGGCCGAGCCTGAGCCGCCGACGGCGAGAATGCCGCCGAGCACGGCGAGGGCGATCCCGCCGATCACCATGCCGATGATGCCCACGACCAGACCGTCGATCAGATAGGCTGCGACCCGCTTCCAGAAGCCTGCGTAGAACACGGGGCCGCCGCGCACCACTGCAGCGGCGCCGGCCACCGGGGCGGTCGGTGGCGCGTAGGGCGAGGCGCTGGCCGTGGCGCCGGCAGGAGCGACTGCGGTGGTATGCGCGCTCTCGGTGACCGGGCGCCAGGCATCGCCAGGCGCCGGGGCCCCCTCGACGTTCGCTTCCGCGGGCGCCAGCGCCTCGAGGGTCCATTCCGATGCCGCGGGGGCCGGGGAGGCGGCACTGGCGAACTCACCGCGCACCGCGTCCAGCGGCACCCACTCGGCCAGGCCATCGCGCCAAACCAGGGTCCTGTCGTCGATCTGGCGGGCCTGGTACAGGCGCAGCAGTTCGGTGGCCGGGACCGGTCCCCGGCGGGCATGCGTGGTGTCGGCGTAGAACCAGTCGGTCATCGGGGCGGATCCTGTGCGGGGAGCGATGCCGCGGCTGCGGCAAGACGAAGGGGCACGATGCTGCAGCCACGCATCGCACGCGGCCTGCGCCAGCGTGCCGCCGTCAGACCATCAGCGACACCGTGTTGCGGCAGGCGAGGCATCGGCACGCGCGGCGCGTGCCCGATGTCGGGAGCCCATGGAGCCGGTGCGAATCGGCTTTGCGGACCGCCTGCCCCTGCAACGCGATGGCCGCTGGCCTGGCCGGCCGCACGGGCGTCGTGGGCGGCATGCTAACCCGTGCAGCGCGATTCGTCCCCGTTGCGCGGCGGCGCAACGGGACCGGGTGATCGCGGGTGGTCAGGCATGCGGCCGGATCAGTGCACCGGCTCGGGTTCGTCGATGAACATCTGGGTTTCCATCCAGGCGTAGGCCGCCTCGCTGCCGGGCTGGTTGAACAGCACCATCAGCACGACCCATTTGAGGTCGTCGAGGTCGAGTTCGTCCTGGTCGAGCGCCATCACGCGGTCGAGCACCAGTTCGCGCTGGTCGGCATCGAGCACGCCGTGCTGCTCGAGGAACATCAGAAAGCCGCGGCCCTCGACGTCCAGCCGGTCGATCTCGGGGGCCGAATACACGCGGGTGGGCCCGTTCGCGCGGACCTCCGACACGGCCGGGCGCTGCTCGGCCAGGGCGTCGAGCCAGTCGAAGGCCTTGCTGGTCTCCGCCGGGCTGAATCCAGCCTGCAGCAGACCGCTCTGCAGCGAGTCGCGGTCGCGGACCAGGTCCGCGTCCTCGGTGAAGTAGTGCTCGAACAGATAGAGCAGGACATCCAGGATGCTTTCTTTCATATTCCCCGGCCTGCGCCCCAAGAGGCGCGTCATTCAGGACTTTCGGCAATAGCGACCGTGCGCGACGTCGAGGCGTCCATCCAGCTCCATGGCCAGGAGCATGGCCGACGCACGTGCGACCGTCAATCCGGTGCGGGCGATCAGTTCATCCATACCGCTTGGGTCGTGGCTCAGGGCCTGCCACAAGCGGTTGTAGTCGGGGTCTGAGGACGGAACGGCGGGCGCCGGGCCCGCCGCCTCGTCTTCGATGGGGGCGGCCAGGCGCCCGCGCAAGGCATCGGCGAGGTCGGCGGCGACCGGGCCGAGCGCGGCGCTCACCTCGTCCGGCGATTCGACCAGCATCGCCCCGTCGCGCAGCAGGCGATGACAGCCGCGGGCCTTGGGGTTGCGGATCGAACCGGGGATCGCGAACACCTCGCGACCGGCCTCGCCGGCCAGGCGTGCGGTGATCAAGGCGCCCGAGCGGTAGGCTGCCTCGACGACCAGGGTGCCGAGCGCAAGGCTGGCGACGATGCGGTTGCGGCTGGGGAACTGTGCGCGGCGCGCGGGCGTGCCGGGCGGGTACTCGCTGACTACCGCGCCTTCGACCGCGATCCGCGCGTGCAGGCCGGCATTGCAACGCGGGTAGGGTTGGTCGATGCCGCTGCCGAGCACCGCCACCGTGACGCCGCCCGCCTGGAGCGCGGCCAGGTGGGCGGCGGCGTCGATGCCGCCGGCCAGGCCGCTGAACACCGCCAGCCCCTGCGCAGCGAACCGCCGGGCGAATGCGGCGGCGGTGTCCAGCCCGGCCGCGGTCGGCGCGCGACTTCCGACCACGGCGACCCCCGGATGCCAAAGCAGGGTGGGATCGCCATCGACGAACAGTGCCAAGGGCGGGCCGGGCGCGCGCCGCAGCAGCGCCGGGTAGTCGGGCGCGTGCCAGCCCACGAGGTGGCGCCTCGGCGCGGACTGCAGCCAGGCGCGCGAGCGGCGCCAATCGGGGTCGGGCGTGCGCAGTGCACGGCATTGCGCCGGGTCCAGGCCGGCTTCGCGCCAGGCGTCGGCGCCGGCGGCGAGTGCGGCTGCAGGCCCGCCGTGGCGGTCGAGCAGCTCGCGCCGCGGCGCCAGCGGGCCGCCGGCATGGATCAGCCGCAGCAGCGCGTCGGCATCGGTAGGGGCGGTGTCGGGCATGTGCCCAGGCTAGGCCGGCCTGGGCACGCTGGCCGTCGGCGCATGCCCCGTGTGCGGGTCGGAAACGCCCGCGCGCGACGGTGCGGGGCGCATGACCCCGCAGCGCGGGTCAATGGGTCGCGTCGGGGTGCTTGAGACGGTCGCCGATCTGGACTGGCTTGGTGCCTTCCATGACCAGCGCGTAGCTGACATGGTCGAACGTCCGGAACACCATCGCATGCGCGGCGTACTCGTCGGGCAGCCGGTCGCGGCGCGAGCCGCGGTCGGGCGCGGCGTCGATGCGCGAGGTGTTGGGATGGCGCACGCGGTCGACGATGTAATCGCCGCTGTTCCAGATCGAGAACACCGTGCCGTTGTCGATGCCCGACGCGCGGCCGGCCGAGATCGCGATCACGTCGCGCGGGCCACCGGTGATGAGCGTGTCGGCGACCGCGAGCACCTGCACGTCGGCGGCGATCGTGTCGGCGGCCGGCGCGTGCGGGAAGAACTGCAGGTCGTAGGGCTGCGGGTCGACCGGCACCACGCGGTCGCCCGGGCGGGCCTCAAAGCCGCCGCCGTCGAGCGCGATCGTGGTGGCGTCGGTGTCCTCGGTGGGCCCCGAGACCACGGTGCCCACGCCCAGTTGGACCATCTCCACGCCCAGGAACGCATCCTGGCCGCGCAGGCGGGGCAGCGTCTGCCGCCACAGGTGGCTTTCGCCGGCGACGCGCTTGCCGCGGTAGTTGAGGTCGCGCGCGCGCCGGGCACCGTAGAACTCGGTCGCCGGTCGCTGCACCGCGTAGCGTTGGCCGGGCAGCGCGTTCTCCAGGCCCTTGACGTAGATGTCGCGGTCGATGCTGCCGCGCAGGCGGGTGCCTTCGCTGCCGAGCACGTAGGGCAGGTGGTCGAAGTTGAAGACGATGCTGCGGTTCTTCAGGAACGGCTCGATGTCCGACAGCGAGACCGCATCGATCGGCGCCTGCGCGGTCGTGCGCGGACCCGGGCGCACGGTTGCGGTGACCCGGTCCAGGTAGGCCAGGCTGATCACGTCGCCCGGGTAGATCAGATGCGGGTTGGCGATCTGCGGGTTGGCCTGCCAGATCTCCGGCCATAGCCACGGACGGTCGAGGAAGCGGCCTGCGATGTCCCATAGCGTGTCGCCACGCACCACGACATAGGTGTCGGGATGATCGCCGCGCAGTTGCTGGGCCGTGGCATACGTGGTCACGGTCAGCAGCGCGACGGCACACACCGTGCGGAGCGTTCGGGAAAGGCGTTCGAGCGTGCCGGCCATCTACAGCTCCCCTTGGGTTTCTCCCCTTGCAGCGCCGCAATATAGCCTGAAACCGCGAAACGGAAGCAACTGCGCGCCGCGTTACAATGCCCGGCTTCCGCCTGCGCGCTGCCGCCTACGCCGTCCAATCCATGGCCCTGCTCCCGATCCTCGAATACCCCGACACCGGCCTGCGCAAGGTCGCAGCGCCCGTGCCCGCCGACCGTTTCGCCGACCCGGCGTTCCAGCGCCTGCTCGACGACATGTTCCAGACCATGTACGAGGCGCCGGGGATCGGGCTGGCCTCGACCCAGGTCGATACCTACGAGCGTTTCATGGTCATCGACGTCACCGAGACGCGCGACCAGCCGCTGGTGTTCGTCAATCCGACGATCCGCGACCGCTCGGCCGACCTGCGGGTGCATACCGAGGGCTGCCTGTCGATTCCGGGCGTGTTCGCCGACGTGACCCGCGCCGACGGCATCGTCGTGGAGGCCTTCGACCGCCACGGCAAGGCGTTCGAGCTGACCGTCGACGGCCTGTTGGCGACCTGTGTGCAGCACGAGATCGACCACCTCGACGGCAAGCTGTTCATCGACTATCTCTCGCCGCTCAAGCGCGATCGGGCGCTCAAGAAGCTCGAGAAGCTGCGCAAGGGCCGGGAGTAAGCAGGCGGGGGCGGGGATTCGCAGCGTCGAGCCCGTCATCCGTTTCTCCGAGCCCGCCGGGTTCGATTCCCGACTCCAGACTCCACGCTCCCCGGATCTCCATTCCCGTCCCATGAGAATCGTCTTCGCCGGCACCCCGGACTTCGCCGTGCCCTCGCTGCTCGCTGCCGATGCGCGGCGTGAGGTCGTGGCCGTCTACACCCAGCCCGATCGCCCGGCCGGGCGCGGGCGCGCGCTGACGGCCTCGCCAGTCAAGCAGACAGCGCTCGAGCGCGGGCTGGTCGTGCGCCAGCCCGAGCGGTTGCGCGGCGCCGAGGTGCTCGATGCGCTGCGGGCGCTCGAGCCCGACCTGATGGTCGTCGTCGCCTACGGCCTGCTGCTGCCGCAAGCGGTGCTCGACATTCCGCGCCTGGGATGCTGGAACGTCCACGCCTCGCTGTTGCCGCGCTGGCGGGGCGCCGCGCCGATCCAGCGCGCGATCCAGGCCGGTGACGCCCAGACCGGCGTGTGCCTGATGCAGATGGAGAAGGGGCTGGACACCGGGCCGGTGCTGCTGCGGCAATCGACGCCGATCGCGCCCGACGACACCGGCGGCCGCCTGCACGACCGCTTGGCCGAGCTCGGTGCGCAGGTGCTCGCCGACGGCCTGGGCCTGCTGCGTGCCGGCATCCGGCCGGTGCCCGAAGTGCAGGCCGAGGCCGGCGCGACCTACGCCCACAAGCTCGACAAGGCCGAGGCCCGGCTCGACTGGACGCGCCCGGCGCGCGTACTGGCCGACACCGTGCGTGCGTTCGACCCCTGGCCGATCGCCGAAGCCGAACTCGCCGGTGAGCGCGTGCGCGTGCATGCAGCGCAGGTGTTGCCGCTCGCCCACGACCGCACGCCGGGCACGCTGCTGGCAGCCGGCCGCGACGGGCTCGATATCGCTTGCGGCGACGGCGCGCTGCGCGTACTGCGGTTGCAGCGCGCTGGCGGCAAGGTCGTCGCTGCGGCCGACTATCTCAACGCCCGCCAGGACCTCAAGGCGCTGGTCGCCGCCCCGGCGGGCCAGGCCTGACATGGGCGCCCCCGGCGCCACGGTCCGCGTGCAGGCCGCACAGGTGCTCGATGCGGTCGCGCACCGCGGCACCTCGCTCAAGGCCGCGTTGGCCACGGCGCTGCCGACGCTCGCCGATCCGCGCGACCGCGCATTGCTCGAGGCGATCTGCTTCGGCGCGCTGCGCGGCGCCGCCCGCTACGATCGTGCGCTCGCGGCGTGGATCCCGCGTCCGCTGCCGCGTCGCGACGCGTCGCTGCGCGCGTTGCTGCATGTCGGCTTCGCCCAGCTCGACCCGCTCGGCTTGCCGGCGCATGCCGCGCTGTCGGCGACGGTCGAGGCCGCGCGCGCGATGGGCCGCAGCCACCAGGCCGGGCTCGTCAACGCGCTGCTGCGCCGCGCCCAGCGCGACGGCCTGCCACCGTCGGCGCCCGGCGATGGCTGGCCGGCCTGGCTGCTGGCGCAGGTGCGCGAGGACTGGCCGGATGCGTGGGAAGCGATCCTCGAGGCCAGCGCGTCGCAGGCACCGACCTGGCTGCGGGTCAACCGTCGGCGCAGCACGCCCGCGGCCTGCATCGCCGCGCTGGCCGAGGCGGGTGTCGAGGCGGTCGTGTCGCCTGGATTGCCGGATGCGCTGCGGGTCGACGCGCCGTTCGCGGTGGCCGCATTGCCCGGCTTCACCGATGGCCTGTTCTCGGTCCAGGACGGCTCGGCCCAGCAGGTCGCCGCCGCGCTGGCACCGACCGCGGGCGCGCACGTGCTCGACGCCTGCGCCGCGCCCGGTGGCAAGAGTGCCCACCTGCTCGAGCGCGATCCGGCCCTGCGGCTGACTGCGCTCGATGTCGCCGCGCCACGCGTGGCGCGGATCGCCGCGACCTTCGCCCGGCTCGGCGTGGGCGAGCAGGCCACGCTGCGCACGGTCGACGCGCTCGAGGTGGGGCGTTGGTGGGACGGCACGCCATTCGATGCGGTGCTGCTCGATGCGCCGTGCTCGGCGACCGGCGTCGTGCGTCGCCAGCCCGATGTGCTGCTGCACCGGCGCGCGTCCGATCTGGAAGCCCTGGTCGCGCTGCAGGCGCGTCTGCTCGACGCATTGGCGCCGACGGTCGCGCCCGGCGGCGCACTGCTGTACGCGACCTGTTCGATCCTGCGGCGCGAGAACGCCGCGCAGGTCGAGGCGTTCCTGGCCCGACATCCCGACTTCGCGGTGCAGTCGCTGGACGCGGGCTTCGGCCGCGATACCGGTGCAGGTCACCAGCGCCTGCCCGGTGAGGACGGTATGGACGGCTTCTTCTATGCGCGGCTGCGGCGTCGGCGTTGACCTGCGGACAGCTAGAATCGCCGGCATGCAGACGCCCGCCGCCAGCCTGATCATCAGTACCTACAACCATCCCGACTGGCTGCAGCGCTGCCTGTGGGGCTATGCCGCCCAGGACCGTCTGGATTTCGAACTGATCGTCGTCGACGACGGCTCCGGTGCGCCAACGCGCGCGCTGATCGAAGCAATGGCGCCGACATTGCCGTTCCCGCTGCGCCATGTCTGGCACGAGGACGCGGGCTTTCGCAAGTGCACGATCCTCAATCGCGGCATCGAGGCCGCGCACGCGGACTATCTGATCTTCTCCGACGGCGACTGCGTGCCGCGGGCCGATTTCGTGTCCCAGCACCTGCGCCTGCGCGAACCGGGCCGGTATCTGGGCGGCGGCTACTGCAAGCTGCCGATGGACCTGAGCCTGAAGATCGACCGCGACATCATCGCCCGGGGCCTGCACGCCGACCTTGGCTGGCTCAAGGCCAACGGCCTGCCGCGCAAGAAGCGTTCGCTCAAGCTGTGGGCGCGGCCGGGCTGGCGCGAGCGGGTGCTCAACGCGGTCACCCCGACGCCGCCCCGCTGGGCCGGCAACAACGCCTCGGGCTGGAAGGCCGACCTGGTCCGCGTCAACGGCTTCGACGAGCGCATGACCTACGGCGGCGAGGACCTGGAACTGGGCGAACGCCTGGACAACGCCGGCGTGACCGGCAAGCAGATCCGATTCTCGGCCGTGTGCGTGCACCTCGACCACGCCCGTGGCTACGTCAAACCGGAAATGAAGGCCGCCAATCAGAAGATCCGCGACGCGGTGAAATCAGGTCGCCTGACGTGGACCGAGTACGGCCTGGTCCACGGCCCCAAGTCCTGAAGGCGCGTCGTCACGCAATTGGATGCGACGACGACGCGCCCCGCTCAGAACTGCTTGGTCACGCTGAGATAAATGTTGCGCCCGAGACTGCTGCGGTTGTTGGTTTCCACCGCCGAGGCATTGAGGCGACGCTGATCGAACAGGTTGTTGATGCCGATCAGAAATTGCGTGCTGCCATCGAAGAAGTCGACATGGCTGTTCACGGGTCGCCAGCGCAACTGCACATTGGTCTGATTGAAGGGCTCGCGGACATACCAGTATGTGGTGCCACCCGAAACGACGGTCTCGGGATTCTGCTCGGGCTTGAACCAGTGCGTGTAGTCGATCGAAAGCGTGAGATCGTCGTTGACCGGGCGCCAGCGCAGGCCGACGCGTGCGCGGTCGGCGAACGCGGTCGGTGACTTTTCGCCGGTGGCGACGTCGGTCATGTCCAACGATTCGTAGGTGAGATACCCGCCCCAGGCCGGCAGGTCGTAGGCTGCCTCGAGTTCGAAGCCTTTCCGGTCGACGCCATCGACGTTCCGGAAGCTGGCGTACTCGCTGTTTTCAGGCGACACCGAACCGTGATCCACGACCAGGCGGATCATGTCCTCGATCCGGCCCTTGAAGTACATGGCCTTGGCGCTGAACCGGTCCGCGTCGAGCAGCAGGCCGGTGGTCTGCCAGGAAAAGCCGGCTTCGTATTCCCGCGAGGTCTCCGACTTCAGGTGCGGATTGGGCTTGTACCAGTAATGGATGTTGAGCGGCCCGTCGGAAGACGTCTCGTGCGGAGTCGGTGCGCGGAAGGCCTCCGAGTAGTTCGCCAGAAGGTTCAATCCGTCGAGTAATTCCCAGCTCAGGCCTATGCGCGGCGAGAACCGGCTCTTGTCGTAATCCTCGGCAACGCCGAGCACCTCGCGGTCGAATTGATCGTAACGGCCGCCCAGTTGGACGGCTAGGCGCTCGTTGAACCACAGCGACTCGTGTTGCACGAACACGCCCAGGTCGCGATAGCGGTTGGGCATGGACTGGAAGCTGGTCCGTTCTCCGTCAAGGATGTAGATCCCGTCCTCTTCGCGATGCTCGAAGTCGACGCCGACCAACAGGCGATGCGCCACTGCGCCGGTCGAGAAGCGCATCAGGTTCTGTGCGCTGACACCCCAGCGCTCGTCGAGGTTCTTGTAGTACAGATCCACACCAGACGCGTAGCCGCGCTCGTAAAAGCCTTCGGTCCGATACGCGGTGGCAGTGAGGTCGAGCCACTGACTGTTGCCTGGATGGGCGGTGTAGCGAAGAACGGTGTCCCGCTGCACGCGCTCGCCTATCACCGCGCCATAGGTGGTGGGATAAGCGGTGTGATAGAGGCTGTTCCAGCCTGCCCGGGAGTCGATGGTGTAGTCGTAGTGGCTCAGGCTCAGCGCGTGACCATCGGCGATGCGCCATCCCGCCTTGGCGAACACCGTGGTGATCTCGTCATCGGTTTGGGTTGTCGTGCGGGAGCCATCGACGTTGCGGCCGGCGAGCTTCAGGTCGGCGCCTTCGGACTGCTTCACGAAAGCGAGAAACTCGAAGGGGCTGTCCTGCGGAGCGATGGCAAAAGCGCCGTAGGCCTGGTTGCGGTTGTTCGAATCGAAGCGCGCACTGGCGGTCACGCCGACGCTGCGTCCCGGCAGGATGAAATCGCCGGCGTCCTTGGTGGTACTGCCGATCACGCCGCCGATCGCGCCACCACCGTAGGTAATGCCCGAAGATCCGCGCACGACGTCCACCTGCTTGAGCAGATCGCTGTCCATGCTCAAGCCCGAGACCTGATTGGCGAACAGGTTCGCGGAACGGCGCACGCCATCCTGCATCAGGATGACGCGGCTTTCGCTGCCGTGCCCAAAGCCGCGAATCGTAAAGCCCTGACCGATCGCACGCCCTCCGTCGCCGCCGGTGTCGATGCCCGGCACCTTCTTCAAGGCCTGGATGATGTCGGTGGAGTCATCCAGATCGTCGGAGAGCAACACCGATGCCGAGCCCGGATACTTCTGGACGTCGATCGCGAAGCGTGTCCCCACGACGGTGACGCGGTCCAGTTCGCTGGTTGTCGAGGCGCACTGATCCGGGATTCGGTTTGCGACACAGGCCGCGACTGCTGCTTCGTCGGCGCATGTCGTGCGTGCAGCGGCACGCAGCGCGGGGCAATCGGGTGGGTTGACCTGCGCCAGGATGGTGGATGGCAACATCAGGGCGAACGGAATCGCTGCGGCCAGCGCAGTACGTCGCATGGGAAGCTCCAGAAGGTGAGTAAAGGCCTTGCTGGCTCACGCTCGCTGGCGGCGCGGATGTTACGCAGGGGTTCAGGGGAAATCAAACGCAGACGCGCTCTGCACTGGCGGTTGACGCGCGCTGCCTGCGGTGCGGGATGTGGCGCAAAACACCGCACCGTTGCGCAGGCTATTGCATCGCGCGCAAGTCTCGATATTTCTGCAGAACGTAGTGCGCCTGCGCGTTGTGGAAGCGCCACCCCGCCGCGCCGTCAAGCCAGGCGCCGCGTAGCAGGTACTGCTTGAGGAGATACGCCACTGCATGCAGCGGCCCGTCGAGTGCACGGGCGCGCTTGCCCGTATCGTGGCGTTGCTGCGCCCACAGCGCTGCGTACTTCGACAGCTTCGCGACGTGCTCGGCATGGCTGCGCGACGTGTCGTGCTCGAAGTCGGCATCGAGCCGGGCGACCGTCTTGCCTTCGAGATCCGGACGCTCATGGACCTGCGAGGGCAGGTAGCGCCAGCCCGCGCGCACCAGCCGCTCCATCGGCTCGCCGCCGCGCAGGCGATGGCCCAGGAACCAGTTGCGGCGGGTCAGCAACCAGGCATCGGCGGACTCGACATGTCCGTCCGCGAACAGCGCACGGATGCGGGTATCGGTGCCGGGCGACAGCCATTCGTCGGCATCGAGCAACAGCAGCCAGTCGTGCGTGGCCAGCGTGTTGGCGAAGGTCTTCTGCGCGGCGTAGCCCAGCCAGTCCTGGTGCACGACGCGCGCGCCGTGCGCGGTGGCGACCGCGACGGTGTCGTCGGTCGAACCCGAGTCGACGACCAGCAGTTCGGCGCACAGCCCGCGCATCGAATCGAGGCAGCGGCCGATGCGGTCGGCCTCGTTACGGGTGATGACGACGCCGGAAAGGGGCAGCGGTGCGGGCATGCGGGCAGGGCCTGGGGCGATGGTGGCATTGTCGCCGATCGCGCGAGAAGCCGCCGGTGGCGTTGCTATCATGCCGGCGCCGCACAAGCGGCGTCGTCGGCTTTCCAATGATCGTTTCCGCCCGGCCCAGCGTCAGCGTCCTCGTTTCGAGCTACAACTACGCCGCGTTCGTCGTCGAGGCGATCGAATCGGTGCTCGCGCAGACCGAAGCCGCGCTTGAGATCGTCATCGTCGACGACGGCTCGCGCGACGGCTCGCCCGAGTTGCTGCGGCAGCATTACGGCGACCATCCGAAGATCACATTGATCGAGCAGGCCAACGGCGGCCAGCTTCAGGCGTGGATCACCGGTTTCGCGCAAGCGCGCGGGGAGATCGTCGCGCTGCTCGATTCCGATGATCGCTGGAATCCCGACTACCTGCAGCGCATCGTCGACGTCTACGCTGCGCGCCCGGAGGTCGATTTCGTCTATACCAATATGCAGCTGTTCGGCGATCTCGACAAACCGATGTTCGCGCCCGGGCCCGACCGCGACCTGGGCCTGTCGATCCTGCTCGGTGCGTATTTCCATCGCTTCCAGGGCGCGGCGACCTCGGCGGTGAGCCTGCGTCGCGGGTTGATGGCGCAGTTGCTGGCGTTGCCGCCCGAGCGCGCCTCCGATTGGCTCTCGCGCCCCGACGACTGCATCGTCTACGGCGCCGACATCCTCGGCGCGCACAAGGTCTACCTGGCCGACACGCTGGTCGGCCACCGCGAGCACGGCAGCAACGCGCTCAAGACTTTTGGTCCTTCGCCGCTGCGGGTCTACCGACACGTGATCGGCAGCGAGCGCATGCTCGAGTTCTACCGCAGCCAGGCCGGGGTCACGCCGCGCTGGCTGCGCATGGCCAAGGCCGAGTTCCGCACCAAGCCGGTGCCGACGTTCTGGGAACTGCGCGCTTACCTATGGCTGTTGTGGCGCGCGCCGGTCCCGTTGACCAAGCGCATCGAGCACGGCCTGGGCATGCTCGGGCACTTCCTGAGAACACGCCGCCGCTGAGCGGCGCGTCAGCCGCGCAAGGCGTCCGCCAGCAGCGCGGCCCACAACGCCAGCAACGCCAGCCACGCCCAGCGCCAGCGTCCCATCCCGCGCCAGGCGGTCCGCCAGGGGCCGGGCGGCGTCACGCCGGCCTCCGGCGCTGCGCAGCGCGCAGGGCGTCGGCCACACGCAGGCCGTAGAGGTAGACACCGGTTGCGCACAGCGCGGTCAGCATCGCGCCGAACACGCACCACAGCCAGCGCACCGGCCAGCCGCCGAAGGTGCCAAAGTGCAAGGGATCGGCCAGTTCGGCGATGCGCTGGTGCAGGCCCATGTCGCGGCCGTCGCGCAGGCCGGCGACCGTGCCGTCGCGCAGATCGAAGCCGATCGCGTTCGCGCGGTCGCGGACCAGCCAGGCCTGCGCCTGGCCGTCGACCAGCAGCGATGCAGACGAGACCTCGTGCACGCCGCGGATCTGCAACTGCGGCCAGCGCCGCGCCGCGTCGGCGATCGCGTGGTCGATCGCTGCCGGATCGGCGGGCGCCGCGGCGGGGACCTCGGGCAGCGCGATCTTCGCCGCAGGTCCGGCATCGCCGCCGAGCGATTCGACCAGGTACCAGGCTCCGGTCAGCCCGATCAGTGCGATGAACCACAGGCTCCAGACACCGGCAAGACGATGCACATCGCCCCACAGCCGGCGCGGCCGGTCGCCGCGCGGCCAGGTCCCGAACCCGCGCCACCAGCGCTTGTAGATGACCAGGCTCGTGGCCAGCGAGAGCAGCAATGGCAGCGACAGCGCCGCCACCAGCGGCACACCGATCTTCAACGGCAGCATCAGATGGCGATGGGTATTGCGCAGGATTCGCTGGGCATTGAACCAGGGCGTGTCGCCGGTCACCCGGCCGGTGGCCGGGTCGACCCAGACGAAGCGGCGCTCGCCATCGGGCAGGCGCATCACCGCGCGGGCAGCGAAGCGCGACGCGTGCGGCGCGGCCAGCGATTCGAGTGTCCACGCCGGATAGCTGCGCTGCACCGCGGCCACCAGCGTCCCCCAGCTCGCGTGCTGCGTGGACGGGGTGACCCGCGCCTCGGGGAAGATCAGCCAGTCGATTTCCTGCGATACCGTCGCCAAGGTGCCGGTCAGGCACACGAAGCCCATCAGCAGCGACAGCTTGAGTCCGACCCAGCTGTGCAGGTCGAACCACAGCCGTCGGCCGCTGGCCTTCTTCGTTGCGGCGGGCGGGCGCTGGCGGTGGGCGGGCGGGTCGGCGGGCATCGGCTCAGAACGTGTATGCGGCCTGCAGGTACAGCCGTCGCGGCTCGCCGGGGAAATGCCCGGTGCGTTCGGTGAAGCCGCTGGCCGCATAGACCTTGTCGAAGAGGTTCTTGACGTTGGCCTGGAACTTCCAGCGCTGCCAGTGCGTCTGCCAGCTCAGGTCGAAGACGGTATAGGGTTTGACCCGCTGGCCGTCCATGCTCAGGCGTTCGCCGGTGTGGTCCAGGCCGAAGCCGACCGCAGAGGCCAGTGCCGGCAGGTCGTACCGGGTCCAGACCCCCAGCTTGTTGCGCGGCGCGTTGGCGAAGCGGTCCCCGGAAGCGTTGGTGATGCCGTTGCTGCCGGCGTCGATCACCCGCGCGTCGTTGTAGGCGTAGGCGATGTTGAGCACCCAATGCGCGGTCAAGTCGGCGAGCAGGTCGACCTCAACGCCTTCGCTGCGCACCAGGCCCAGCGGTGCGAGTTGGTTGACGCCATCGGCCACGCCCCCCGTGGCCTGCACGATATTGCTGCGCTCGATGCGGTAGAGCGCGGTGCCGAGCGTCAGGCGGCCGTCGGCGAGCGCGGTCTTGAGGCCGGCCTCCCATTGGCGGCTGCGCTCGGCATCGAACGGGCCGCCGGCCGCCGGGTCCTGGTTGGACGTGGCCTGCGGAAGGAAGCCGCTGGCGACATTGGCATAGGCGTTGATGCCTTCGCGCAGCGTCACCGTGCTGCCCAGACGCCAGCTCAGGTCGCTCCCCTTGATCCGGCTGCTGCCGATGCGGTTCTCGTCCTCGAAGCCGTCCCAGCGCAGCCCGGCGAGCACCTGCCAGCGCGGTGTGATCGCGATCTCGTCCTGGACGTAGCCGCCGTAACGCAGCCCGCGCGTGCGGGTGTTGCGCCAGGGCAGGGCGTCGAGGCCGTAGTCGAGGTACGAACTGCGTCCGTACCTGGGCGCGCGCAGGTCGATGCCCGGCACCGGGCCGGCACCGCGACGCAGGTCGGCGCTGTTGGCGGTCTGGGCGGCGAAGTCGGCATCCAGGCGGTAACCGTCCGCCCCGAACAGCAGCGTGTGGCCGAGCGTGCCGGTCGAAAAGCGCCAGACCGCGTTGCCGGCCAAGGTGAGTCCGGTGTTGTCGCGCCATTGGTTGCGCAACTGCCGGGTCATCCATTCGGCGCGGCCGTCGCCGTCGCGGTCGATCAGTCCCATCGGCTCGTGGTAGATCTGGTGCTCGCTGTTCTCGAACCAGCGCGCCGCCAGGTCCACGTCCCAGTCCGCCGACGGCGAGGCGCGGTACTGCACCAGCGCTACCCGCGCGTCCATGTCCAGGAAGTCCGTGGCCTCGTTGTGGTTCCAGCGGCGATCGGTCAGGAAAACACCATCGTCGTCGACTGGCACGCCACGCAGGCGGTTGCCGCCCAGGTTCTGCTCGATGTCGGTCACCTGCAGCGTCAGTTCGCCGGTGTCGCCGATGTCGAAGGCGAGCGACGCGTCGCCGATCCGGCTCTCGCTGTCGGCGTTCCAGCGCACGCCCTCGTCACCGTCGGCGTGCACGCCGACCCGGTAGCGCACACGGTCGGACAGCGGGCCGGTCGCCTCGAGCGAACCGGCAGCGAAGGCGGCATTGCCGGCCGCCAGTTCGACCCGGCGCAATGCGCGGCGTTGCGGCTTGCGGGTCACGTAATTGATGATGCCGCCGGGCTCGCCGCCGCCGTAGAGCGCGCCGGCCGGTCCTTTGAGCACTTCCAGCCGCTCGATGTTGAACAACTGCGGTACCGAGAAGCCCGCGTAAGGGTCGCCACGCAGCCCGTCGTAGAGCACGTTCTCCTGGCGGAAGCCGCGCAAGGTGACGCCGGCGTAGCTGAAGAAACTCACCCCGCTGATGCTGCGGTACAGGTCGGTGACCTCGTAGGCCGCCTGGTCGTCGATCAGCTCGCGCGGCAACACCTGGACAGAGACCGGGACCTGCGACAGCGGCGTGCCGGTGCGGGTCGCGACCGCAGCGTCGTCGCTGCGATAGAGCGCTTGTGCGCGGCCGACGACGCGCACCGCGTCGAGATCGGTGGCCTGCGGCGGCTCGGCCGCAACGGCGATGGACGGCGCGGTCAGGGCGGCGATCAGCCACTTGGCCAATGGGCGGAGCGAGGAGGATGAAAGCATGGGGCGCCTGAGGTGGCAGGATGCAGTCGCCCATTATAAATGACATTCATTCTCATTTAAACGACCTGCAACAACGCGCTACCAGCGTAGCGGTCGCCGGGCGATCTCGCGCGACAGCGCCGCGTGCAGGCGTTCGGCCTCGGCAAGCGGAACGAAGCGCACCCGCAGCTGCGGTGCCAGGGGCTGCGCGCCGGCGGTGTCGAGCCACAGCGAGGCCATGCCGGTCCACCGGTCCAGTGGCGACTGACGCAGCTCCACCGCCTGCAGCTTGCCGATCTCGGCAAAGCGCCAGTGCCGACGCCACCACCCCTCGCGTACGGCGACCATCGCGGTATCGATCGCGTAGCCGGCGCGGGCCGCATGTCGATGCGCGACGAACGCCGACCACGGCAGCCACAGCAGGCCGAGCAGGCCCCAGCGGCCGAAGAACCAGCCCAGTACCCCGCACAGCACGGTGGTCGGCAGCCACGCGCCGAGCGCCAGCCGCAGCCAGGCCCGGCGATGCAGCGGCCGCCAGTGCGTCGGCGGCCAACTGGCGAGCGCCGCAACATCGCGGACGATCGCGTCGCAGGCCGCGGCCGTCGCGATCGGCGCCAGCGCATCGAGCACGCGGCCGTCCTGCTGCCCCTGGCCATCGCTGCCGCGCGCACTGGCGGTGTCGATCTCCAGCGTGCGCCGCGCGAACAATCGATGCAGCACGCCTTCGCGCAGCGTCCAGGCCTGGATGCGTCGGCGCGGTACCGAACTGCGCGACCGGCTCACCAGCCCGCGCTCGACGGTCAGGCGGCGTCCCTGCCGCTGCAGCCGGAGGCCGTGGTAGCGCACCAGCGCCAGCGCCACCGAGAACGCGCGGATCGCCAGCAGCGCCAGTGCCACTGCGCCGGCCAGCACCAGGGTCTTCGCCATCCAGGTTGCGGCGAAGGTGTTGGCGTAGCCGAACGCCTCGCGCCCGCCCTCAAAGAGCCAGCGGCCAGCGGTGCGGTCGGGCAGCGCCTGGAACGCGAGCGCCAGCGCACCGGCGACGACGATCATGCCGCGATTGGAGATCAACCCGAGCTTGACGACCTCGGCCGTCGACAGCGCGAGCAGCGTGTCGCCGGGCGCAGCCATCGACGCCGGCTGCGGCGCGCCCGGATCGCTCCGGCCACGGTCGCGGATCAGTTGCTCCAGCGCCAGCGCGTCGGGCAGGCGCAGCACCCGCATCTGCGCCTCGGGACGGGTGCCGCCGGCCGACTCGAGCCGGACCTCGGCCACGCCGACCAGGCGATGCAGCAGCGACTGGTGGATCGCGACGTTGTGGATGCGCGAATAGGGGATCTGGCGCACGCTGCGCTCGAGCAGCCCGCTGCGCACGACCAAGCGATCATCGGCAATGCGGTAGCGGAACGTCAGGTACTGCCACACCGACACCGCGACCAGCGCGCCGATGCCGATCAGCGGCAGCCACGCCGGGCCGTCGTCGGCGCGCCGGCCGGCGACCAGCAGCACGATCAGCGGCACGATGAACTGGCGCAGGTTCTGCAACAGCACGAACAGCCATGAGGCCGGATGCAGCCGGCGCTCGGCATCGTCGGGCCTCGCCGCAGGGGGAAGCGGCGGCAACGGCGGCGGCTCAGGCGTCGTCATGGTCGTCGTCACGCGCCGCGCGTGCGGCCAGCGCATCGCGCAACCGCTCGGCCTGGGCGTGCGCCAGACCCGACAGCGCTACCGCGCTGTTGCGGGTGCCGGCCGTGTGCACGGTCAGCGTCGACAGGCCGAACGCGCGTTCCAGTGGGCCGCGCCGGATGTCCAGATGCTGCACGCGGTTGCCCGGCACGCGCACGTCGCTGCGCCACAGGTGCCCGCGGCGGATGCCCAGGCCGTCGTCGTCGAGCCGCCAGCGCGTGCGCAGCCAGCGCCGCCGTGCGATCCACACCGTCCATGCCGGCAACAGCACCAGCGCGCCAGCGTGTGACGCCAGCGAGAGCGGCGAGCGTCCGAACGTGAGCAGTCCCGGCACCAGCAGGGCCGCCAGCGGCAGCAGCGTGCCGATCAGCGCGGTGATCGTCGATAGCGTGCGTGCGGCGACCGGCAGCGGCTGCCAGACGCCAACGTCGACCGGGGGGGCGGCCTCTGCGACGGATGTCGGCGGCGACAGCGCGGCCGCTGCGTCGTCGCGGCCCTCGGTCGGCAGGGTCATCGGCGGCGCTCCAGGTCGAGATAGGGGTTGTCGTCGTGCGAACCCGACGGCCGCGCCTTGTAGCGCTTGTAGGTCCACTGGTACTGCGCCGGGTCGCGTCGGGCGATGTGCTCGACGCCGGCGTTGAGCGCAGCGGTGGCGCGCGGCACGTCGGCATCGGCGATACCCTCGGGCGCCGGTTCGATGCGCAGTGCGAACCCGGGGCCATCGCCGAGGCGCTCGCAGTAGGCGTAGAGCACGGTCGCGCCGGTGCGTTCGGCCAGCCGCGGCACCAGCGTCATCGTCAGCGCCGGCAGACCGAAGAACGGTACGAACTCGCCGTCGCCGGCCTTGGGCTGCTGATCGGGCAGGATCCCGGCCACGCCGCCGTCGCGCAGCGTCTTCCACAACTGGCGCACCGCCGGACCCTCGGCGCGCACCTGGGTCACGCGGGTATCGTCGCCGGCGCGCGCACGCACCAGCCGCAGGAAGGCTTCGCCGACTGCCGATTCGGGGGCGCGGTAGAGGATCGAGATCGGCGTGCGCGCGGCCAGCCACTGGTTGAGCAGTTCCCAGTTGCCGTAATGCGGCGCGACGACGATCAGGCCCCGGCCCGAGGCGAGCGCGGCATCGAACAACCCGACGCCGTGCTGCTCGCGGATCATGCGCAGGTTGTGCGTCGGGCGATGCGTCCACAGCCGCAGCGTCTCGAGCGTCTGCAGCGCGGTGGTGCGCAGCACCGCGCGCCGCAGTCCCTCTCGCTCGTCTGGCGACAGCTCGGGATAGGCGAGTTCGAGATTGCGCAGCGCGACGCGGCTTTCGCGACTGCCGGCGGTGCGGCCCAGTGCGGCAGCGACGGTGGCGATGGCGCGCTGGGCGACGTTGGGCAGCAGACCGACCAGCGTGGCGAGCAGGTACAGCAGGCGGGCGAGAAAGGCGGGCATGCGGGGGAGTTTAAGCGCCCGGGCCCGACCCGAACGAAGAACGCCGCCCTGGGGGCGGCGTTGGTGTCGTCAGTCGCGGTCGCTGTCGATCGCAGTGCGCTCGGTCGCGAACGGGTTGAGGCGACGGATGCGCCAGGGCTCGTTCGGCCAGGAACCGGTCAGATACGGGTGATCGGGTTCGTTGCGCTCCAGCACCCGGCGCGCGTCGGCCGAGAGGGTGTCGTTGCCGAGCCGGTCGTAGGCGAGCGCGAGCACGGCGACGGCGTCGTTCTGGTATTCGCTCTGCGGATAGGTCTCCAGCAGATAGGTCGCCCGCTCGGTCGCGGCGACGTACGCGCCGCGGCGCAGGTAGTACAGCGAGGTCTCGATCTCGTGGCGCGCGAACAGATTGCGCAGCGCGACCATGCGCTGGCGCGCGTCGGCGGCGTAGCGGCTGTTGGGGAAGCGCTCGGTGACGGTGTTGAAGTCGGCGTAGGCCTGGTTGGGCGAGGCCAGGTCGCGGCGGCTGCTGTCCAGGCTCCACACACGCTGCAGGAACACCGTGTCGCGGTTGGAGTTCACCAGCCCGCGCAGGTAGTACAGGTAGGCGATGTTGCGGTGCGTGGGATACGTGCGGATGAAGCGGTCGATGCTGGAGATCGCTTCCTCGTTGTTGCCCATCTTGTACTGCGCGTAGGCAATCTCGATCAGCGCCTGCTCGGTGTGCGGCCCATAGGGGTACTGCGCGACCAGGCGGCGGAACGTCGTCGCCGCGTTGCTCCAGTTGCCCATGCGCATCGACGCGTGGCCCTTGTCGTAGAGCTCGGTGACCGGCACGCCCTCGTTCTCGTCGTCCTTGGTCTTGCCGCGGGAACAGCCGGTGGCGACCAGCACGGCCAGCAGCAGGCACACCAGGGCGCGGGTCGTCAATGCAAGGCGTGGGGTCATGGAGGCAATGGGCGGTCGGGGCACGAAGCGCGGATAATACCAGTCCGGGCCCCGTGCCCGTCGCCCACGCCTGAATCCGAGCCGTCCAATGCAGCCAGCCCCCAGCGACCTTCCCGACCAGCGCACCGCCAAGGTGCCCGATGCCGCCGCGGGACGCCGATTCGACGCGGTCCTGGCCGAACTGTTCCCGCAGTTCTCGCGCTCCCGCCTCACCGCCTGGATCAAGGCCGGCGATGTCCTGCTCGACGGCGCCGTGCCGCGCCCGCGCGACCCGGTCGTCGGCGGCGAGACCGTCCGCCTGAACGTCGTCCTCGACGTCCAGACCGAGGCGCTGCCGCAGGACATCCCCTTGTCGGTGCTGTACGAGGACGACCAGGTGTTCGTGATCGACAAGCCCGCCGGCCTGGTCGTGCATCCGGGCGCCGGCAACCCCGATGGCACGCTGGTCAACGCGTTGCTGTTCCGCGATCCGTCGCTGACCGCGCTGCCGCGCGCGGGCATCGTCCACCGGCTGGACAAGGACACCTCGGGGGTCATGGTGGTCGCGCGCACGCTCGAGGCGCATAACGCGCTGGTCGAGCAGCTCTCGGCGCGCGACGTGCACCGCCAGTACCTGGCGGTCGTGGTCGGCGCGCTGGTCTCGGGCGGTACGGCCGATGCGCCGATCGACCGGCACCCGCGCGATCGCCTGCGCATGGCCGTGCGTGAGGATGGCCGTGAGGCGGTCACTCACTATCGCCTGCGCGAGCGGTTCCGCGCACACACCGCGCTCGAGTGCCGGCTCGAGACCGGCCGCACCCACCAGATCCGCGTGCATATGGCGCATCTGCGCCATCCGATCCTCGGCGACCCGCTGTACGGCGGTGCGCTGAAGCTGCCCAAGGGCGCGTCGGAGGAGACCGCGTCGATGCTGCGCGGCTTCCGCCGTCAGGCGCTGCATGCCGAGACGCTGGCGTTCCGCCATCCCACGACCGGCGAGGCCGTGCGCTGCAGCGCACCGCTGCCGGCCGACATGCAGGCCCTGCTCAAGGCGTTGCGTGCGGATGCCGCAGCGCACGGCGACCTGGCGCGCCGATGAGCGCCTGGCTGCCCGCCGATTGGCCCGCGCCGCCGGGCGTGCGCGCCGGGACCACGCTGCGCCATGGCGTCGGCGCGTCACCGCCGCCGTTCGACCAGTTCAATCTGGGCAACCGCTATTCGCCCGACGGCGACGACCCGGCGGTCGTCGACCGCAACCGCGCCGCGCTGGTGCGGCTGCTCGCGCTGCCGTCGCCGCCGCACTGGCTGCGGCAGGTGCATGGCACCACAGTGCTGCGTTTCGACGCGCCGGGCGCGGGCGCTGCCTCGCCCGACGCCGAGCCTGAAGCCGATGCGGCGGTGACCTCGGTGCCCGGCACCGTGCTGGCGATCCTGACCGCCGACTGCCTGCCGGTGGTGTTCGCCGCCGACGATGGCCGCGAGGTCGCCGCCGCGCACGCGGGCTGGCGCGGCCTGGCGGCCGGGGTGCTCGAGCGCACGCTCGGCGCGATGCGCACGCCGCCCGACCGCGTGCGCGCCTGGCTGGGGCCGGCGGCGGGGCCGCAGGCCTATGAAGTCGGGGCCGAGGTGTACGACGCCTTCGTGGGGCCGGACGCGGGCACGGCGGCGGCCTTCGTCGCCACCCGGCCTGGACACTGGCGGGTCGACCTGTTCGCGCTGGCGCGCCGCCGGCTGATCGCTGCCGGCCTGCGGCCCGGCGCGCTGCACGGGGGCGGACGCTGCACGATCTCCGAACCGTCCGCGTTCTTCTCGCACCGGCGAGACGGCCGTAGCGGCCGGATCGCGACGCTGGCCTGGATCGATGGGCCGCCGCCCGCGGCGTGACGCACGCTCAGCAACGGCGCGGTCGGGTCAGAACGTGTAGCGCACGCGGGTGTACCAATAGGCGCCGTTGCTGCCGATGGGCGAGAGCACGTCGTAGGGCAGGTTGCCGAAGTAGAAGATGTCCTCGTTCGACAGGTCCGGGTACTCGTCGGTGATGTTCTGGCCGCCCAGCGCCAGCGTCCAGCGCTGGGCCAGGCGCAGTTCGACCTCGGCGTCGAGCTGCCATTGCGCGCCGTAGACCTGCTCGGGCTCATGGCCGCCGCCGAAGTTGAACACCCGTTTGGCGCTGCCGTGGCGCTGCACGCGCGCGAGCAGGTTCCAGCGGTCGTCGCGCCAGGTCGCGGTGAACTGGCCGCGGGTGCGCGGCGCGGCGTCGGTCAGCGTGTTGCGCTCCTCGACGCCGAACAGCACGTAGTCCGGGTCCAGCGCGGCGAGTTGCTGCGGCGTGGCGACGATGTTGCGCAGCTCGGTCTTGGCGTAGCTCCAGGCCCCGGTCAGGTGCAGTTGGCCGCCGGCGAGCGCGTCGCGCCAATTGGCGACCAGCTCGGCACCGCGGGTCCGGGTGTCGGCGGCGTTGACGAAGAACTGCGCGCTCTGGATCCGCGCGACATCGAAGTTGGCATCGACGAACGCGGTCAACGCATCGCTGGTGATCGCTTCCGACAGCGCGATGCGGTCGTCGATCTCGATCTGGAACAGGTCCAGAGCCATGTCGAAGCGCCGGCCGATGCGGCTGGTGAAGCCCAGGCTGGCGTTGATCGACGTCTCCGGCGACAGGTCGGTCGCGCCCAGTGCGCGCGCGATCGGGTTGTTCACCGACAGCAGCCGGCCCTGCACGATCTGGCCAGCGGCGTTGTAGCCGGTGCTGGTGGACTCGTAGCCGGTCTGCGCCAACGCCGGCGCGCGGACGTTGTTCGACAGCGCACCGCGCAGCGCGAACGCCGGCGCGAACTCGTAGCGCGCGGCCAGCCGCCCGGTCAGTTCGCCGCCGAAGTCGTCGTAGTTCTCGTAGCGCACCGCGACATCGGTCGCCAGGCGCTCGCCGAAGCTGCTGGCCAGGCTGGCGTAGAGGCTGGCGACGTCGCGGTCGAGGTCGGCCTCGTCCTGCGGCGTCAGCCCGCCGCCGGCCTGCGAGCCGGCCGGCCGGTCGGCGTACGGGCCGACCGCATAGCTCGCCGGGTCGCCGGCGCCGGTCTCGTAGCGCTCGGTGCGCAGTTCCAGGCCCGCGGCGACGGTGTGGTAGTCGGTGAACGTCTCGAAGCCGCGGCTGAGGTCGAGGTTGAGCAGGCGCTGCGAGAACGCGTAGTCGCCAGTGCGGAAGCGCGTCGGGCTGCCGGGCCCGAGCGAAGCGTTGATCGAGTCGCGCAGGCGGTACGTGAACTCGTTGCGGCCGTGATTGAGGCTGGCGTCGACCTGCCACTCGCCCCACTGGCCGCGCACGCCCGCGACCGCGCCGATATCGAGATTTTCGCCGATCGAGACCGGCCGGAAGCCGTCGGGATAGACCTGCGGCCAGTTCGCCTTGCCGTCGGGGTAGCGGTAGTAGTTCGCGCCTTCGGTATCGCGCTGGTGGTAGGTGCCGAAGCCATACAGCGTCGCCGTCTCGCCGATCGGCACTTCGGTGTTGAACCAGCCGTTGAGATCCTGCGACGCGCCATCGCCCAGGTGGTAGTTGCGCCGACCCTGCACCGTGAGGTTGGCCTCCGTCTGGTCCCACGGCGGCACCTGGTCGAAGCCCGCGCGGTTGGTGGCCTCGCGGTTGCGGGCCTCCAGGCCCACGCGCAGGAAGCCCTCGTCGCCGAGCGCGGTGCCGACCTTGGCGCTGACAAAGCTGGTCTGGCCGTCGGTGAGCGTGCGCCCGATCGGCGCCAGGTCAGTGTGGTGCAGCCCATAGCTGGCCTCGAACGCACCGCCATCTGCCGCGTCGTCGAGAATCACGTTGACCACGCCTGCGACCGCGTCCGACCCGTACTGCGCGCCGGCGCCGTCGCGCAGGACCTCGATGCGCGCGATCGCTGAAACCGGGATCGCGTTGAAGTCCACCGGTGTGGCGCCGCGACCGATCTTCGAGCCGGTGCTCACCAGTGCCGAGGTGTGCCTGCGCTTGCCGTTGATCAGCACCAGCACCTGATCGGGCGAAAGGCCGCGCAGTTGCGCGGCGCGCACGTGATCGGCGCCGCCGGAGTTGGACTGGCGCGGAAAGTTGAACGACGGCAGCAGCGTCTGCAGCGCGCTGCCCAACTCGCCGCCGGCCACGCCCGCCCGGCGCAGGTCCTGCGCGTCGAGCACGTCGATCGGCGAGGTCGATTCGAGCACGGTGCGGTCGGCGGCGCGGGTGCCGGTGACGATCACCGCGTCGAGCCGCGTGGCGCCATCGGCGTCGGCCGTCTGCGCGGCGGCCGGCGCGCAGATCACACACGCGATCGCCAAGGCCAGCGGGGCGGGGGGACGACGGACGGACGGACGACGCATGCGGACTCCTGGCGCGGGGCGGGTAAGGGGTGGCTCCGGAGCCGTCGCGGGCGGGGAGAGGGACGCGCGCGAGGCCCGGCGCCGATGGCCGTGCGTGCAGCGACGGCCAGGGCCGCATTAGGCCCGTCGTACGATCCATGCGTCCATCTGCATAAAGCGATACAGTGTTGCGGCGCCGCAACAATTGCGGACGCGCCAGTGCCTAGGATGGCGCTCTTCCTTTGTCGATGCCGATCGCCATGCCGTCTGAGTTGCGCTCCACCGTTCCGTTGCTCGTCGCGTTGTCGCTGGTTGCCTGCGCGAGCGCGCCCGTGCCTGCCGGCGCGCCAAGGCAGGGCGTGACTGCCGCCTATCAGGGCGATGCGACGCGCCCCGCGGAGGGCCGCGGCTGGCTGCGCACCGAACTGTATTTCGCCACCGGGCGTTGGGAGGCCGACGCCGATGAGACGGCCGCCGCCGAGCGGCGCTGGCTGGATTTCCTCGATCGCGAGGTCTCGCCCCGGTTCCCGGCCGGTCTGAGCGTCGTCGACGTCTACGGCCAGTGGCTGCCGCCGGGCAGCAACACGCCCAGCCGGCTGCGCTCCAAGGAGCTGGTGGTCCTGCATGCCGATACCCCGGAAGCCGCGGCGTCGATCGAGGCGATCCGGTTGGCGTGGAAGCGCGAGACCGGACACTTGTCGGTGCTGCGCTCGCAGTTGCATGCCGACGTGTCGTTCTGACCCCCTCTCCTCCCGTCCCCAGATCCCGCCATGTCGCTCGAGCGCATCTGTCATCCGCGCCGCTCCATCCTTCAACGATTCGCGCCGGCACTCGCCGGCGCGCTGCGAAGTGCTGAAGATCGTCCCGCCCGATGGCTCGCGGCGCGCCGAGGTGGGCAATCGGCGGGAGGCGCGGCGCCGTCGCGTGTGACGCCCGGTGCTGTCACGTCCGGCCTTCGCAGAAACGCCGGGATCGATGTCCAATACCGGAATCCGTATGGCTTCTTCCCCGCGCACGCCCCCTGACGCCCGGCCCCGCTGGTTCGTCCCCGGCGACATCAACGGCTTCTTCGGCCTCGTCGTCGACAACCTCTCGATTCTGGGGTTCATCGCCGCGGCGCTGGTCGGGATTTTCGGGGTGCCGGCCGACATCGTGTTCGGACGCATGTTCCCGGGCACCGCGTTCGGCGTGCTGGTCGGCAACCTGATGTACACGGCGATGGCGCGGCGTCTGGCGCAACGTAGCGGCCGCGATGATGTCACCGCGATGCCACTCGGCCTCGACGCGCCGACCAGCATTGGCATGGCGCTGCTGGTGCTCGGTCCTGCGTTTCTCGCGTTCCGCCAGCAGGGCATGGACGCCGAGGCCGCCGGCATCGCGACCTGGCAGCTCGGCATGGCGTCGCTGGTCGTCATGGGCGTACTGAAATGCTTGCTGTCGTTTGCCGGCGACTGGATCACCCGGGTCGTGCCGCGCGCAGCGCTGCTGGGCTCGATCGGCGGTGCGGCGTTGATGTTGCTCGGCTTCCTGCCACTGATCGAGACCCTGCGCTCGCCCGTCGCGGGCTTTGCGACACTGGGGCTGCTGCTGTACGTGCTCGTCGCCCGCGGACCGGTGCCGTTCCGCCTGCCGGGTGTGCCGTTCGCGCTGCTGGTCGGGCTGGTGCTGTACTACGGGCTCGGGCTGTCGGGCCTGTCGCCGGGGTTCGCCGTGCCCGACGTCACCTGGCCTGCACCCGCCTGGCCGTGGCCGAACCTGGGCTTCGTCACCGGACTGCCGACCACACTGCCGTACCTGTCGCTGCTGCTGCCGTTCGGCCTGCTGATGGTGGTCGGCGGGATCAACGTCAGCGAAAGTGCGCGCGCGGCCGGCGATGACTACCGCACGCGCGATATCTTGCTGGTGGAGGCGGTGTCCACGCTGGTCGCCGGCGTCTGTGGTGGGGTCGCGCAGACCACGCCCTATATCGGCCAGCCTGCTTACAAGCACATGGGGGCACGCAGCGGTTACACGCTGCTGACCGGACTGTTCATCGGCCTGGGCGGCGTGCTCGGGCTGGTCTCGGGGTTGGTGCAGTGGCTGCCGGTGGCGGTGCTGGCACCGATCATCGTGTTCGTCGGCATCGACATCACCGTGCAGGCGTTTCACAGCACGAGGCGCGAGCACGCGATCGCAGTGTCGCTGGCTTTCCTGCCGGCCATCGCCTACCTGCTCAACATCAAGTTCGGCAATCCGGCGTGGATCGATCCCGAACGCATGGCTGCGCTGTACGCGCAGCTCGATGCCGGCCACGGACTGCCGGAGATGGCGACCATCGTCGTGCTCGGCAACGGCTTCATCATCACCGCGATGCTGTGGGCGACGACCCTGGTCGCGCTGGTCGATTGGCGCCCGGCCACTGCCGTGGCGACGCTGCTGCTGGCCGCGGTTGCGACCCTGTTCGGGGTGATCCATTCGGTGCACCCGGCCGGTGCGCTGGTGCTGCCTTGGCAGCTGGAGGGGCTGCGCCAGGCGATCGCATTCCAGTTCGCGGCCGCGTATGCGGCCCTGGCGGTGGCGTTCGGTCTGCTCGGCCTGCAGCGACGACCGCCCGCGGCGGTCGATCCGGGCTGATCGCCGGGCGCGCAAGCGCTATTCTGCGCGCCCGATCCGTTCCAGGCCGCGCGATGGTGCCGACGCTGTTCCAGACCCTGCTCGGCGCCGCGTTCTTCCGGATGCCCGATGCGCTGCGTACGCTGCATGGCGCGCGCGGGCATGCGCGGCATGTCGGCGCGATGACGATCGAGCGCAGTCGGGGACGCTTGGCGCGACTGTGCGCGCGCCTGGCTGCCGTGCCGGGCGCTGCCACGGACGCGGCGCTGACCCTGGACTGCACCACCGGGCCACGCGGGGAAATCTGGCTGCGCGAACTGGACACCGCGCCGCGACGAGGTCAGGCGCGTTGGCGGCTGTGGCATCGCGACGGCCAATTGCGGCTGCGCCGTGGCGCGCTGCACCTGCGCTGCGTGCTGCACCACCACGACGGGACGCTGTACTGGAACGTGGTCGGGGCGCGCGTGCTCGGCGTGCTGCCGCTGCCGGCGCGCCTGCTGGCGGACGTGCGCGGCAACGAGCGCGAGGACGACGGGCGCTGCGTGTTCGAGGTCGAAGCGGTGCTGCCATTGGTCGGCCCGGTCTTCCGCGCTCGCGGCTGGCTGCAACCGGAGACCGGCGAGGGGTGATGGCGGCGGGGGCGGGCGCATGGGGCCGCGACGCAGCGTTGCGCGTCATGCCCGCAGGCGAGTGGCCGATCACCGATAATGGCGCACCCGCCATTTCGGAAAAGCCGTGCCATGACCGCACAGACCCGTGCCGCACTCGCCCAGGTCCCCGGTGTCGCCGCCGAACGCGATCGCGCGACGCGCGAGTTCGTCTTCAACCACACGATGCTGCGGGTCAAGGATCCGGTCGCATCGCTGGACTTCTACACGCGCGTGCTCGGCTTCACCCTTGCGCGCAAGGTGGATTTCCCCGAGGCGAAGTTCTCGCTGTACTTCCTGGTCCTGATCGACGACGCCGAGGCCCTTCCCGACGACGACGAAGCGCGCCGTCAGTGGCTGGCGCAGCAGCGCGGCGTGCTCGAGTTGACCCACAACCACGGCACCGAACACCAGGACGGCCCGGTCTACCACGACGGCAATCGCGACCCGCGCGGTTTCGGCCATATCTGTGTCAGCGTGCCCGATATCCGCGCCGCCTGCGCGCGATTCGAGGCGCTGGAGGTCCCGTTCCAGAAGCGGCTGAGCGACGGCAGCATGCGCTCGATCGCCTTCATCAAGGACCCCGACGGCTACTGGGTCGAGATCATCCAGCCCGCCCCTCTTTGAACCAAGCCGGGTTCCCAAAACCGGGGTCAGAGTCGCTTTTCACGCGGCAATGCCTGAGGGCGTCGACCAACTCGCAGGAAAAGCGACTCTGACCCCGGTTTTGGCCCCGGGTTAGCGGGTCTGTTGGAGGCGGTCGAGAAAGTCGCGGCGCCAGGCGTGGATGTCGTAGCTGGAGATGCGCTGCATCATCGATTGCCAGCGTTCGCGGCGTTCGTCCAGCGGCATCTTCAACGCGGCGGCGATCGCATCGGCGACGCCGTCGCTGTCGAAGGGGTTGATCAGCAGTGCCCCGTCGAGCTCGCGTGCGGCGCCGGCGAAGATCGACAGCACCAGCGCGCCGGGGTCCTGGGGATCCTGGGACGCGACGTATTCCTTGGCAACCAGGTTCATGCCGTCGCGCAGTGGGGTGACCAGGCCGATGCGCGCCAGGCGGTAGAAGCCGGCCAGCGTCGCATGCGGGTAGGTGCGATTGACGTAGCGCATCGGCGTCCAGTCGGGGTCGGCATGGGCGCCGTTGATGTGGCCGGCGTACTGCTCCAGTTCGCGGCGCAGGGCGCGGTAGCTGGCGACACCACCGCGCGAGACCGGGGCGATCTGCAGATAGGTCAGCTGTCCGCGCAGGTCGGTGTGCTTGTCGAGCACGCGCTCGAAGGCGCGGAAGCGCTCGGGCAGGCCCTTGGAATAGTCGAGGCGGTCCACGCCGATCGCCAGCGCGCGACCGGTGAGGCTGGCCTGCATCCGGCGCACGGCCGGGTTACGCGAGGCGTTGGCCGCCAGCGTCGCGATCGCCGAGGCATCGATGCCGATCGGGAAGGCGTCGGCCTGGAAGCTGCGCCCGTCGTGGTCGCGCAGCGTCCCGCGCGCTGCCACGCTGCCGCCGCGGAACAGGCGGATGTAGTCCTGGAACCGCTCCAGGTCGCGTTCGGTCTGGAAGCCGACCAGGTCGTAGGCCGCCAGTGCACCGAACGTCTTCTCGTGGTGCGGCAGCCCGGCGACGATGTCGGCCGACGGAAACGGCACATGCAGGAAGAAACCGATGCGCGCGCGCACGCCGCGCCGGCGCAGTTCCTGCGCCAGCGGCAGCAGATGATAGTCGTGGACCCAGACGATGTCCTCGTCGCGGATCTCCTTGGCCAGCTTCTCGGCGAACAGCGCATTGACGCCGCGGTAGGCGGCCTGGGTCATCGCGTTGTAGTCGACCAGGTCCAGCCGGAAATGCAGCAGCGGCCACAGCGTGCGGTTGGAGAAGCCGTTGTAGTAGCCCTCGTAGTCCTCGCGCGACAGATCGATCGTCAGGTAGTCGATGTTGTCGTGCGTGGCGCGGTGCAGTTCCCCCGAGTGTGCGCGCGCGACCTTGCCGCTCCAGCCGAACCACAGGCCGCCGGCCTCCTTGAGCGCGGCGTCGAGCGCGGTTGCCAGGCCGCCGTTCTGGTCCGAGTCCGGCAGCGCCACCCGGTTGGAGACGACGACCAGGCGGCTCATGCTGCCTCCTGCCAGGAACGCGACAGCCGCATCGCCGCCATGATCAGGCCCACATGCGAGTAGGTCTGCGGGAAGTTGCCCCAGGCCTCGCCATCCTCGAACGACATGTCCTCCGACAGCAGGCCCAGGTGGTTGCGACGTGCGAGCATGGTCTCGAACAGGCTGCGCGCCTCGTGTTGGCGTCCGATCGAGGCGAGTGCGTCGATGTACCAGAACGTGCAGATCGTGAAACTGGTCTCCGGTGCACCGAAATCGTCGGGCACGACGTAGCGGAACAGGCCGTCGCCGTGGCGCAGCGTTCGCCCGATCGCATCGACGGTGGCGACAAAGCGCGGATCCTCGGGCGATACGAAGCCCAGGTCGGCGAGCAGCAGCAGCGAGGCGTCGAGGCGATCGCCGCCGAAGGCGTCGGCGAAGTGACCGAGTTCTCCATTCCAGGCCTCGGCCAGGATGCGGGTGCGCATCGTGTCGGCGCGCTCGCGCCAGTGCGTGGCGCGCGCGTCCAGGCCGAGCTGCACCGCGATCCGCGCCAGCCGGTCGCAGGCCGCCCAGCACATCGCGCTGGAATAGGTGTGCACGTGGGCCTTGCCGCGGAACTCCCACAGGCCGGCATCGGGTTGGTCGTAGAGTTTCCACGCCAGGTCGCCGAGCGGTTCGAGCTTGGCGAACGTCGCTGTATCGCCTGGATGCTCGAGGCGGCGGTCGAAGAACAATTGGGCCGAGGCCAGCACGACACTGCCGTAGGTATCGTGCTGGCGCTGCACATAGGCCAGGTTGCCGCGGCGCACCGGGCCCATGCCGCGGTAGCCGGCCAGCGCCGGCATCTCCTCCTCGGTCAGCTCGTGCGCGTAGTCGATGCCGTAGACCGGCTGCATGTCGCCGTCGTCGCTGACCGCCAGGTTGAAGATGTAGCGGATGTACTCCTCCATCGTCCGGGTCGCGCCCAGGCGATTGAGCGTGCGTACGACGAACGCCGCGTCGCGCAGCCAGCAGTAGCGGTAGTCCCAGTTGCGCGCAGTGCCCGGTGCCTCCGGGATCGAGGTGGTCATCGCGGCGATGATGCCGCCGCTGTCCTCGTACTGGCACAGCTTGAGCGTGATCGCGCTGCGGATCACCGCCTCCTGGAAATCGAGCGGAATCGACAGGTAGCGCACCCATTCGCGCCAGTAGTCGGTGGTGCGATGCAGGGCGTCGCGCACGAACTCGGCGATCGGCTGAGTCAGTGTTTCGTCCGGGCCCATCACGAAGTGCAGGTCGCGATCGAGCACGAACGGCAGGCCCTCGCGCAGCAGCCGGATCGGCATGTCGGTGGTCGCGCGCAGCGCGAAGTCCCGAAGCAGGAACCGGATGTGGTTGCTGCCCCAGGTGCTCTCGGGCGTACGCGCACCCCAGTCGGCGAGCGGACGCAGCAGCACGCGGATGCGCGGGCTGCCCGAGAGCAGGCGAACCCGGCGCGTCAACATGACCGGGCGGTAGAACCGCCCGTGCTGGCGCCAGCGCGGCGCGAAGTCGAGGATCTCGATCGAAGCGCCATGGCGGTCGTAGAGCACGGTGCGTAGGATCGCGGTGTTCTCGATGTAGCGCTGCTCGCTGCGCGCGAAGTCGTCGAGCTCGATCGACCAATCGCCGTGGCCGGTTTTGGGCGAGAGCAGCGCACAGAACGCCGGATCGCCGTCGAAGGCCGGCAGGCACGACCAGACCAACCGGGCCTTCGCGTCGAACAGCGCGCCGAAGCTGCCGTTGCCGACGAGGCCCAGGTCGAGGGTGGCGGTGTCGGCTGGCGTCATCGGGAGATCTCCGTAGGCAGGGCGGGAAGCGGGGCAGGCACGCCGAGCCAGCGGTGGACCTGGGCCGGGCCGGCCAGCGCGAACTGGGCGGCCGACGCGGTGCGGTCGCCGACCAGGACGCTGATGCCGCCGCGGGCGTTGACCGCGGCGAAACCCGTCTCGTCGGTCAGGTCGTCGCCGGCGAACACCGGGCGGCGGCCGGCGAACGGCGGCTCTTCAAGGAAGGCAAGGATCGCACTGCCCTTGTCGGCGTGCTCGGGGCGCAGTTCGACGACGTGGTCGCCGGGTTGGAGCTGATAGCCGGGCAGCCGCGGCAGCATCGCCTCGGCGAAGCCGCGCAGCGCGATCTCCGCCTGCGGCGCGGCGCGCCAGTGCAGGCCGAGCGCCGCGCCTTTGTCTTCGATCACCGCGCCAGGATAGCTGCGAGCGACGACAACGGCCTCGTCGCGGATCGCCGCGAGCGCGGCGGGCGACGGCGCGCCGTGGGTGGTGCCGTCCGCGCACCGCCGCTCGACGCCGTGCAGGCCTGCGGCCGTGAACCGCTCGGGCGCGAACAAATGATCGAGCGTTGCCAGGCTGCGTCCGCTGACCAGGGCCAGCGCGCCGCCCAGCGAGGCGCGCAACGCACTCAGGCGCGCGAGCAGGGGCGGAGGTACCGAGACCACGTCGGGTCGTTCTGCGAATGGCAACAGACAACCGTCGACGTCGAGAAACAGCGCCCAGTCGTCGGCCGGTGGCGGCGGTGGTCCGCGATGCGGGGCGGAAGATGAGGGCGAGGGGGTGGCGGCTTCCAGTGATTGGCGCATTGCAGCATGATCGCGTGTGCGGCGATAAACCGATGTGAATCCGTGTGGCGTGTCACGTGTCCAAAGGGGTAATTGCGCCGTCGAGTTCCGGGTAGTGGCGGAAGATCCCTTGCGTGTTGAACGGCAGCCGGCGTGTCGAGGCCAGATAGGCGGCGATGTTCGGACGCTCGGCGATCCGGGCCTCGAGCGCGCGCAGCCGCGGCAGCGTTGGCGACAGCGACGCCATCGCCTCGGGAAAGGCGTAGTCGAGGCCGCGCAGCAGTTGGAACAGCGACAGGTCGACATAGCAATGGCGTCCAAGCACGTGCGCGCCGCCGGCCTGCCCGAGTACGGCTTCGAAGTAGCCGAGGAACTTCGGCAGGCGGTGCTGGCGCAGGTCGGCCGCCCGACGCGCAGCGGCGTCCTTCTGGTTCTCGTAGTACGCCGCGCTGGCGATCGGGTGGTGGCTGTCGTGGATCTCGGTCACCAGGTCGGCGATCGTGAGCTGCAGTTGCAGCGCCTGCAGCCGGCGCGCGGCGTCGTCGGGCACCAGGTCCAGCTGCGGCCCGAGGACATGCAGGATCGCGGCGACCTGGGCGATGACCTGGTCGTCAGCCTCCAGGAATGGGGGAGCGAACGGGCGCAGGCCGATCGCGCGGCCGGCCAGGAACGATGTCATCGCGGTGTCGCCCTGCTCACGCACCACGTCGATGTAGTCGGCGCCCGCGTCCTCCAGCGCCAGCCGTACGAACTCGCCGCGCCCCTGGATGCCGTTCCAGTAGTAGAGGCGGTACTGCATGCGGGCGGGCTCCGGGCGGGATCAGTCCGCATCCTGCCGGCCACCGCGCAAGTGCCGGGTGAGGACGCCCGATGGCTCGGCGCCTGCCGGGGCGCGCTCTGCGGGGGCGGGCGCTTGCAACCGCTCGCTTCGCCCGCATCTGGAGGACATCGCCGGCAGGCGCCGGCCTTCTCTCTTCGAGGATTCCCGTCATGCGGATGGACAAGCTCACGTCGCGTTTCCAGCAGGCGCTGGCCGATGCGCAGTCGCTGGCCGTGGGCCGCGACCACAACTTCATCGAGCCGGCGCACCTGCTGCTGGCGCTGCTCGATCAGCAGGGCGGCGGCACCCGGCCGCTGTTGGGCCAGGCCGGCGTCAACGTGCCGGTGCTGCGCGAGCGGCTGACCGAGGCGCTCGAGCGCATGCCCAAGGTGACCGGGCAGGCCGGCCAGTTGTCGGTCGGCAACGACCTCTCGCGCCTGCTCAACGTCACCGACAAGCTCGCCCAGCAGCGCGGGGATGCCTTCATCGCCTCCGAGCTGTTCGTGCTCGCCGCGCTCGACGATGGCGGCGACGCGGGCAAGGCGCTGAAGGCGGCCGGCGCGGACAAGGCCCGGCTCGAGGCCGCGATCGCGAAGGTCCGCGGCGGCGAGAGCGTCCAGGACGAGAACGCCGAGGACGCGCGCCAGGCGCTGGAGAAGTACACGATCGACCTGACCGCGCGCGCCGAGAGCGGCAAGCTCGACCCGGTGGTCGGGCGCGACGAGGAGATCCGGCGCACGATCCAGGTGCTGCAGCGGCGCACCAAGAACAACCCGGTGCTGATCGGCGAGCCCGGTGTGGGCAAGACCGCGATCGTCGAGGGCCTGGCCCAGCGCATCGTCAACAATGAAGTGCCCGAGGGCCTGCGCGGCAAGCGCGTGCTTTCGCTCGACATGGGCGCACTGATCGCCGGGGCCAAGTACCGCGGCGAGTTCGAGGAGCGCCTGAAGGGCGTCCTCAGCGACCTGGCCAAGAACGAGGGCCAGATCATCCTGTTCATCGACGAACTGCACACGATGGTCGGCGCCGGCAAGGCCGACGGCGCGATGGACGCGGGCAACATGCTCAAGCCCGCGCTCGCCCGCGGCGAGCTGCACTGCATCGGCGCGACCACGCTCGACGAGTACCGCAAGTACGTCGAAAAGGACGCCGCGCTCGAGCGCCGCTTCCAGAAGGTGTTCGTCGGCGAGCCCAGCGTCGAGGACACGATCGCGATCCTGCGCGGCCTCAAGGAGCGCTACGCCGTGCATCACGGCGTGGAGATCACCGATCCGGCGATCGTGGCCGCGGCGACGCTGTCCAACCGCTACATCGCCGATCGCCAACTGCCCGACAAGGCCATCGACCTGATGGATGAGGCGGCCAGCCGCATCCGCATGGAGATCGATTCCAAGCCCGAGGAACTCGACCGCAAGGAGCGCCGGCTGATCCAGCTCAAGATCCAGCGCGAGGCGCTGAAGAAGGAAAAGGACGCCGAGTCCCGGCAGCGCCTGTCCGACCTGGAGTCCGAGATCGGGACCCTGGAGCGCGAGTACAACGACCTGGAGGAGATCTGGAAGGCCGAGAAGGCCACCGTGCAGGGGGCGACCAAGATCAAGGAGCAGATCGAGGCCGCCAAGCTCGACCTCGAATCGGCCCAGCGCACGCAGGACTATGCGCGCATGAGTGAGATCCAGTACGGGCGCATCCCGGAGTTGGAGAAGCAGCTCAAGGCCGCCCAGGAGGCCGAAACGCACGGCTTCCAGTTGCTGCAGGACAAGGTCACCGCTGAGGAGATCGCGCAGGTCGTTGCGCGCTGGACCGGCATTCCGGTCAGCAAGATGCTCGAGGGCGAGCGCGAGAAGCTGCTGGCGATGGAGTCGCAGCTGCATGCGCGTGTGGTCGGCCAGGAAGAGGCGATCAAGGTCGTCTCCGATTCGGTGCGCCGTTCGCGGGCCGGCCTGTCCGATCCCGACCGGCCCACCGGCTCGTTCCTGTTCCTGGGCCCGACCGGCGTGGGCAAGACCGAATTGTGCAAGGCGCTGGCCGAGTTCCTGTTCGACAGCCAGGACGCGATGGTGCGCATCGACATGAGCGAGTTCATGGAGAAGCATTCGGTCGCCCGGCTGATCGGCGCGCCTCCGGGCTACGTCGGCTACGAGGAAGGCGGTTACCTGACCGAGGCGGTGCGCCGCCGGCCCTACAGCGTGATTCTGCTCGACGAGGTCGAGAAGGCACATCCCGACGTCTTCAACATCCTGCTGCAGGTGCTCGACGATGGCCGCCTGACCGATGGCCAGGGACGCACGGTGGATTTCCGCAACGCGGTGATCGTGATGACCTCCAACCTCGGCTCGCACCAGATCCAGGAACTCGCCGGCGACGACTCGGCCGAGGCCTATATGCAGATGAAGGCGGCGGTGATGGGCGTGGTGCAGGCGCATTTCCGGCCCGAATTCATCAACCGGCTCGACGACATCGTCGTGTTCCACCCGCTGCGCAAGGCGCAGATCCGCGAGATCGCGAAGATCCAGATGCGCGGGCTGGAAAAGCGCCTGGCCGAGCGCGGGCTGCGCATCGAGGTCTCGGATGCGGCCTTCGACCTGCTGGGCAACGTCGGTTTCGACCCGGTCTATGGCGCACGTCCGCTCAAGCGTGCGATCCAGCAGCAGCTCGAGAACCCGCTGGCCTCGCGCATCCTCGCCGGTGAGTTCGCCAGCGGCGACACGATCGCAGTCGACGTCGCTGGCGGCGAACTGGGCTTCGCAAAGGCCTGACCCCGCCGGAGCGCCCGCAGCCTGCACCTCTCCACCTGTCGCGTGGTCTCGGCGCGAGCGAGTACGGACACCTCCCCCGCCCGAGGGGGAGGTCGGCGCGTGCAAGCGCGCCGGGTGGGGGCACGGGCCTTCCCCGGACACCATCGTCCGATCCGTCCAAGCGCCCCTGCCTTGACGCCCGCTTCCCCGTTTCTGCGGCAGCATTCAGGCAACGCGGCAGGGGCCCTCGCATGCACATCCTGATCACCGGCGGCAGCGGTTTTCTCGGCAGCGCATTGACCCGCGCCCTGCAGCGCGACGGCGCGCGCGTGACCTGGCTCTCGCGCCGGGCGTCGACACCGGCCCCGGACGGTGTCGAGGTCCGCGATTACGCTGCATTGTGGTCGGACGACCGTTTCGATGCGGTCGTCAATCTGGCCGGCGCGGGCATCGCCGAGCGTCGCTGGAGCGCGGCGCGCAAGCAGGCGCTGCGCGACAGTCGCCTGATTCCCACGCGCGTGCTCGTCGACTGGATCGGCTCGGCGCATGTCCCGCCGAAGGTGCTGCTCAGCGGCTCGGCGGTGGGCTGGTACGGTGCCCAGGGCGATCTGCCGCTGGACGAGGACAGCGCGCCGCATGACGAGTTCCAGCATCGGCTGTGCGAGGACTGGGAAATCGCCGCCCGCGCCGCCGAGGATCGCGTGCCGGTGGTGCGGCTGCGGACCGGCGTGGTGTTGCATCCCGACGGCGGCATGTTGCAGCGGCTGCTGCCGCCGTTCCGGCTCGGCCTTGGGGCCCGGCTTGGAGACGGCCGCCAGATGCTGAGCTGGATCGCGCGGGAGGATTGGGTGTCGGCGGTTCGGGCGTTGCTGCAGGCGCATCTGCGTGGCGAGCCGCAGGCGCCGGTCGGCGTGTTCAATCTCACGGCGCCCGAGCCCGTGGACAACACCGGTTTCACGCGCGCACTGGCCGATGCCCTGCGGCGTCCGGTGCTGCTGGCGGTACCGGCCCGCGCGCTGGCGCTGGGCCTGGGCGAGATGGCCACGCTGCTGGTGGACGGGCAGCGTGTGCTGCCGGCGCGCTTGCTGGCGTCCGGCTTCGAATTCGCGTGGCCGCGCCTGGCGCCTTACCTCGACGCCGAACTGCGCTGATCCTGCGGCGCGCTCAGCCCGGCTGCGGCGCCGGCGGTGTGGCCGCGTCGCTGCCCGGGCGCACCGGGCGGAACGGCGGCGTCGACATGACCATCTCGGCCAGCGAATAGGCCAGTTCGCGCTCGGCCAGCACCGCGCCGTCTGCGCCGTGCTCGAGCAGATGGCGGACCTCGCCATCGCTGTGCGCGCGCGCCAGCACGGTGATGCCCGGATTGATGGCCTTCATGCGCTCGATCGCCTCACCGGCCTCCAGCGCCTGGGGAATCGCGAAGATCGCCAGCGCCGCGCGCTCGGGGGCGGCGTCGCGCATCACCGGTTCGGAGGCGACGTTGCCGCGCACCACCAGCAGGCCGCGGTCGCGCGCCTTGCGCACCAGGTCCGCGTCGTCTTCGATGATCACCAGCGGCACCTCGCGCTGCTGCAGCAGTTCGGCCAACTGCCGGCCGACACGCCCGTAGCCGACCAGGATCGCGTGGCCGCGCAAGTCGGCCGGAATCGCCTGGACCGGCTGCGCGGGCTCGGGCGCCGACGCCGCGGTGGCGGCTGCGCGACGCGCCTGCCAGCTGTCGAGCAGGCCGAAGATCAGCGGGTTGGCCATGATCGAGATCAGCGCGCCGGCGAGCACCAGCGAGCGGCCATCGGGCGGCAGGATGTCCAGCGCCACGCCCAACCCGGCGATGATGAAGGCGAACTCGCCGATCTGCGCCAGACTGGCGGAGATCGTCAGGGCCGTACTGGTCGGGTGCTTGAACGCGCGCACGATCAGGAACGCGGCCGCCGACTTGCCGAAGATGATGATCAGCGCCGTCGCCAGCACCTGCCAGGGGTGCACCAGCAGGATGCGCGGGTCGAACAGCATGCCGACCGAGACGAAGAACAGCACCGCAAACGCGTCGCGCAGCGGCAGGGAGTCGTTCGCGGCCTTGTGGCTGAGTTCCGACTCGTTGAGCAGCATGCCGGCGAAGAACGCGCCGAGCGCGAACGACACACTGAAGATCGCCGCCGAGCCGAAGGCCACGCCCAGCGCGATCGCGAGCACCGACAGCGTGAACAGCTCGCGCGAGCCGGTGCCGGCGATGCGCTCCAGGACCCATGGGATCACCCGACGTCCGACCAGCAGCATTACCGCGACGAACATCGCGACCTTGAGCAGTGTCCAACCCACGCTCAACAGCACCGAGCCGACCGTGGTCTCCTCGCCGCCGGTGCTGTGCATCACGTCGGCCAGCACCGGCATCAGCACCAGTGCAATCACGCAGGCCAGGTCCTCGACGATCAGCCAGCCGACCGCGATCTTGCCGCGCGTGGTGTCGAGCAGCCGGCGTTCCTCCATCGCCCGCAGCAGCACCACGGTGCTGGCGGTCGCCAGCGCGAAACCGAACACGATGCCCTGGACGGTCGGCCAGCCCATCAGCGCCGCCAGCCCCCAGCCCAGCAGGGTGGCCACGGTGATCTGGGTCAACGCGCCCGGGATCGCGATCGACTTCACGTCGAGCAGGTCCTTGAGCGAGAAGTGCAGGCCGACGCCGAACATCAGCAGCATCACGCCGATCTCGGCCAACTGATCGGCCAGCGCCTGATCGGCGACGAAGCCGGGCGTGAACGGCCCGACGAGGATGCCTGCGACCAGATAGCCCACCAACGGCGAGAGCCGGAGCCGGTTGGCGAGCGCGCCGAACACGAAGGCCATGCCCAGGCCGACGGCGACGATGTTGATCAGGTCGGTGTTGTGCGGCATCGGCGAAGTGTGGGGGACAAGTATTGCAGTGTCGCCGACGCATCCGTATCCAGGCAACCCGCGCCCGCAGGCATGCGGGCGTGGCGAGGCGTGCCGTCACGGTCTCGACGGCAGACATCGATGCGCCGTCGCCCACACGACGACGGCGCGCTGGAGGCCCGGCGCCACGCCGGCGCCGGGCGGGGCATCACCAGGTGTAGGCGATCTTGGCGTAGCCGAATGCGCCGCCGAACCCGAACGGCGACAGGTTGCTGTACGGGAACTGCCCGTTGGTCGAGTTGCCGAAGATGTTCTCGTCGGGGTACTCGTTGAGCACGTTGTCGGCGCCCAGCGTCAGGGCCCAGTTCTCGCCGGGCTTGTAGGTCGCCGACACGTCGACCAGCCACTTGGCCCCGTACTTCTGGTCCAGCGCCGGGTTGTTGGGCGTGGTGCGCACGCTGCCGTAGCGCGTGGTCGACAGCGAGAAGCCCCAGTCGGCGGCGTTCCAGGTCCCGGCCAGCAGCAGCTTGTTGCGCGGGAAGCCCTGCTCGATGCGGCCGGCCTCGACGCGGTCGATGCGCTCCAGGTCCACACCGATCGCCTCGAGCGCCGCCGGGTTGTCGGCGATCCGGGTGATCTCGGTCTTGGAATGGTTGTAGCCGGCGGTCAGGTCGAGGCTGCCGGCCGCCAGGTCCCAGCGGTAGGTCCCGACGACGTCAACGCCGCGGGTGCGGGTGTCGATGGCGTTGGTGAAGTAGCGGCCACCGTTGACGCCGAAGATGCCCTGCGATTCAAGCAGCGCCCGCACCGCATTGCCGGTCAGGTTCGACGACAGCGCGATGCGGTCGTCGACGTCGATCTGGTAGGCATCGACCGTGACGTAGAGATTGTCGACCGGCTGCAGCACCAGGCCCAGGCTGTAGGACAGCGATTCCTCGGGCTTGAGCGGCTCGGCGCCGAAGGCCTGCGCGACCGCGCTGCTGGCCGGGAACGTGCGGATCTCGAACGGCGTGGTGATGCCCGGCAGGAACACCGTGCTCACGGTCTGGAAGTACTGCTGGGCCAGCGACGGTGCGCGGAAGCCGCTCGACACCGTGCCGCGCAGCGCGACCGCATCAGTGAACGCGTAGCGCGCCGACAGCTTGCCAGACAACTGGCTGCCGAAATCGTCGTAGTCCTCCCAGCGCGCGGCCAAGCCGGCGGAGAATTTCTCGGTCAGATCGGCCTCCAGATTCGCGTAGACCGCGTGGCTGTCGCGGTCGTAGGCCCCGGCGATGCCGGGCGCGAAGCCGCCGAAGCCTTGCGCGCCGGCCGCCGCGCCGGGTACGCCCGCGCCCGCATCGATGTACGAGCCCGGCTCGCCCGGCGACTGGTTCCACTTCTCGTTGCGGCCCTCGGCACCGAAGGCCAGCGTCACCGGATAGGCCAGGCCCCAGTCGAACTGCCGGCTGATGTCGAAATTGACGATGTTCTGCGTGGTCTCCAGCGCGCCGTCGTAGAACGAGGTCGGCGAATCGGGCCCCAGGCTCGCGTTGAGCGTGTTGCGGGTATAGAACTCCAGCCGGTTGTAGCCGTAGTTGTAGCTCAGGTCCCAGTTCCATTCGTTGGCGGTGTGGCCCTTGAGGCCGGCGACGATCGAGCGGTCCTTGGAGATGTTGTTGATTTCCGGCAGGAAACCGTCGGGATGGATGCTGCGGATGTTCTGGGTCGGGTTGGTCGGGGCGCGGAAGAACGCGAACGAGGTGACATCGCGGTTGCTGGCGGTCCCGAAGCCGTAGAGGCTGATCGCATCGGTCAGGGCGATGTCGGTGTTGAAGCCGACGGCGCCGAAGTCGACGTCGGGCTCGCCGATCACGAATGCCTTCTGCCCGAGCGCGGGCTGGGTCGGCCCGGGTGTGCCGGCGAATGGGCGGGCGCGATTGGTCGCCTCCTGCTGGCCGACCTGGGCCGACAGGTGCAGGAAACCGCGCTCGCCCAGCGCCAGGCCGGTGTCGCCGGCGATCTGGTGCTGGGTGCCGTCGCCGGCCGAGTACTGGCCCAGGTTCACCGCCAGGCTGCCGCCCTGCGAGGCGCCCTTGAGTACGATGTTGACCACGCCGGCGATCGCGTCCGAGCCGTACTGGGCCGAGGCACCGTCGCGCAGCACCTCCACGCGCTCGATCGCAGAGACCGGGATCGTGTTGAGGTCGACCGGCGCCGAGCCACGGCCGATCGTGCCGTTGAGATTGAGCAGCGAGGAGGCGTGGCGGCGCTTGCCGTTGACCAGCACCAGCACCTGGTCGGGCGAGAGGCCGCGCAACTGCGCCGGGCGGATCGCCGAGGAGCCGTCCACCAGCGCCGGCCGCGGGAAGTTCAGCGACGGCAGCGCGCGTGCCAGTGCGGTCGCCAGTTCGGTGGTGCCGGTGGCCTGCAGCGACTCGGCAGTGATGATGTCGATCGGCGACTGCGATTCGGCGACCGTGCGGTCGCTGACCCGGGTGCCGGTGACGATCAGCGTGTCGAGGGTGGAGGTGCGTGTCTGGGCGTCGACGTCCTGCGCGAGCGCGGCGGGAGCGGTGGGCAGCAATGCGGCGAGCAGGGCAAGGGTGAGGCGATGGCGGGGCATGACGGACCTCGGGCGTGGGGGGCGGTGTTAATGCCGATTTAACAGGCGCGTTTCACGGGCGTCAATGCGGCCAGGAATAGGTTTCGATTGTTCCCTTTTTGGGACGATCGCGGGCGTCGGCGGGCCGAGGCCCCGGCTCCTGTAAAATCGGCGGATGATCTCTTTCAAGAATTTCGCCCTGCGGCGCGGCGAACGCCTGCTGCTGTCCGACGTCGACCTCACTCTGCATTCGGGCTGGCGCGCCGGTGTGGTCGGCCGCAATGGCGCCGGCAAGTCGTCGCTGTTCGCGGCCGTGCGCGGCGAAGTGGAAGCCGACCGCGGCGACCTCGACCTGCCCAACCGGCTACGCGTGGCGAGCATCGCCCAGGAACTGCCGTCGCTGCCCGACCCGGCGATCGAGTTCGTGCTGGGCGGCGATGCTGCGGTCGCCAGCGTGCTCAAGGCCGAGGCCGAGGCGATGGCCGCCGAGGACTGGGAGGCCGTGGCCGAGGCCCACGTGCGCATGGCCGAGCTCGGCGCCTACGACGCCTCGGCGCGCGCCGGCAAGCTGTTGCACGGCCTGGGCTTCCCGGCCGAGACCCACCAGCGTGCGGTCGCCACGTTCTCCGGCGGCTGGCGCGTGCGCCTGAACCTGGCGCGCGCGCTGATGACGCCCAGCGACCTGCTGCTGCTCGACGAGCCGACCAACCACCTCGACCTCGATGCGGTGCTGTGGCTGGAGCAGTGGTTGCTCAAGTACCCGGGCACACTGCTGCTGATCAGCCACGACCGCGAGTTTCTCGACAACGTCTGCACCCACACCCTGCACCTGCATGGCGGCGGCGCGAAGCTCTACACCGGCAACTTCACCGCGTTCGAGCGCCAGCGCGCCGAGCAGTTGCGCCTGCAGCAGATCACCCACGAAAAGACCCAGGCCGAGCGCGCGCACCTGCAGAAGTTCATCGATCGCTTCAAGGCCAGTGCCGCGAAGGCCAAGCAGGCGCAGTCGCGGGTCAAGCGCCTGGCCAAGCTCGCCGACACCGAAGCGGTGCGCGCCGAGCGCGAGGTGCGGATCGACTTCCCGCAGCCGCTGAAGCTGCCGCATGCGCTGCTGCGCATCAACGACGGCGTCTGCGGGTATCGGTCGGCCGACGGGCAGGTGGTGATTCTGGACAAGGTGGGGTTCGGCCTGGAGGCCGGCGACCGCATCGGCCTGCTGGGCCCCAACGGCGCCGGCAAATCCACCCTGGTCAAGTCGCTGGTCGGCGACCTGCCGCTGCTGGCCGGCGAGCGCTACGCGCATCCGGACCTGCGCATCGGCTACTTCGCCCAGCATACGGTCGAATCCTTGGTCGCCGGCACGTCGCCGATCGACCACCTGCGCGAACTCTCGCCCAATGTCGCCACCCAGGCCTTCCGCGACTTCCTGGGCAAATGGAGCTTTCCTGGCGACCGCGCGTTCGAGAGCATCGACGGCTTCTCGGGCGGCGAGCGCGCGCGACTGGCGCTGGCACTGATCGCCTGGCTGCAGCCCAACGTGCTGTTGCTCGACGAGCCGACCAACCATCTCGATCTGGAGATGCGCGAGGCGCTGGCCGAGGCGCTGAGCGACTTTCCCGGCGCGATCGTGCTGGTCTCGCACGATCGCCACCTCATCGGCCTGGTCAGCGACATCTATTGGCGCGTCGCCGATGGCAAGGTCGTGCCCTTCGATGGCGACCTCGACGAATACGCGGCGTGGCTGCGCGCGCGCGGCAATGCCGGCGAGCTGCGCACCCCGGCCGCCACGCCCGTCGCCGAGGCACCGCCGGCCTCGCCGGCGCCGCGTCCCAAGGTCAATCCGCATCGGCTGCAGAAGGTGGAGACGCGGGTCTCCGACCTTGCGGCAGAACTGGCCCGGATCGACGCGACGCTGGCCGACCCGGCCACCTATGCCGACGGCCCGCGCGTGGCCGAGCTGGGCCAGCGCCAGGCCGCGCTGCGCGACGAGCTGGAGACGGCCGAGGCCGAGCTGCTGGCCCTCTACGACGCTTGATCGGCAACCCGGGCAACCCCGGGTTGCCGTTGCGCGGCATGGGCGGGTAGGGTTGCGCGATGAACCGACTCCTGATTCCGACCGCCCTGGCCGCCGCCCTCGTGCTCGGCGCCTGCGGCAACACCGAACCGGCCGCCGACACCCGTCCGCCGCCGGCCAATCCGACCGCCGACGCCGCCGCTGCGGCCGCCGCCGAAGCTGCCGCGCGCGAGCACGTGCCCGCCGACGCGTTCCTGGCGGCGATCGCGCGCCACTGCGGCGAGGCCTTCGCTGGCCGTATCGTCGCCAACGAGCCGGCGCCGGCCGCCGACGCCGCGCCCGATCCGTTCGAGGGCAAAGAGCTGGTGATGCATGTGCGCGGCTGCAGCGACAAGACGCACGAACTGCGGATTCCTTTCCATGTCGGCGACGACCATTCGCGCACCTGGATCCTGACCCGCACCGAGCACGGCCTCCGGCTCAAGCACGACCATCGCAAGCCCGATGGCAGCGAGGACCCGGTGACGATGTACGGCGGCGAGACCCAGAATGCCGGCACCGACCAGCGCCAGGAATTCCCGGTCGATGCCGAGTCGATCGCGCTGTTCGAGAAGGAAGGCCTGAACGACTCGGTCACCAACACCTGGGCGATGGAAATCCATCCCGGCGAGCGGTTCGTCTACGAACTCACCCGCCCCGGCGGGCGCAAGTTCCAGGTCGAGTTCGACCTGACCAAGACCGTCGCGGCCCCGCCGACGCCCTGGGGTTACTGACCGCCGGCACACCGCGATAGCGGCGGGTCAGGGCGCAGGCGCTGGCGTGAGCGCCCGCTGTGCCTGCAGCCAGGTGCGGAACTGGCGCAGCGGCGCCGGTTCCGGCCGTGAGCGCAGCTGGGTCAGCCAATAGCGGCCCAGCGCGATACCGGTGTCGAAGGGCTGCACCAGCCGGCCTTCGCGCAGTTCGCGTTCGAACATCGCCAGCGGCAGCAGCGCCACGCCGGCGCCGGCCGCTGCGGCACTGGCGAGCGCCAGCGACGAATCGAAGACCGGCCCGCGCGCGTCCAGCGTGCCGGCGCCGGCCGCCTGCAGCCAGCGCGGCCACTCGTCGCCGCGGTAGGAGCGCAGCAGCGTCGTGCGATCCAGGTCGCGCGGGCTCGCCAGCCGGCGTGCCAATGCAGGCGCGCAGACCGGCGCAAACAGTGTGTCGACGATCGGCATGCAGGCCTGGCCCTGCCAGTCGCCGTCGCCAAAGCGCACCGCGGCATCCAGACCTTCGCTGGCCAGGTCGATGCGGTTGTTGTGGGTCTGCAGGCGCAGTTCGAGTTCCGGATGCGCGGCCTCGAACGCCGGCAACCGCGGCAGCAGCCAACCGGTGGCGAAAGTGCCGACGACCCCCAGGCTCAGAACCTGGCGCTCGGCGGTGCCGCCGGCACGCTGGACCGCGGTGGCGATGCGGTCGAAGGCGTCGTTGAGGACCGGGTACAGCGCGCTCGCCTCGTCGGTCAGCGCGACGCCGCGCGGCAGGCGATGGAACAGGCGCACCCCCAGGCGATCTTCCAGGCTGCGGATCTGGTGGCTGAGAGCGGCCTGGCTGACGCACAGCTCGAGCGCGGCGCGGGTGAAGTTCTGATGGCGCGCTGCGGCCTCGAAAGCGCGCAACGCGTTGAGTGGCAGCGGCGGACGCGACATGGCGGCAGGGGTGAGCGGGATCGATCGATGATCGCATTCCGGGCGCTGATTGGGGCAAATCGCCATTCCGCCATCGATATGGCTCATGGCTGCCCCCGATTCTTCGCGCTGGTGGCCGCCGCCGCGCGGGCACGAGAATCGGCGCTCACCCAATCTCGGAGATTGCCCGATGGCATCGCGACGCGCGCTGTTGAAACTCGCCGGCCTGTCCGCTCTGTCGCTGCCGATGGCCGCATTGCCGGCCCAGGCGCGCGCCGCGGGGGCGGGCACGAGACCCGACGCGATCGCCGCGGCGCCGGACCTGGCCGCGCTCGAAGCGGCCAGCGGTGGCCGGCTCGGCGTGGCGCTGCTGCGCGACGGCGCCTGGGGTGTGCAGTTCGGGCACCGGGTCGACGAGCGCTTCCCGATGGCCAGCACCTTCAAGGCCCTGCTGGCCTCGGCGGTGCTCGCACGGGTCGATCGCGGCACGCTGTCGCTGGACCAGCGGCTCGCGGTGCGTGAGGCCGACATGCTTGAGCATGCGCCGGTGACCGGCCGGCATGTCGGGCGCGACCTCACCGTGCGCGACCTGTGCCAGGCCACGATGGTCTGGAGCGACAACCCGGCGGCGAACTTGCTGCTGCCGCTGGTCGATGGCCCGGTCGGGCTCACCGCGTTCCTGCGCGCCGCCGGCGATGCGGTGACGGTCTGCGCCCGCAACGAGCCGCTCGCCAACGTGTTCGCGGTCGGCGATCCGCGCGACACGACCAGCCCGCAGGCGATGGCCGGCAATCTGCAGCGGTTCGTGCTCGGCGACGTGCTGTCACCGGCTTCGCGTCTGCAGTTGACCGACTGGCTGATCGGCAACCGCACGGGCGATGCACGCATCCGCGCCGCCGCCCCCGCAGGCTGGCGGGTCGGCGACAAGACCGGAGGCGCGAGCGGCATCAGCAACGACATCGGCGTGCTGTGGCCCGCCGATGGCGGGCGGCCGTGGCTGCTGGCCTGCTATCTGCAGGGCTCGGCGCTCGACGGCGCGGCCCGCGATGCCGTGGTCCGTCGCGCCAGCGAGTTGGCCCTTGCCTACGCGCGCGGTGCGTAGCGTCGCGCGCGAACGAGGTAACCGAGAGGCGCGGCGTCGGGCAGCGGCGCGAACGCGCCACGGTCGCATGCGGCGGACTTGATCCGGTCGCCGGCGCCCCCATGTCCACGCCCAGTCAAGGTTGCCTTCTTTCCATCATGCCGATCTACGCCTTCCGCTGCGCCGACTGCGGCCACAGCTTCGACCGCCTGCAGAAGCTCTCCGATCCCGATCCCGAGACCTGTCCGGCCTGCGACGCTGCGGCCGTCAAGCGTCAGCTCACCGCGCCTGCGTTCCGCCTGGCGGGCAGCGGGTGGTACGAAACCGACTTCAAGAAGGACGGCGACAAGAAGCGCAACCTGGCCGAAGGCGGCGAGTCGGCCAAGCCCGCGGGCGAGGCCGCCGCGAGCCCGGCGCCGGCGGCCAAGTCGGAAGCGCCCAAGGTAGAGGCCAAGCCGGCCGCCAAGCCCGCCGCCGCGGCCGACTGAGGCCGCGCGGCCGGCGTCGCTGCGAACGCAGGCGCGCGCGCACTGCCGCGCACGCCTTACACTATCGGGTTCCGCCCGCCGGGCGGCCCGTATCCCGTGTCTTTCCGCGTTCGGAGTGTCCATGCGTACCCATTTCTGCGGCCTCGTCGACGAGGCGCTGATCGACCAGACCGTCACCCTGTGCGGCTGGGCCGATGTCGCCCGCAACCTCGGCGGCGTCTGCTTCATCGATCTGCGCGATCACGAGGGGATCGTCCAGGTCGTCGCCGAACCGTCGGACGAGCCGGGCAACGCGGACGTGCTGGCCCGGGCCGAGCAGGTGGGTTACGAGGACTGCCTGCGCATCACTGGTGTCGTCCGCCGCCGGCACTCGGTCAATCCGAAGATCCGGACCGGCCAGGTCGAGATCGTCGCGCAGACCATCGAGGTGTTGAACAAGGCCGAGCCGCTGCCGTTCCATCATCACGAGAACCCCGGCGAAGACACGCGACTCAAGTACCGCTACCTGGATCTGCGTCATCCGCAGATGCAGCGCCGCATGCGCACGCGCACCAAGCTGGTCAGCGCGCTGCGCCATTGGCTCGACGCGCGCGGCTTCCAGGACATCGAGACCCCGATCCTGACCAAGGCGACGCCCGAAGGCGCACGCGACTTCCTGGTGCCCGCACGCATGCATCCGGGCGAGTTCTATGCGCTGCCGCAGTCGCCGCAGTTGTTCAAGCAGATCCTGATGATGTCCGGCTTCGACCGCTACTATCAGGTGGCGCGCTGCTTCCGCGACGAGGCGCTGCGCGCCGATCGCCAACTGGAGTTCACCCAGCTCGACATGGAGTTCGCGTGGGTGTCCGAGCGCGACGTGCAGGACACGGTCGAGGCGATGATCCGCGATGTGTTCCGTGAGGTCGCCGGCGTCGAACTCGACGCACAGTTCCCGCGCATGACCTGGGCCGAGGCCATGCGCCGCTACGGCTCCGACAAGCCGGACCTGCGCATCGCACTGGAACTGGTCGACGTCGCCGACCTGGTCAAGGACTGCGGCTTTGCGGTGTTCGCCGGCCCGGCCAACGAGGTCAACGGCCGTGTCTGCGCGCTGCGCATCCCCGGCGGCGCGTCGCTGAGCCGCAAGCAGATCGACGAGTACGCCGCGCATGCGGGCAAGTACGGCGCCAAGGGCCTGGCGTACATCAAGATCGCCGAGTCCGGCGAAATCAGCTCGCCGATCCAGAAGTTCTTCGATGAGGCCGCGTTCGCCGGGCTGGTGTCGCATGTCGGTGCCGGCAACGGCGATCTGGTGTTCTTCGGCGCGGGCAAGTACACGACCGTCAGCGACTTCATGGGCGCGGTCCGGCTCAAGGCCGGCAAGGACTTCGACCTGGTGGCCGAGGGCTGGAAGCCGCTGTGGGTGACCGATTTCCCGATGTTCGAATGGGACGACGAGGCGCAGCGCTACGTCGCCTTGCATCATCCCTTCACCGCGCCTGCGGTCGATGATGAGGCCGACCTGCGGACCAATGCGGCGACCGCGGTCTCGCGCGGCTACGACATGGTGCTCAACGGCAACGAGGTCGGTGGCGGTTCGATCCGTATCCATCGCGCGTCGATGCAGTCGGCGGTGTTCGACCTGCTCGGCATCGGCGCCGAAGAGGCGCAGGCCAAGTTCGGCTTCCTGCTCGATGCCTTGAAGTACGGCGCACCGCCGCACGGCGGCATCGCGTTCGGCATCGATCGCCTCGCGGCGCTGATGGCCGGGACCGAGTCGATCCGCGATGTCATTGCGTTCCCCAAGACCACCGGCGCGCAGTGTCTGATGACCGATGCGCCCTCGCCGATCGCCGACGCGCAATTGGCCGAGGTCCATATCCAGGTCCGCGCGCCACGCTGAAAGACTGCGTGCGGTGCATCGCTGTGCGACGCAGGTCGCGCAGTGGCCCGATATTGACCCAGATCAAGACCTCTGTCGCCAAGGTTGGGTAATCTTCGGGCGCGACTTCTTCTTCGACAGGACTGCCATGACGCCCGAATCGCAGGAGGCTGCCCGCTTGACCACACCCGCACAGCCGGCCGATCCGCGCCGGGCCAAGCGCAAGGAGTTGCTGCTGTTCCTGTTCATCACCGTGGTGATGTTCCCGATACTGTCGGTGCTGATCGTTGCCAGCTACGGGTTCTCCGTGTGGTTCTGGCAGATGTTCACCGGCCCGCCGACGTACTAGTTCGCCGTCGTCATGGTAGCCGCCGCCACCAGACCGCCCGATCCGCGCCGACGCGCGCTGCTGCGCGGTCGTCTGCACGACCCAGATCCCTTGCGCCCGCCGTGGGCATTGGACGAGCGCGCGTTCGTCGATGCCTGCACGGGCTGCGGTGCCTGCGTCGCGGCCTGTCCCGAGCGCGTGCTGGTGATCGGCGAGGGGCGCCTGCCGGTGTTCGATCCGGGCCTGGGCGAATGCACGTTCTGCACCGAGTGCGCCTCCGCCTGCCAGGCCCACGCGTTCCGCCCGGTCGCAGACGTGGCCTGGACGCTGCAGGCGCGCATCGCCGACACCTGCCTCGCGCTGCACGGGATCGTGTGTTCGAGCTGCCGCGACGCCTGCGGCGAATCGGCGATCCGTTTTCCGGTGGCCTCGCGTGTGCCCACGCCGGTCGTGGCCACGGACAGCTGCACTGGCTGCGGCGCCTGCGTCGCCGGTTGCCCATCGGCTGCGATCTCGCTGCGGCCCGTCACCCCTGAGGAAGCCGCCCATGTCTGATCCCCGCCACGAGTGGCATGTCGCCAGCCTGGTCGTCCGCCACCGTCCCCAGGCGCGTGCTGCGCTGGCGGCCGCGGTCGCGACCACCGACGGCCTCGAACTCGCGATGCAGGAAGACACCTGCAGCGTGCTGCTGCAGGAAAGCGACGGCACCGCGGGCCTCATGGCGAGCATCGACGTGCTGCAGTCGGTGGCCGGCGTGATGGCCGTCAACCTCGTCTATCACCACGCCGAGCCGACGTCTGCGATCGATCGCGACTTCGCGCCGGCCGACCACCGTACACAAGACACGACAGGAGCAACGGCATGACCAGCCGCCGCGAGTTCATCCGCAATACCGCCATCGCCAGCGCCGCAGCCGCGGCAGGCATGCCGGTGCCCGCCCATCTGGCCGAGGCGATGACCGAGGGCGACGGCCAGCTCAAGTGGAGCAAGGCGCCGTGCCGCTACTGCGGCACCGGGTGCGGCATCAACGTCGCGGTGCGCGATGGCCGGGTCGTCGCCACCCACGGCGACGTCCATGCCGAGGTCAACCGCGGCCTGAACTGCGTCAAGGGCTACTTCCTGTCGAAGGTGCTCTACGGCGCCGATCGCCTGACCACGCCGATGCTGCGCAAGCGCAATGGCGTGTTCGCCAAGGACGGCGATTTCACCCCGGTGAGCTGGGACGAGGCCTTCGACGTCATGGCCGAGAAGTTCCGCGCCGTGCTCAAGGCCAAGGGCGGCGACGGCATCGGTATGTTCGGTTCGGGCCAGTGGACGGTGTGGGAGGGCTACGCGGCCAACAAACTGATGAAGGCCGGTTTCCGCAGCAACCACATCGATCCGAACGCGCGCCACTGCATGGCCTCGGCGGTGACCGGCTTCATGCGCACCTTCGGCATGGACGAGCCGATGGGGTGCTACGACGACATCGAGGCCGCCGACGCGTTCGTGCTGTGGGGCTCGAACATGGCCGAGATGCACCCGATCCTGTGGACGCGCGTCACCGACCGCCGGCTCACGCATCCGCACGTCAAGGTCGCCGTGCTGTCGACCTACGAGCATCGCAGTTTCGAGCTGGCCGACATTCCGATGGTGTTCAAGCCGCAGACCGACCTGGTCATCCTGAACTTCATCGCCAACCACATCATCAAGACCGGTCGGGTCAACCGCGACTTCGTCGACAGGCACACGACCTTCAAGCGCGGCAACGACGACATCGGCTACGGCCTGCGGCCCGAGCACCCGCTGGAGGTCGCGGCCAAGAACGCGCAGGACCCCAACGGCGGCACGCCGATCGACTTCCAGGCCTTCGCCGACTTCGTCGCGCCGTACACGCTCGAGCGCACGATCGAAATGACCGGCGTGGAGCGCGCGTGGCTCGAGCAACTGGCCGAGCTGTACGCCGATCCGAAGATCAAGGTCATGTCGTTCTGGACCATGGGCTTCAACCAGCACACGCGCGGCACCTGGGCCAACAACATGGTCTACAACATCCACCTGCTGACCGGGAAGATCGCCACGCCGGGCAACAGCCCGTTCTCGCTGACCGGCCAACCGTCGGCCTGCGGCACCGCGCGCGAGGTCGGCACCTTCAGCCACCGCCTGCCGGCCGACATGGTGGTCACCAACCCTGAGCATCGTCACCACGCCGAGGCGATCTGGAAGATTCCGCACGGGATCATCAAGGACAAGGTCGGCTACCACGCGGTCGAGCAGAACCGCGCACTGCGCGACGGCAAGCTCAATGCGTATTGGGTGCAGGTCAACAACAACATGCAGGCCGGCGCGAACATGCTCGAAGAGGGCTACCCTGGCTACCGCAATCCCGACAATTTCATCGTCGTCTCCGACGCCTACCCGACGGTGACCTGTCAGGCGGCCGACCTGATCCTGCCCACCGCGATGTGGGTGGAGAAGGAGGGCGCCTACGGCAACGCCGAACGCCGCACGCACTTCTGGCATCAGTTGGTGCAAGCGCCGGGCGAAGCACGCTCGGACCTGTGGCAGCTGATGGAGTTCTCCAAACGCTTCACCACCGACGAGTGCTGGCCCGAGGAGATCCTGGCAGCGAACCCGCAGTTCCGCGGCAAGACGCTGTTCGACGTGCTCTACCGCAATGGCAAAGTGGACGCCTTCGGGGTCGAGGAGATCGAAGCGGGCTACGCCAATGCCGAGGCCGATGCGTTCAGCTTCTACGTGCAGAAGGGCCTGTTCGAGGAGTACGCCGAGTTCGGTCGCGGCCACGCGCACGACCTGGCGCCGTTCGACATGTATCACCGTGAGCGCGGCCTGCGCTGGCCGGTGGTCGACGGCAAGGAGACGCGCTGGCGCTACCGCGAGGGCGCTGATCCGTACGTCAAGCCGGGCACGGGCTTCCAGTTCTACGGCAACAAGGACGGCCGTGCGGTGATCTGGGCGCTGCCCTACGAGCCGCCGGCCGAGTCGCCCGACGACGAGTACGACCTGTGGTTGGTGACCGGGCGCGTGCTCGAGCACTGGCACTCGGGTTCGATGACCATGCGCATTCCCGAGCTGTACCGCGCTTTCCCGTCGGCAGTGGTGTTCATGCATCCCGACGACGCCCGCGCGCGCGGTCTCAAGCGCGGCGACGAAGTCTCGGTGTCGTCGCGGCGCGGTGCGATGCGCACGCGCGTGGAGACCCGCGGCCGCAACCGGATGCCGCGCGGGGTGATCTTCGTGCCATGGTTCGATGCCGCCCAGCTGATCAACAAGGTCACGCTCGATGCGACCGATCCGATCTCCAAGCAGACCGATTTCAAGAAATGCGCGGCCAAGGTCGCCGCGGTGGGAGTGGCCTGACATGCGCAAGATCCTCGCCATCGTGTTGATGCTCGTGCTGGCCGCGTGCGGCGATCGCGCACCCAAGCCCGAGATCGTGCCGCCGGCGCCCGAGGTCGGCGCGCGCGGCAATCCGGTCCAGGACATCGATCCGTTGCGACGCAACGTGCCGATTACCGCTGAGATCACGCCGCTGCCGATGGCGCGGGTCGAGAACTTCGATCGTCGCCGCGGCCGCGCCTACCCGATGCAGCCGCCGACCGTGCCCCACAGCATCGAGGGCTACCAGGTCGACAAGAACGCCAACCGTTGCATGCTGTGCCACGCGCGCAGCAATGCCGCGCAGTTCCAGGCGCCGGAGATCAGCGTGACCCACTACATGGATCGCGACGACCAGTTCCTGGCGCAGGTGTCCTCGCGGCGCTACTTCTGCCTGCAGTGCCACGTCGTGCAGACCGACGCGCAGCCGCTGGTCGCCAACGGCTTCCGTGATATCGACAGCGTGCTGCGGTCCGAGCGCGAGGAGACCTTGCAATGAAGGCGTTCGGGCGGGTCCAGGCCACGGTCCGGTCGTTCTGGAAGACGCTGCGCTCGCCGGCAGTCCACCTGAGCCTGGGCTTTTTGACGCTGGGTGGGTTCATCGCCGGGGTGATCTTCTGGGGCGGCTTCAATACCGCGCTGGAGGTCACCAACACCGAAGCGTTCTGCACCGGCTGCCACGAGATGCGCGACAACGTCTTCGAGGAGCTCAAGACCACCATCCACTACAACAACCGCTCGGGCGTGCGGGCGACCTGTCCCGATTGTCACGTGCCGCACAACTGGACCCACAAGATCGGACGCAAGATGCAGGCCTCCAAGGAGGTCTGGGGCAAGATCTTCGGCACGATCAATACGCGCGAGAAGTTCCTGGACATGCGCCTGACGCTGGCCGAGCACGAGTGGGCGCGGCTGAAGGCCAACGATTCGCTCGAGTGCCGCAACTGTCATGACTACGACTCGATGGACCTCACCCGCCAGGCGAGCCGGGCGGCGCAGATCCATCGCACGTACCTGGCGACCGGGCAGGCGACCTGCATCGACTGCCACAAGGGCATCGCGCACCGGTTGCCCGACATGACCGGCGTGCAGCAGGGCGTGCGGGCGGTGCCGGCGGCCCACACCGCGCACTGAAGGCGCGCAACATCGCGCCGGCCACCGCTGGAGGCCGGCGCGGCGTTGCTGCGACAATGGCGCGATGACTGTCGAACCCACCGCCGAACCGCCGCTGCCGCCGGGCTTCGTACTGCGCCGCGGTGTCGAAGCCGATGCGGCGCGGCTGTCCGCCCTCGCTGCGCGGACGTTCACCGAGACCTTCGGGCATCTGTATCCGCGCCATGATTTGCAGGCCTTCCTCGACGAGGCCTACGCCGTCGAGCGCCAGCGCATCGTGCTGACCCATCCCGACTACGCAGTCTGGCTGCTCGAGCGTAACGGCGAGGCCGTCGGTCATACCGCCGCCGGCCCCTGCGGCCTGCCGCACGCCGAGGTCGCACCGGGCGATGGCGAGCTCAAGCGGCTGTATCTCGTCCGTGGCCTGCAGGGGGCCGCGCTCGGCACCCGCATGATGCAGGTCGCGATGGACTGGCTGCTGCGCGAGGGCCCGCGCACGCTGTGGGTCGGCGTGTGGTCGGAGAACCTCGGCGCGCAGCGCTTCTATGGCCGCTATGGTTTCGGCAAGGTCGGCGAGTACCTGTTTCCGGTCGGCGCCACGCAGGATCTGGAGTTCATCCTGCGTCGGCCCGTGCAGCGCTGAGCCAGGCGCCTGGGATGGCGCCCGGCTGCTGCCCTCAGGCCACGACCAGGGTCACATCGATGTTGCCGCGGGTCGCGTTCGAGTAGGGGCAGACCGCATGCGCGGCCTCGACCAGCGGCTGCAACTGCTCGCGCGGCACGCCGGGGGCGCGGATCGTCAACGTGGCCTGGATGCCGAAGCCAGCCGGAATCGGGCCGATGCCGACTTCACCGGTGATCGTGGTATCGGCAGGCAGCGTGACCTTCTGCTTGCCGGCGACCAGCTTGAGTGCGCCCAGGAAGCACGCTGCGTAGCCGGCGGCGAACAGTTGTTCGGGATTGGTGCCCGGGCCGCCGGCGCCGCCCAGTTCGCGCGGCGTGGACAGGGCGATGTCGAGGGCGCCGTCGTTGGAGGCGGCGCGGCCTTCGCGTCCGCCGGTGGCGGTGGCAGTCGCGGTGTAGAGCACGGTGTCGAGGGACATGCGAAAGGTCTCCGGGTGGCAGCCGGCGGAATGCCGCTGCGGTATCGACACTGTGCGTGGTTCGCTGATACGTTTGGGCATGCCAAGTCCAGGAAACTTGGCCTGGAGTCCTGCAATGGTGGATCGGCTGGCCGTGCTGCTGGATCGGTTCCGGATCACCGCCGATGTCGACGCCGGCCCTGGCGAGGTTGGCAGCCACGACGACGGCGCGCTGTGGCTCGTGGCGGCCGGTGCGTTGCGCTTGGCTGCGCAGTCGCAGCCGATGGCCGGCCCCGGCCTCCTGCTCGTCCCCCAGCGCATCCTGGCCGACGAGGTCATCACCGAACCCGGAGCGCGCGTGCTCGCCGCGCGGCTGCGCTTGGAGGGCGGCGCCGACAATCCGCTGGTGCGGGCCTTGCCCGCCGTGCTGTGGCTGCCCGCCGACGCGGTGCCGGGCTCGGCCGGGCTGTTCGCGCTGGTGTTCGAGGAGGCCTTCGACGGCCGCTGCGGGCGCACGGTGCTGCTCGATCGGCTGATCGAGGCGCTGCTGGTCCAGGTGCTGCGCCAGCAGTTGGAATCGGGCGGCCTGCGCGGCGGACTGCTGGCGGGCATGGCGCACCCGCGGCTACGGCGCGCACTGGTCGCGCTGCACCAGGCGCCGGCGCGCGGCTGGACGCTGGCATCGATGGCACAGGCTGCGGGGATGTCGCGCAGCGCCTTCGCGCAGAGCTTCCGAGAGGCGCTCGGACAGACCCCGGGCCAGTACCTGCAGGATTGGCGGATCGCGCTTGCGCAGCGGGCGCTGCGGCGCGGCCGGCCGCTGAAGGTGATCGCCGACGAAGTCGGCTACGGCAGCGAGGCGGCGCTGTCGCGGGCGTTCAAGGCCCGCAGCGGGCTGTCGCCGCGGGCCTGGCGGCAGGCGACGGGTCTGCTGGACATGGCCGCATGAGCAACGGGCCTCAACGTGTCGTGCTGCTGCACGGCATCTGGATGGTCGGTCTGACGATGCGGCGCTTTGCACGCCGCCTGGCGGCGGCGGGGTTCGCGCCGGAGATCTTCGGTTACCCCAGCGTCACCGGTGGGCCGCAGGCCGCGGTCGATGGCCTGCTCGCGCAGGTGCGTCGCGGCGGGCCGGCGCATCTGGTCGGGCACAGCCTCGGCGGCCTGGTGGCGCTGCAGGCGCTGGCGCAGGCGCCGGACCTGCCGGTCGGGCGCGTGGTCTGCCTCGGCTCGCCGGTGTGCGGCAGCGGCGCTGCGGCCGAGCTGTCGCGGTGGCCGATCTCGCGGCTGTACTTCGGCCGCAGCGCCGACATCCTGCTCACCGGCTGCGCCCGGTGGCCGCCGCAGGTCGCGGTCGGGATGGTCGCCGGCCGGGTCCCGCGCGGGCTGGGGGCGTTGTTCGCGCGCTTCGATGGCCCACACGACGGCACCGTGGCGGTGGCCGAGACGCGCGCGCCGGGGTTGACCGACCACGTGGTCGTCGACGCCAGCCACAGCGGCCTGCTGTTCTCCTCCCCGGCGGTGTCCCAGACCGCTGCGTTCCTGCGCGAAGGCCGCTTCGCGCGCTAAAATCGCGCCTTCGACGCTGAAAAGAACGACCATGGGACGAGGACCTTCGATCGAGGCCCGCAAGAACGCGACCGACGCCAAGCGCGGCAAGATCTTCACCAAGATCATCCGCGAGATCGGCGTCGCCGCGCGTGCCGGCGGCGGCGATCCGGCCAACAATCCGCGCCTGCGCGTCGCCATCGACAAGGGCATGGCGCAGAACATGTCCAAGGACGTGGTCGAGCGCGCGATCAAGAAAGCGACCGGCGAACTGGAAGGGGTCGAGTACGAGGAGATCCGCTACGAGGGGTACGCGCCGGGCGGCGTGGCGGTCATCGTCGACGCCTTGACCGACAACAAGGTCCGCACCGTGGCCGACGTGCGCCATGCCTTCGGCAAGTGCGGCGGCAACCTCGGCACCGATGGCTCGGTGGCCTTCATGTTCAAGCGTCTGGGCGTGCTCAGCTACGACGCCGGCGCCGACGAGGAACGGATCACCGAGGTCGCGATCGAGGCCGGCGCCGACGATGTGGTCGTCTATCCCGAGGACGGCGCGATCGACGTGATCACCGCGCCCGAGGATTTCGCTGCGGTGCGCGAGGCGATGGCCGCCGCCGGCCTCGCCCCCGAGCACGCCGAGCTGACGTTCCGCGCCGACAACGACGTCGCGGTCGATGCCGAGACCGCGCAGCAGGTCCGCAAGCTGCTCGACCTGCTCGAGGACCTCGACGACGTCCAGGACGTGTACTCGAACGTGGATCAAGCGTCGCTGGACGGCGCCTGACGGCGCCGGTGATCCGTCGCCGATGACCCGCATTCTTGGCATCGATCCCGGCTCGCAGCGCACGGGGGTGGGCATCATCGACGTCGATGCGGCCGGCCGCGTCACGCATGTGCATCACGCGCCGCTGTCGCTGCTGTCGGCCGGCGATTTCCCGGCACGGCTGCGCCGCCTGCTGGTCGGGCTGGGCGAACTGGTCGAGCTGCACCGGCCCGACGAGGTGGCGATCGAACGGGTGTTCATGTCGCGCAATCCCGACTCGGCGCTCAAGCTCGGTCAGGCGCGCGGGGCGGCGATCGGCGCGGTGGTGCTGCGCGATCTGCCGGTCCACGAGTATGCGGCCAGCGAGATCAAGCTCGCGGTCGTTGGTCGCGGCAGCGCCGAGAAGGGCCAGGTCCAGCACATGGTCGGCCTGATGCTCGGGCTGACCGGCAAGTTGCAGGCCGACGCTGCCGATGCGCTGGCGGTGGCGATCACCCATGCCCACGTCCGTGCGACGGCCGGCCGACTGGGGCTCGACGCGCGTCAGGCCTGGAGCAGGAAATGAGCGACATCGCGGCCTTGTCCGCCCCCCTCCCCATGTTTCATGACCGGCCCGCGGCCGGAGGCGCTCCATGATCGGAAGACTGCGCGGCAAGCTCGTGCACAAGGCTCCCCCCTGGCTGGTCGTCGATGTGGGCGGGGTGGGATATGAGTTGGAAGCCCCGATGAGCACGTTCTACGACCTGCCCGAGGTCGGGCGCGAGGTCGCGCTGTTCACGCACTACGCGCACAAGGAGGACACCGTCTCGCTGTACGGCTTCCTGCACGAGTCCGAACGCCGGCTGTTCCGCGATGTGCAGAAGGTCAGCGGGATCGGCGCCAAGATCGCGCTCGCTGTGCTGTCGGGAGTCAGCGTCGATGCGTTCGCGCAACTGGTCCAGGCCGGCGACGTCACGGCGCTGACCCGAATTCCGGGGATCGGCAAGAAGACCGCCGAGCGGATCGTGGTCGAACTGCGCGATCGGGTCGCCGACCTGGGTGGCGCGGGTGGGGCGGTGGCCGGGCGCACCGGGCCTGCCGATCCGTTATCGGAGGCGACCGTCGCCCTGCAGCAATTGGGGTACAAACCGGCCGAGGCGGCGAAGATGGCGAAGGCCGCGGCGCGTGATGGCGATGCGGCCGAAATCATCATCCGCAAAGCGCTACAGTCCGCGCTTCGCTGACCCACCGCCCGTCAGGGGCCCCCACGTCATGAACCAGTCCACGCGCCAGGCGGCGCCCGATCCGCGCAGTCCGCCCGGCCACCCGCAGACCCATGGCCAGATCGGCCTGGCGGGGCTGGTCGCCGGGGCGATCGGCGTCGTGTTCGGCGACATCGGCACCAGTCCGCTGTACACCCTGCGCGAGGCGTTCTCGTCGCATTACGGTTTGGTGGCCGATCACGACACCGTGCTCGGCGTGCTGTCGATGATCTTCTGGTCGCTGACGATCGTGGTGACCTACAAGTACGTCACCATCATTCTGCGCGCCGACAACGACGGCGAGGGCGGCATCATGGCGCTGATGGCGCTGGCCCAGCGCTGCCTGGCCAAGGGCGGGAAGTCTGCGTATCTGGTCGGCATTCTCGGCGTCTTCGGCGCGTCGCTGTTCTTCAGCGACGGCGTCATCACACCGGCGATTTCGGTGCTGTCGGCGGTCGAAGGCCTGGAGGTCGTGGCGCCGGGCCTGCATGCGTGGATTATTCCGATCACCGTGCTCGTGCTCGGCATCCTGTTTGCGACCCAGCGGTTCGGCACCACGAAGGTGGGGCGGGTGTTCGGCCCGATCATGGTGCTGTGGTTCGCCTCGCTCGCGATGCTGGGCGTGCTCAACATCCTGCACGCGCCCGAGGTGCTGCATGCGCTCAATCCGTGGTGGGCGGGGCGGTTCTTCGTCGAGCACAGTTGGGGCGGGGTGTTCATTCTCGGCGCGGTGGTGCTTGCGGTGACGGGCGGCGAGGCGATCTATACCGATATGGGCCACTTCGGTGCGCGCCCGATCCGCTATGCCTGGTACTTCTTCGTGCTGCCGGCGCTGATGCTCAATTACCTGGGGCAGGGCGCGCTGGTGCTCGAGGACCCGGCAGCGATCCGCAACCCGTTCTACGTCGGCGTGCCCGAGTGGGCGCGCTGGCCGATGATCGTGCTGGCCACCGCGGCGACGGTGATCGCGTCGCAGGCGGTGATCACCGGCGGCTTCTCGGTCGCTCGGCAGGCGATGCAGTTGGGCTACATCCCGCGCATGCATGTGCGCCACACCTCCAGCGACACTATCGGCCAGATCTACATCCCCGGGGTGAACTGGGCGATGGCGGTGGTGGTGATCGCGCTGGTGCTCACGTTCCAGACCTCCTCGGCGCTGGCGGCGGCCTACGGCATCTCGGTCTCGCTGACGATGCTCATCGATACGTTGCTGCTGATCGTGGTCGCGCGGGCACTGTGGCCGCGCTGGCGGCGCTGGGTGCTGCCCTCGTGCGCGGTGTTCATCCTGATCGATGTCGCCTTCGTCATCGCCAACGGTGCCAAGGTGCTGCAGGGCGCCTGGTTTCCGCTGGTGCTGGGCATCACGCTGTTCACCCTGCTCAGGACCTGGCGGCGCGGCCGTCAGCTGCTGCGCGACGAGATCCAGAAGGAGGGCATTCGCCTGGATACCTTCCTGCCGGGCCTGATGCTCGCCCCGCCGGTCCGGGTGCCGGGCACCGCGGTGTTCCTGACCGCCGACCGCGGCGTCGTGCCGCAGGCGCTGATGCACAACCTCAAGCACAACAAGGTGCTGCACGAGCGCAACGTGTTCCTGACCGTCGAAACGCTCGCCGTGCCGTATGCGGCGCCTGCGCGCCGATTGCGGATCGATCCGGTCGGCGACGATTTCCATCGCATCACCCTGCGCTTCGGCTTCATGGAGACGCCGGACGTGCCGATGGCGCTGATGCGCTGTGGGGACGTGGAGGGCGGCATCGTGATCGACCCGATGGACACCACCTACTTCACCAGCCGCGAGACCGTGGTGGCGACGCCGCGGCGGGGCATGCCGGTCTGGCGCGACAAGCTGTTCGCGCTGATGCATCGCAACGCGGCGCCGGCCACGGGCTTCTTCCGCATCCCCGGCAACCGCCTCGTCGAGCTCGGATCGCAGGTGCATATCTAGCCGGACAGCACGCACCCGCCGGGCGGGTGCGACGCAGTGTCGCGTTCAAGCGCGCCCGCCGTCGGCCGATAACGTCGGCGAGTACCGTCGGACGCCGAACCGCATGCACGCGCTCCTGCCCAGGATCCCGACCTCGCCCCTGCCGCAGCGCGTGCTGCTGGTGGAGAACTCGCGTGCCTACACCCAGGCCGTCGCCGGCACCATCGAGAGCCGGCTCGAACTGCCGGTGACCGTGGCCGGATCGCTGGCCGAGGCCGAGCGGGCGCTCGACGCCCACAACGACTGGTTCCTGGTGTTGACCGGGTTGGTGCTGGCCGACGGCGATCGCGACTCGGTGGTCGATTTCTTCCTGGCCCGTGGCCTGGCCACGGTCGTCGTCAGCGGTGTCTACGACCGCGAACTGCGCGACCGGTTGCTGCGCCGGCAGGTGATCGACTTCGTGCTCAAGAGCACGCCCGGCAGTCTGGATTACATCGTCTGGCTGGTGCAGCGGCTCGAGCGCAATCGGCGGATCTCGGCACTGGTGGTCGACGATTCGGCCTCGGCGCGCGAGCGCACCGCCTGGTTGCTGGAGATGTTCGGCTATCGGGTGGTGCAGGCCGCCGAGGGCGATGCCGCGCTGCGTGCGCTCGAAGCCGACCCGACGATCCGCCTGGCCTTGATCGACGAGGAGATGCCGGGCATGCAGGGCGTGGAAGTGACGCGGCGCCTGCGCGCGCTGCGCGCCCGCGATCGGGTCGCGGTGATCGGCGTGTCGGGCTGCGAGGATGCCGACCTGGTCGCCCGTTTCCTCAAGAACGGCGCCAACGATTTCCTGCGCAAGCCCTATTCGCGCGAGGAGTTCTTCTGCCGTGTCTCGCAGAACGTCGATCAGCTCGAGCTCATCGGCAGCCTGCAGGACTTGGCGACGCGCGATTTCCTGACCGGCCTGCCCAACCGGCGCTGCTTTCTCGAGCGCACCGAGCAGCAGCTGCCCGCCCTGCAGGACGGCGGGACATCGGTGGCGATGGCGATCCTCGATGTCGACCACTTCAAGCACATCAACGACAGCTGGGGGCACGAGACCGGCGACCATGCGCTGCGAGCGCTGGCGAACGCCCTGTCGGCGCATGCTCGCCCGCAGGACCTGATCGCGCGCTTTGGCGGCGAGGAGTTCTGCCTGCTGGTGCCCGGGCTCGATACCGAGGCGCTGGCCGCGTACTTCGAGCGCCTGCGCGGCTGCGTCGAGAACCTGCGGGTGCCGGTGCGCGGCGGCGATCTGCGGATGACCGTCAGCATCGGCGTGTGCGCCGCGTCCGTCGGCGATGACCTGCACCGGCTGCTGGCCGAAGCCGATCGCCGGCTTTACCTGGCCAAGGCCGGCGGCCGCAACCGCGTGGTGATGGACGGCTGACCGCTCGGAGCACGAAGTAAGCGCGAGGCGTATCCGACCGCCACGGCGTCGATCGACGCGTCCATCGGCGCCCGAGAAGACCTGCGATGCGGCTCGGACGAAAGCGCGGCGTCCAGCACGCCGTTACGGCAACCGCAAGGCAGCGTTCCACCCGCCGGCCATGGAGTTCGACGGCTCGGGCCCCATGTCCCTGAGCATGCCCCCTCCAGGCCCCCCGATGATTCCGTACTCTGTCCTCGACCTCGCGCCCGTCACCGAAGGCTCGACGCCCGCCGACTCGTTCGCCCGCTCGCTCGACCTCGCCCGCCACGCCGAGGCCCTGGGCTACCGCCGCTACTGGCTGGCCGAGCATCACAACATGCCCGGCATCGCGAGCGCCGCGACGGCCGTGCTGATCGGCCACATCGCCGGCGGCACCTCGACGATCCGGGTCGGCGCCGGCGGCGTGATGCTGCCCAACCACGCGCCGCTGCAGGTCGCCGAGCAGTTCGGCACGCTCGCATCGCTGTATCCCGGACGTATCGACCTCGGCTTGGGCCGCGCCCCCGGCACCGACCAGGCGACCACCCAGGCCCTGCGCCGCTACTACGCGGGCGCGGACGCCTTCCCGTCCGACGTCATGGAACTGCTGCGCTACTTTGAGCCGGCCAGGCCGGGTCAGCCCGTGCAGGCCGTCCCCGGTGCCGGACTGGATGTGCCGGTCTGGATCCTCGGCTCGAGCCTGTTCGGCGCGCAGCTGGCCGCCTCGCTGGGCCTGCCCTATGCATTCGCCTCGCACTTCGCACCGGCCGCGATGACCGAGGCGCTTGCGCTCTATCACCGGGACTTCCGCCCATCCCAGCGGCTGCAGCAGCCGCATGCGATGCTCGCACTCAACGTCGTCGCGGCCGACACCCGCGCCGAGGCGCAGCGGCTGTTCACCACCCAGCAACAGAGTTTCGTGCGCCTGCGCCGCGGGATGCCGGGGTTGATCCCGCCGCCGATCGACGACATCGACGCGATCTGGAATCCGGCGGAGAAGGCCATGGTCGCCCAGGCCCTGGCGTGCTCGGTGGTCGGCGACCCGACCGATGTGCGCGAGGGTATCGCCGACTTCGTTGCCCGGCACCGCCCGGACGAGCTGATGCTCACCGCCAACATCTTCGATCACGACGCCCGCCGTCACAGCTTCGCACTGGCCGCCGAGGCCATGCGCCGCTGACCCCGGTTCTGGTTCGGGGGGTGGCGTGCGATCATGCCGGGATGACCCAGGACCGCATCATCGCCGCCGACGCCACCCACGAGGACGACGCCGTCGAGGCGAGCATCCGGCCGCAGCGGCTGGACGACTACCTCGGCCAGCAGCCGGTCCGCGAGCAGTTGTCGATCTACATCGAGGCCGCCCGGCAGCGCCGCGAGGCGCTGGACCACGTGCTGGTGTTCGGGCCGCCTGGCCTGGGCAAGACCACGCTCAGTCATGTGATCGCCAACGAACTGGGCGTGGCGCTGCGCGTGACTTCGGGCCCGGTGATCGAGAAGGCCGGCGACCTGGCTGCGCTGCTGACCAACCTGCAGCCGCACGATGTGCTCTTCATCGACGAGATCCATCGCCTGTCGCCGGTCGTGGAGGAAGTCCTGTACCCGGCGATGGAGGACTTCCAGCTCGACATCATGATCGGCGAGGGCCCGGCCGCGCGCTCGATCAAGATCGACCTGCCGCCGTTCACGCTGATTGGCGCGACGACCCGCGCCGGTCTGCTGACCGCACCGTTGCGCGATCGCTTCGGCATCGTCCAGCGCCTCGAGTTCTACAGCACCGAGGAGCTGACCCGCATCGTCCGGCGCTCGGCACAGATCCTGGGGATGGCGTGCGAACCGGAAGGTGCGGCGGAGATCGCGCGGCGCGCGCGCGGCACCCCGCGCATCGCCAACCGTCTGCTGCGGCGGGTGCGCGACTATGCCCAGGTCCGCGCCGGCGGCCGCATCGACCACGCCGTCGCGCACGCCGCGATGCAGATGCTCAAGGTCGACCCGGAGGGGTTCGACGAGCTCGACCGGCGCCTGCTGCAGCTGATCATCGAGAACTTCGATGGCGGCCCGGTCGGCGTCGAGTCGATGGCCGCCGCGCTCAGCGAAGAACGCGGCACGCTCGAGGACGTGATCGAACCGTATCTGATCCAGCAGGGCTTTCTGGTGCGCACCGCGCGCGGTCGCATGGCCACGCGCAAGGCCTACCTGCACCTGGGGCTGCGCCCGAAGGCGCCCGAACTGGGAAATGGAGACTCAGGGGTATTGTTCTGATGGCCCCACGATCCGCTCGACACCACCGACCGTGAGCCACACCCCATGACTTCCCGATCTCCCACCTCCGGTGCCGGTTCACCGGTATTCAGTTGGCCGACACGCGTCTACTGGGAAGATACCGACGCTGGCGGGGTCGTCTATCACGCGCAGTACGTCGCCTTCATGGAGCGCGCACGCAGCGAGTGGTTACGTGCCCACGGTCATGGTCAGACCTCGTTGCAGGATGACCACGGCACGATGTTCGCGGTGCGCGCGATGCGGATCGATTTCCGCAGTCCTGCGCGCCTGGACGATGCGCTGGAGGTCGAAGTGGTGCTGCGTCAGTGTCGACGCGCGAGCGCGGTGTTCGTCCAGCGGATCTGTCGCGAGGGCGTGCTGCTGGTCGATGCCGAGGTACGCGTGGCCGCGCTGTCGGCGGCGGATTTCCGTCCGCGTGCGTTGCCCGAAGCGCTGTATACCCAGCTCAAGTCACTCGAAACGTCAGCGGAGTAATCCTGGATGAGCCCAATGCCCGTACTGTTGCAGTCCGCCGCCCAGGTGCAGGCCCTGCCCGAGGAGGCCACCGCCGGCGCCACCGAGCTGGCGAACACCGGTGCGGCCGCTGCCGCGACTGCGCCGCTGCCCAACGATCTGAGCATCCTCGACCTGATCCTGCACGCCTCGATACCGGTGCAGTTGGTGATGCTGCTGCTGTTACTGGCGTCGATCTCCTCGTGGGTCATCATCTTCCGCAAGAAGCGCATGCTCGACCGCGCAGAAAAAGAGGCCGACCGCTTCGAGGAGCGTTTCTGGTCGGGCGCCGAGATCGGCAAGCTCTACAGTTCGGCGACCGAGCGCAGCCGTGAGATCGAGGGGCTGGAGGCGATCTTCGAGGCCGGCTACCGCGAGTACTCGCGCCAGCGCCAGCGTCGCGGCATCGACAGCCGCACCCAGCTCGAGGGGGCGCAGCGCGGCATGCGTGTGGCCGGTGCCCGCGAGCTCGACGGCCTGGAACGCAATCTCGAGTTCCTCGCCAACGTCGGCTCGATCGCGCCGTACGTCGGTCTGCTGGGCACGGTGTGGGGGATCATGATCTCGTTCCACGGCTTGGCCAGCGTCAAGGAGGCCACCATCGCCACCGTCGCGCCGGGCATCTCCGAGGCGCTGATCGCGACCGCGATGGGCCTGTTCGCGGCGATCCCGGCGGTGTGGGCCTACAACCGCTTCGCGACCAAGGTCGAGCGCATCGCCACGCGCTATGAGGCCTTCTCCGACGAGTTCTCCTCGATCCTCGAACGTCAGACCGGCGCCGACTGACCCCAGCCGCGCCGGGCGGTCGCTGGACCGTCCACGAACCCGGACCCCGCCATGTCGTCGATCTCCCTTCGCCGTGCCAAGCGGCGCAAGCTCAAGAACGAAATCAACGTCGTGCCCTACATCGACGTGATGCTGGTGCTGCTGATCATCTTCATGGTCACCACGCCGCTGATGAACCTGGGCACCGACATCAACCTGCCCGATTCGCGCGCCAAGTCGCTCGGTACGCCGAAGGACCCAGTGGTCGTCAGCGTCTATCCCGACGGCCAGCTGGCGCTGATGGTCGAGCAGCAGAACACCTCGGTCACGCGCGAGGACCTGGTCGCACGCTTGCGCGGTATCCACACGCAGAACCCGGAGGCCACGATCCTGGTCAACGGCGATGGCGCCGCCAGCTACCAGCGCATCATGAATGCCATCGACCTCATCAACGAGGCCGGCATCTCCAAGGTCAGTCTGATCAGCCGCCCGCAGGAGGGCGCGAACTGAATGCGTGAATCGCGCACCGACGACGCGATCGCAGTCGGGCTGGCGATCCTGGTCCACGTGCTGCTGTTCGGGCTGATCCTGCTCGGCGCACTGTGGAGCGCGTCGTCGCGCCCGACCTCAGCCGCCGGTTCTCCGGTTTCGGCGGACGTCATCGACCCCAATGCGTTGAGCGCGGCCGACCGACGCGCGCTTGCCAGCCGCCCCGAGCCGGTCGCCGAGCCCGTGCCCGAACCTGCACCGGAGCCGGTGCCAGCGCCCACGCCCGAGCCCGTCGTCGAGCCCCTGCCCGAGCCGGAACCCGAGCCGGTTGCCGCGCCGCCGCAGCCGCTGCCCGAGCCGCGTCCCGAGGATGCGGTCGAGCGTCGCCAGCCGACGCCCCAGGAGGTCGTGCCCAAGCCCGACACCGTCTCCCAGGATGCCGTGCGTCGTGAGGCGCAGGCTGCCGAGGCGCGCGAGCGGGAGCAGGAGGAAAAGCGCCGGCAGGCGCAGATCGAGCTGGCCGAGCAGCAGAAGCAGCAGGAGGCCGAGGAGAAACGCCGGCTTGCCCGCCAGGAACTGGAGAAGCTGCGCGCCGAACGCGAGAAGGCCCAGCGCGAAGCGCGCCTGGCCGAGCAGCGGCTCAAGCAGATCGCCGACCGCGAGGCGCGCCAGGCGGCCGAGCGCGCCGCGGCGTCCGCAGCGGCGTCGGCGGCGAGTCCGCCGCCCGGCCGTCCCGATGGCGACAGCGGCCTGGCCGCCAAGTACGCGGCGGCGATCCAGGAAGCGGTGCGCCGCAACTGGCGTCGGCCCGACAACGTGCAGTTGGGTCAACGCTGCCGCCTGTACATCACCCAGTTGCCGGGCGGCGAGGTGATCAGCGTCGAGTTCGACCCGTCGTGCCCGTACGACGCTCAGGGCCGGCGCTCGGTCGAGGCCGCGGTGCGCGCCGCCGAGCCGCTGCCTTACGCCGGCTTCGAATCGGTCTTCAACCGCAGGCTCAACTTCAACTTCACCGCGCAGGATTGACGATGCCAAGTCCGGTCTCGACTGCCAGGGCGGCGTTCGCAGTGAGCGTGCTGGCGGTGTGCGGCCTGACCACACCCGTGGCTGGCCGCGCCGACGACGGGCTCGAGGCCCGGTATCGGATGGCCTTGCATCAGGCCGTGCAGAGCCAGTGGCGCAAGCCGGACATCGTTGGGGACGTGCGGTGCCGGGTGCTGGTCCGGCAACTGCCTGGTGGCGATGTCGTGTCGGTCGAGCCGGTACGCGAGTGCGGGTTCGACGCCAAGGCCCGGCAATCCCTGCTCGAGGCGGTGTACCGGGCCTCCCCGCTGCCGTATTCGGGCTTCGAGCGGGTGTTCGAGCGTCAACTCGTCATCACCTTCACCAGCGGCGCGCCATGATTGCGCCCGGATTCATCCTGTTGCGCCGCGCAGCGGCCAAGCTGCGCGGGTCTCTTTTCCCATTCTCATGTCCGGTAGGCCGATGAAACCCATCCTGATCCGTTGTCTGATCGCCCTGTTCGCGCTCGCACTGCCGATGATGGCCAGCGCGCAACAGCAGGGGCTGGAGATCGATATCACCGGCGGCAGCGCGCAGGCGATGCCGATCGCGGTCGTCCCGATGCCCTACCAGGGCAGCGGCACCGCGCCCGATACCGACGTGGCCGCGGTGATCCGCGCCGACCTCGACCGCTCCGGTCAGTTCCGCACGCTGCCCGACCGCGACATCGTCGAGCGCCCGACCCGTGGCAGCGAGGTCCAGTACCCGACGTGGCGCGCGCTGCGCCAGGACTTCCTGGTCGTGGGCCGGGTCGTCGACGCCGGCGGCGGTGGCTACCGCGTCGAGTACGAGCTGTTCGACGTCGCCAAGCAGGAGCGCATGCTCGGCCTGGCGATGACCGCACGCGCCAATGCGATGCGCGACGTCGCCCACCAGATGGCCGACGCGATCTACGAGAAGATCACCGGCGTGCGCGGTGCGTTCTGGACCCGGATCGCCTACGTGACTCAGACCGGGCTGGGGCAGAACGCCCGCTATGCGCTGGTCGTCGCCGATTCCGACGGCCACAACCCGCAGACTGTGGTGCGCTCCAACGAGCCGCTGCTCTCGCCGGCATGGAGCCCGGACGGCCGCCGCATCGCCTACGTGAGCTTCGAACGTGGCAACTCGGCGATCTACATCCAGGACATCTCCACCGGCGGCCGCGAACTGGTCTCCAGCTTCCGTGGCATCAACGGCGCCCCGGCGTTCTCCCCCGACGGCCGTCGCCTGGCGCTGTCGCTCTCGCGCAGCGGCAATCCCGAGATCTACGTCATGGACCTGGGCAGCAAGGCGCTGACCCAGGTGACCAATCACTTCGCGATCGACACCTCGCCGGTCTGGGCGCCCGATGGCGCCAGCCTGTACTTCATCTCCGACCGGGGCGGGCGGCCGCAGGTCTACCAAGCGCCGGCGAGCGGCGGCAACGCCACCCGGGTGACGTTCGAGGGCAGCTACAACGCCGACCCGTCGGTCTCCTTCGATGGCAAGAAAATCGTCGTGGCGCAAGGGTCGGGCAACGTGTACCGTATTGCACTGCTGGATCGCAGCCTGGGGTCGCCCCGCTGGTCCACGCTGTCGCCCGGATCGCTCGACGAATCGCCGAGTTTCGCTCCGAACGCCGGCATGGTCCTGTACGCGGCGCGCGAGGGACGTAGGGGTGTGCTGTATGCGGTCTCTTCGGATGGCCGGGTACGCCAGCGCCTCGTCCTCGCCGATGGTGATGTGCGCGAACCGGCATGGGGTCCGTTCCGGGAACAGCGCTGACGCTGCCTGCACGTCCTTCACAACAATACTCACTGCCCTGATTCGACATAACCAAGGATCGACGAGATGAAGACGACCACCCGTGTGATGCTGGCAGCGCTGCTCTGCACCGCCGCCGTCGCGTGTTCCAAGAAGGTGAAGGAAGAAGCGCCGGTCGCGACCGGTCCGTCCACCGGCACGGTCGCGCCGACCCCGTCGACCGCGGGTGCCTACACGCCGGCCGACCTGGACAGCGACGCCTGCCTGCGCCAGCGCGTGGTGTACTTCGATCTGGATCAGGACTCGCTGCGTCCGGAGTTCCAGGCCATCGTCAGCTGCCACGCCAAGTACTTGCGCGACCGCAGCTCGGCGCGCATCTCGCTTGAAGGCCACGCCGACGAGCGCGGTAGCCGCGAGTACAACCAGGGCCTGGGCGAGCGCCGTGGCAATGGTGTGTCCTCGGCACTGCAGGCCAACGGTGGCTCGGCTGCCCAGCTGGCCGTCGTGAGCTACGGCGAAGAGCGTCCGGTGTGCACCGAGTCGAACGAGGATTGCTGGGCCCGCAATCGTCGCGTCGAGATCATCTACACCGCCCGCTGATGCGCTCGATGCGTCACTGGCTGGTGCTCCCAGTTGCGTTCGCGGCGACCCTCGTGGTCGCCGCGCCCGCGTCCGCGCAGCGCGCGAGCCTGGCCGACCGCGTTGCCGCGCTGGAAGCCCGCTCGGGAGACACCAGCGCGAACATGGACCTGCTCAACCAGGTCAACCAGCTGCGGCAGGAACTGGTCGCCCTGCGCTCGCAGGTCGAGGAGCTGCAGCAGCAGAACGAACAGCTCAAGAACAGCAACCGCAGCCAGTACCTGGACATCGACGGCCGGCTCAACCGGCTCGAAGGCGCCGGAGGCGGTGCCGGCGGTGCCGGTGGCATGGAACTGCCCGAACTCGGGCGTGGGGCCGTCGGTGCCGCGCCGACCCCATCCCAGGACGGCGCCGGCACGCAGCCGTCGGACGCGCCGCCGGCGACGGCGCAGGCACCGGCCGATGAGCGTGGTGCCTACGAGCAGGCGTTCGCCGCGCTGCGCAATGGCGACTACGCCGAATCGGCGACGTTGTTCCAGGCCTTCCTGGCCCAGCACCCGCAGGGCAGCTACGCGCCCAATGCGCTGTACTGGCTGGGCGAGAGCTACTACGTGACCCAGAACTACGCCTTGGCCGAGGAACAGTTCCGCGCGCTGCTGCAGCGCTATCCGACCAGCGACAAGGCGCCCGGCGCCCTGCTCAAGGTCGGTCTGTCGCAGTACGGCCTGAAGAACCTCGAAGCGGCCGAAGCGACGTTGGCCGAGGTCGGCAAGCAGTATCCGGGCAGCGATGCCGCCCGCACGGCAGCCGACCGGCTGCGCGCGATCCAGCTCTCGCGCTTGCGCTGATCCCATGACCGCCGTCGCGCCCGATGCGGTCGCCGCATCCGCGGCCGACCGGCTCAAGCTCACCGAGATCTTCCTGTCGCTGCAGGGCGAGGCCCGCGACGCAGGCTGGCCCACGGTGTTCGTGCGCCTGACCGGCTGCCCGCTGCGCTGCGGCTATTGCGACACCGCCTACGCCTTCCACGGTGGTCAGTGGTGGACGATCGACGCGATCCTCGACGAGGTCGCCCGCCAGGGCGTGCGCCATGTCTGCGTGACCGGCGGCGAGCCGCTGGCGCAGAAGCGTTGCATCGGCCTGCTCAAGCGCCTGTGCGATGCCGGCTACCAGGTCTCGCTCGAAACTTCGGGCGCGCTCGATGTGTCCGACGTCGACCCGCGCGTAAGCCGCGTTGTCGACATCAAGACGCCGGGCTCCGGCGAGGCCCACCGCAACCTGTGGGACAACCTGGCGTTGCTGACCGCGCACGACCAGATCAAGTGCGTGATCTGCTCGCGCACCGACTACGAATGGGCCCGCGATCTCGTCCTCGAACGCGGCCTGCACCAGCGCTGCGATGTGCTGTTTTCCCCAAGCAAGGGCGAAATCTCCGCGCGCGACCTCGCCGACTGGATCGTGGCCGATCGCCTGCCGGTCAAGTTCCAGATGCAGTTGCACAAGCTGCTGTGGAACGACGAGCCGGGGCGATGATCGCGCGATACGCGACGCGGTTCCACGGCCGGCGGTGACGCGCGGGCGACTGCGTTCCGTGCGAGGACCCGGCGCGTGGCGCTGTGGCTGCTAGGCTTCTCGATTCCTCGATTCCCCTCGTTTGCTCCCCCATGAAGAACGCCGTTGTCCTGTTGTCCGGAGGCATGGATTCCGCCGCCGTCGTCGCCATCGCCCGCGAGCAGGGCTTCGCGGTCCACGCGCTGAGCGTGCGTTACGGACAACGTCACACCTCCGAGCTCGACGCGGCCGCGCGCGTGGCGACTGCGCTGGGCGCGGTGGCCCATAAGACCGTCGACGTCGACCTGCGCGCGTTTGGCGGCTCGGCGCTGACCGACGACATCGAAGTTCCCGAGGCCGGCAGCGTGGGCATCCCGGTCACCTACGTGCCGGCCCGCAACACGATCATGCTGTCGCTGGCGCTGGGCTGGGCAGAAGTGATCGGCGCGGCCGACCTGTTCTGCGGCGTCAACGCGGTCGACTACTCGGGCTACCCGGACTGCCGGCCGGAGTTCGTCGCCGCGTTCGAACGGCTGGCCAACCTGGCGACCAAGGCAGGCGTCGAGGGGGCCGGCATCCGCGTTCACGCGCCGCTGCAGCACATGAGCAAGGCGGACATCGTCCGCGAAGGCCTGCGCCTGGGCGTGGACTTCGGGCTGACCGTCTCGTGCTACCGCGCCGATGCACAGGGCCACGCCTGCGGCCATTGCGACGCCTGCCGGCTGCGCGCCGATGGCTTCGCCTCCGCGGGCGCGCCCGATCCGACGCACTACGTGCCGACCATCGCCGGCTGAGCCGGCATCGTTCGCGGGCGCCGGCTGGCCGGTCGGTGGCGCCTATTGCCCGCCGATCGCATGCGGACATCGCCCATATACGCGTGTGTCGCGCTCGCCCTGCGTGATATCGGGTGCACACCTGCGCGATCGCGCGCTCCAGGCGGCGCCGCGACGTGCCTGTCACGGCGCGTGCGTACCGTGGGCGTGGACTCCACACGCGGACACCACCGATGCCCCTGACCGACGACCAGTTGCGGATCCTGCGCGATATCGACGCCACCACGCCGATCACCGAGGCCGAGACCGACTGGGCCGTGCGTGCCGGCTATGCCGTCTTGGCCGAGGACGGGGACATCGACTTGACCGAGCAGGGGCGCGCGCTCGTCGGGGGCCCGCAGGCCTAACGGCGTGACTGGCCGCGCGCCGCTGCAGACGGCGGCCCCTGTCCGGTACAATGCGCCTCCGGCCTGTGCCGGTGCCGCCCAAGGGCGGCAGGCGTCCTCCGCCTCACTGGTGGCCAGGATGCGCTGACCGGGCGCATGCCGCCCGTCGATGGGTCGTTAGCTCAGTCGGTAGAGCATCGGACTTTTAATCCGCTGGTCGATGGTTCGAATCCATCACGACCCACCATTCCATCGACGGGAGCGCCAACACCGCAGGCGGCCGGATGTGCGCCGGCGATCCGCGCTTGCGCAATCCTGTGAGTCGATCCTGAAGGCGCTGCCTGGAATGGACGATGCGTAGCGTGCGCCTCAGCAACGCAATCGGAAGCGTGGTGCGCGGCGCGGATCAAGCAGGCTTTGGGCGCTGCATCGTGCAGGCGTGTGGTAGCCGCTGAACGCGGCGCGCAGCGCTGTTGAAGCCTGCATCCGGCGGTCGCATATCCGTAGCACTCTCGCGGGTGCAGCTCGCGCTGACTGGCGACGCCTTCGTCCATGCCCCTCGACACCCTCCATCCCGCCGTCGCGCAGTGGTTCGGCGACACGTTCGCGGTGCCGACGCCGGCGCAGGTCGCGGCGTGGCCGGCGATCGCGGCCGGGCACGATGTGCTGGTGTCGGCGCCGACGGGGTCGGGCAAGACGCTGACGGCATTCCTGGTCGCGATCGACGGGCTGGTACGCGAGGGCCTCGAGGCCGGCGGGACGCTGCCGGACACGACGCGGGTGGTCTATGTGTCGCCGCTCAAGGCGCTGTCGAACGACGTGCGCATCAACCTGGAGGCGCCGCTGGCCGGCATCGCTGCGGCGCTGACGGCGATGGGGCTGCCGGACGTCGGGATCCGCACGGCGGTACGCACCGGCGATACGCCGCAGGCCGAGCGTGCGCGGATGCGCCGGCGGCCGCCGCACATCCTGGTGACCACACCCGAGTCGCTGTACGTGTTGCTGGGCTCGGTGTCGGGGCGGGCGATGCTCGGGGACGTGCGCAGCGTGATCGTCGACGAGATCCATGCGGTGGCCGGCGACAAGCGCGGCAGCCATCTGACCTTGACGCTGGAACGGCTGCAGGCGCTGTGCGGCCGGCGGCTGCAGCGGGTCGGGTTGTCGGCGACGCAGACGCCGATCGGCACGGTGGCCCGGTTCCTGGTCGGTGAGCGCGGTGGGGACATCGCAGCAACTGCGCAGGCCCAGCCTAACTCGTCCCCGCATGCGGGGGAGGGCGAGGGCGCTGCCGGCACAGCGACGAGGGACAACAACGGCTGCACCATCGTCGAGGTCGGGCTGGACCGCTCGCGCGACCTGGCGCTCGAACTACCGCCCACGCCACTGTCGGCGGTGCTGTCGAACGACCAGGCGATGCAGCTCTATCAGCGCATCGCAGAACTGACGCAGGCGCACCGGACCACGCTGGTGTTCGTCAATACGCGGCGCATGGCCGAGCGGGCGGCGCGTCACCTGGGTGAGCTGCTGGGCCGCGAGCGTGTGGCCGCGCACCACGGCAGCCTGGCGCGCGAAGCCAGGCTCGACGCCGAGCAGCGGCTCAAGCATGGCGAATTGACGGTGCTGGTAGCCACCGCGTCGCTGGAGCTGGGCATCGATATCGGCGATGTCGACCTGGTGTGCCAGATCGGCTCGCCGCGCTCGATTGCTGCGTTCCTGCAGCGTGCGGGCCGCTCACGGCATCAGGTCGGCGGTGTGCCGAAGGCGCGGCTGCTGGCGACCACGCGCGACGAACTGGTCGAGTGCGCGGCCTTGCTCGACTGCGTGCGCCGCGGCGAACTCGACGCAGTGCGTATCCCGCCGGCGCCGCTCGACGTGCTGGCGCAGCAGATCGTCGCCGAAACCGCGATGCAGGATTGGGACGAGGACGCGCTGTTCGCGCTGGTGCGTCGGGCGTGGCCGTATCGGGACCTGGCGCGCGTGGACTTCGATGCGGTCGTGCGCATGCTGGCCGAGGGCTTCGTTGGCCGCCACGGGCCGCGCGCCGGCCACGTCCATCGCGACGCGGTGCATCGCCGGCTGCGGGGGCGCAAGGGGGCACGCATGGTCGCGACGATGTCCGGCGGCACGATTCCCGACACCGGCGACTACACGGTGCTGCTCGAACCCGAGTCGCAGTCGATCGGCACCGTCATCGAGGATTTCGCGGTCGAGAGCTTGACCGGTGACGTGTTCCAGCTGGGCAATGCCAGCTACCGGATTTTGCGGGTGGAGGCGGGGCGGCTGCGCGTGGAGGATGCGCAGGGCCTGCCGCCGAACATCCCGTTCTGGATCGGCGAGGCGCCCAGGCGTACGGACGCGTTGTCGGCGGGCGTGGCGCGGCTGCGTGCGCAGGTCGAGGCCCTGCTCGATGCACCGGGCGCGGGATCCGGCCATCTGCGTGCCCACGCCTGGCTGCAGGACGAGGCGGGCGTGTCGGTCGAGGCAGCCACGCAACTGGTCAATTATCTGGGCCGTGCACGCGATGCGCTCGGGGCGCTGCCGACGCAGTCGTGCCTGGTGCTCGAGCGCTTCTTCGACGCCACTGGCGGCACCCAACTGGTGCTGCATGCGCCGTTCGGCAGCCGCATCAACCGCGCATGGGGCCTGGCACTGCGCAAGCGCTTCTGCCGCAAGTTCAATTTCGAACTGCAGGCGGCAGCGACTGAGGATGCGATCGTGCTGTCGCTCTCGACCAGCCACAGCTTCCCGCTGGCCGAAGTCATGGACTATCTGCGCGCGGCGACTGCGCGCGAGGTGCTGGTGCAGGCCCTGCTCGACGCGCCGTTGTTTGGCGTGCGCTGGCGCTGGAATGCGACCACCGCGCTCGCGCTGCCGCGCTTTACCGGCGGCCGCAAGGTCGCGCCGCAACTGCAGCGGATGAAGAGCGAGGACTTGCTCGCGGCAGTGTTCCCCGACCAGGTCGCGTGCCTGGAGAACATCGTCGGCGAGCGCGAGATTCCCGACCACCCGCTGGTCGCGCAGACGCTGTACGACTGCCTGGAGGTCGCAATGGACGCGTCCGGCTGGCTGGCCGTGCTCCGCGGTGTCGAGGCGGGCCGGATCGAGGTGCTCGCGCGGGAGTTGACCGCGCCGTCGCCGCTGGCCGCCGAGGCGATCAACGCGCGCCCCTATGCCTTTCTCGATGATGCGCCCCTCGAGGAACGCCGGACCCAGGCGGTGCAGCAGCGCGATTGGTGCGATCCGGCCGCGACGGACGACCTCGGGCGGCTCGACCCCGCGGCGATCGCGCGGGTGCGCGACGAGGCGTGGCCGGACGCGGTGACGCCGGACGAAATGCACGATGCGCTGATGATGCTCGGTGCCATCGCCGAGGATGAGGCGGCGGCCGTCGCGCATTGGCCAGCGCTGCTTGCCGCACTGGCCGGCGATGCGCGCGCAACGCGCGTGCCCGTGGGCGGCGAGGCTGCGGTCTGGGTTGCGGTCGAGCGACTGCCGCTGCTACGCGCGTTGCATCCTGACGCCGCGGTCCAGCCTGACGTCACGGTGCCGGTGGAGTACGCGGTGGCGTGGACGCGCGAGGCCGCGCTGCTGGAACTGGTCCGCGCCCGTCTGGGTGGGCTCGGGCCGGTGACGGCCGAGGCATTGGCCGCACCGCTCGGCCTGGCCGCGTCAGCGGTGTTGCCGACGCTGCACGCCCTCGAGCACGAGGGCACCGTCATGCAGGGCTGGTTCTGCGGCGACGCCGCCGGGCCGCTCGAGTGGTGCGAGCGCGGGCTCTTGGCCCGCATCCATCGCGAGACGCTGGGTCGCCTGCGTCGCGAGATCGAGCCGGTGCCGGTGGCTGACTACGTGCGCTTTCTGTGCGACTGGCAACGCGTGTCGCGGAGCGGGCGCGTGCGCGGTGCCGAGGCCTTACCCGGCGTGCTGGCGCAGCTCGAAGGCTACGAAGCGCCCGCGGCGGCATGGGAGGCGGATCTGTTGCCGGCACGGGTGCCGGACTTCTCGCCCGGTTGGCTCGATGCGCTGTGCAGCACTGGGCGTTTGGCATGGCTGCGTCTGCGGCCGCGTGCCGGCGAAGGGAGCGGCGGCCACCTGCGCCAGATCCCGATCGCGCTGCTGCCGCGGCCGGATGTCCCGCGCTGGATGCGCCTGGCGCCGGCGCCGGGTGAGGCGGCGGCGTTGTCTTCGCGCGCGCGTCGGGTCGACGAGGTGCTGGCGCGGGATGGCGCGTCGTTCTTCGACGACCTGCAGGCGCACACGCGCCTGCTGCAGACCGAGTTGGAGGACGGGCTGTCTGAACTGGTCGCCGCCGGGCGTGCGCACTGCGACAGTTTCGCGGGACTGCGCGCGTTGCTGGTGCCACCCTCGCGTCGGCCGGCCACTGGCGGGCGACGGCGTGGGAGGCCGTTGGTCGGCATCGCCGATGCCGGGCGCTGGAGCCAGCCCAGGCGCGGCGAAGACGGCCCCGACGCCGACGATCTGGAGCACATCGCGCGCGTGCTGCTGCGGCGTTACGGCGTGGTCTGCTGGCGGATCCTCGATCGTGAACCCGACTGGCTGCCGCCGTGGCGCGAGCTGGTGCGGGTCTATCGCCGGCTCGAAGCCCGTGGCGAGATCCGCGGCGGCCGTTTCGTGGCCGGGCTGTCGGGCGAGCAGTACGCGCTGCCCGAAGCCGTGGGGCTGTTGCGCGCGGTCCGCGCGCGACCTGCGGATGGTGAACTGATTTGCGTGGGCGCGTCCGACCCGTTGAATCTCGCCGGGACGCTGCTGCCCGGCGAGCGGGTGCCCCGGCAGCCGGGCGCGCGACTGGTTCTGCGCGATGGGCGCGTGGTCGCCAGCCGGGTGGCGGATCGCTGCAGTGTCGACGATGCGCTCTCGGCCGAAGAGGCGGCCGCGGCAAAGGCGCTGCTCCAGCGTTCCGGGGCAGTGCCGCGTCACGGACACGGCCGGTATGGCGCGGCTGCGCCTAGTGATCGCGCTGGGTGACGGCGTCGGGATTAGCGCTCAGCGGGGGTTTGCTATCGTTGTCGAATGACCCGCGGGGAGAGGCGCCCGCTTCGAAAATGGGATGCATGGCGTGAACGGGGCGGCGGTAGAGCGTGTCAGTGTCGCGGTGGTCGAGGACGACGACGAACTGCGTGACGAGATTCTGGTACCCCTGCTGCGTGCGGCCGGGTTCGAGGCGACCGGCATGCCCGGCGCGCTGGCGCTGTACCGCGATCTGGTGGCCGGCCGCTATGACCTGGTGCTGCTCGATGTTGGCCTGCCGGACGAGGACGGCTTCGCGATCGCCCGCCATCTGCGCGAGGCTGCGCCCACGATCGGGCTGGTGATGCTGACCGGGTACGTGTCCAACGGCGATCGGCTGCGTGGTCTGGAAGCCGGCGTCGATGCGTATCTGACCAAGCCGGTCGAGGCCAGCGCGTTGATCGCCACGCTACGCAATCTCGCGCGTCGCATCGTGGCCTCCGATGGCGGCCAAAGCAGCGAGCTGGGCGAGGAGCTCGACAGCGAAGCGGGTTGGCGGCTCGACGAGCGCGGGTGGAACATCCTGTTGCCCGATGGTCGTGCGGTCGAACTCACGCTCGCCGAACAACAAGTCATGCGCCGGCTTGCCGGCTCGCCGGGACAGCCGGTCCGTCGCGAGGATCTGATCGCCGGACTCGTGGACGATGTGCACGAGTTCGATCCGCACCGGCTGGAGATGTTGGTCTACAGGCTCCGGCGAAAGTGCCAGGACAGTACCGGGGTGGCGCTGCCACTGCGCTCGGTCCGCGGCGTGGGTTACGTGTTGACCTGGTGATGGTGGCGCTGGCGGTCTGACGCGAGGGCGTGCCTGGCGTGGGCCAGCCGATGTCGGCATTTTCGGCCGCGGGACACTGGATCGTTCCTGGCGTCCGAACCGGGGCGAGGGGCGGGCTCGGCAATCCCCAATGCGATCGAGCGCGCGCAGCCTCGATGCGCACGAATTGCAAGAGACACTCGAACGACAGAGCGTCGGCAGTGAGTCTGCGCCGGCGCCGGCCCGATGCCGCCCGCAGCGGCTGTGCTTCTCTGCGTGCAGTCTCTCGGGATCACAGCATCGGGCGCGAGGGCCTACGAGCCGCAGCGCCCTACCGCATCGGCCGTACACAAGGCGAAGCTGCCATCTTCCTGCTGCCAGGGACGGGTCGACTCCGATGTCGGCGGGGCCTAAAACGCATTTGCCGCGCTCGAAGCGTCGCCGCCTTGTTTTGAGTTGAGGGCGGAATCGCATGCCGCCTGGATCTCAACATGGGCCTGTGGCGGTAACGCCGAACACAGATCGCTCTTTTACTTGGTACTGCGTTGGGTCGGCAGCGCGCACGAACTGGGTAAATAGGCCGACTTTCCCGTTTCAGCAAGTCGGTCATCGCGTGCTGAATGCGGGTTATTTATCTCACCGTTTCTCTCATTCGCTAACATATAGAGAGATATAAAATCTGTGATTGACGTCCGATTTTTGCACACATAAGATGCCGTCCCGCTCGACGATGGTTCTTTTTCGTGCGGGTGGCATCTCACGCGATGGGGAAGTTTCTTTCTGAACGACGAGCTCGATCGAGCTCGTTGTCGCGCGGCTGGATGTCATTCAAGGAAATGCGGGTCCGTCGATCTCGGGCCATGGCAGGTTTTTCGGGGGATTGCGGGATGCTGTTGAACAACATCCGGGCGGCCGCAGCGGCCGCGGGCGGTACGGTATTGGCCTGTCTTCTGGGATTGGCGGGAGCGTCTCCGGCGTTCGCCCAGTCGACGTCCGTGACCAACGTCGCGACCGTCACCGCGCCTCCGGGTACGAACGACATCGATCTCGCCAACAACACCGCGAGCGCGACGGTCACCGTGGCGCGTCCGGTCGTTGAGGTCGTCAAGAGCGCCGACCCCGTCGCCGGCTCTACGGTGACCGCAGGGCAGGTCATCACGTACACGTTAAGCGTGCGTGTGGCGGAAGCCGCCACCCTGTCCGACGTCGTGTTGAACGACACGCTCAGCGCGGGCCTGATCTTCGGCGCGGTGACCAGCGCCGGTGACTTCGTCGAGGGCGGTAGCGGCAACGCCCGCACCTTCACTCTGCCGGCCGGGACGGCGCCGGGCGACTACAACGTCGTCTACACCGCCACCGTCGGCGCGGATGCGCAGACGTCGGTCGGGAATGCGGTGGTCGCCACGGGCGGTGGCGATCCGGACAATCCGGATGCCCCGTCGCCGACTTGCACGAGCTGCACCACCGAACATCCGTTGGCCTCGGTCGTGACGGTGACGAAGGCCTCCGACCCGGCGTCGGGTAGCCAGGTGTCGCCTGGTGACACGTTGACCTACACGGTGAGCGCAACGGTTGCCAGTGCGGCGACCACCGAAGTGCTGACGCTGGCCGACACGCTCGGCACGGGTCTGACCTTTGGCGCCGTCACCGACGCGGGTGCGTTTGTCTGCACCGGTGCGCTGACCTGCACGCTGCCTGCGGGCACTTTGCCGGGCACCTACACGCTGACCTACACCGCAACCGTCAATGCGGATGCGACGGGCAGCGTCGGCAACGTCGTCGTAGCCAGCAACCCGGCTGGCGGCAACGATCCCGATCCGGTCTGCACGACCTGCGAGACCGAGCATCCGGTTGTCGCGACCTCGATCACGGTGGCCAAGACCTCCAACCCGGCGTCCGGCAGCGAGGTGTCGCCTGGCGACACGCTGACCTACACGCTGACGGCGACGGTCGCGAACTCGGCCACCACTGAAGTGCTGACGCTGAGCGATACGCTCGGGGCGGGTCTGACGTTCGGTTCGGTGACCGATGCGGGTGCGTTCGCCTGCACCGGCACGCTCACCTGCACGCTGCCGGCGGGCACCTTGCCGGGCACCTACACGCTGACCTATACCGCAACCGTCAATGCGGATGCGACGGGCAGCGTCGGCAACGTCGTCGTAGCCAGCAACCCGGCTGGCGGCAACGATCCCGATCCGGTCTGCACGACCTGCGAGACCGAGCATCCGGTCGTTGCGACGTCGATCACGGTGAGCAAGAGCTCCAACCCCGCCTCGGGTAGCGAAGTCGCACCTGGCGACACGCTGACCTATACGCTGACGGCGACGGTCGCCAATTCGGCGACGACTGAGGTTCTCACGCTGAGCGATACGCTCGGCACGGGCCTAACCTTTGGGTCGGTCACCGATGCCGGCGCGTTCGCCTGCACCGGTGCACTGACCTGCACGCTGCCTGCCGGCACGCTGCCGGGTGTCTACACGCTGACCTACACCGCGACTGTCAATGCGGATGCGACCGGAAGCGTCGGTAACGTCGTCGTAGCCAGTAACCCGGCTGGCGGCAACGATCCCGAGCCGGTCTGCACCTCCTGCGAGACCGAGCATCCGGTCGTTGCGACCTCGATCACCGTGGCGAAGACCTCGAATCCGGCGACAGGTAGCGAAGTGTCGCCTGGCGACACGCTGACCTATACGCTGACGGCGACGGTCGCCAATTCGGCGACGACTGAGGTTCTCACGCTGAGCGATACGCTCGGCACGGGCCTAACCTTTGGGTCGGTCACCGATGCCGGCGCGTTCGCCTGCACCGGTGCACTGACCTGCACGCTGCCTGCCGGCACGCTGCCGGGTGTCTACACGCTGACCTACACCGCGACTGTCAATGCGGATGCGACCGGAAGCGTCGGTAACGTCGTCGTAGCCAGTAACCCGGCTGGCGGCAACGATCCCGAGCCGGTCTGCACCTCCTGCGAGACCGAGCATCCGGTCGTTGCGACCTCGATCACCGTGGCGAAGACCTCGAATCCGGCGACAGGTAGCGAAGTGTCGCCCGGCGACACGCTGACCTACACGCTGACCGCGACGGTCGCCAACTCGGCGACGACCGAGGTACTGACGCTTGCCGATACGCTGGGCGCAGGCCTGACCTTCGGGTCCGTCACCGATGCGGGTGCATTCGCCTGCACCGGTGCGCTGACCTGCACGCTGCCGGCGGGCACGCTGCCGGGCACGTACTCGCTGACCTACACCGCGACCGTCAATGCGGATGCGACCGGTGCGGTGGGCAACGTTGTCGTGGCCAGTAACCCGGCTGGTGGCAACGATCCTGATCCGGTGTGCACCACCTGCGAGACCGAACATCCGGTCGTCGCGACGTCGATCACGGTGAGCAAGACCTCGAACCCCGCATCGGGCAGCGAGGTGTCGCCTGGCGACACGTTGACCTACACGCTGACGGCGACGGTCGCGAACTCGGCGACGACCGAAGTGCTGACGCTTGCCGACACGCTGGGCGCAGGCCTGACCTTTGGGTCGGTGACGGATGCGGGCGCGTTCGCCTGCACCGGTGCGCTCACCTGCACGCTGCCGGCCGGTACCTTGCCGGGCATCTATACGCTGACCTACACGGCCACGGTGGACGCCGCCGCGACGGGCAGCGTCGGTAACGTCGTCGTGGCCAGTAACCCGGCCGGTGGCAACGATCCCGATCCGGTGTGCACGACCTGCGAAACCGAGCATCCGGTCGTTGCGACGTCGATCACCGTGGCCAAGACCTCGAACCCGGCCTCGGGCAGTGAGGTGTCGCCTGGTGACACGCTGACCTACACGCTGACCGCGACGGTCGCCAACTCGGCGACGACCGAGGTACTGACGCTTGCCGATACGCTGGGCGCAGGTCTGACCTTTGGTGCGGTCACCGATGCCGGCGCGTTCGCCTGCACTGGTGCACTGACCTGCACGCTGCCTGCCGGCACGCTGCCGGGTGTCTACACGCTGACCTACACCGCGACCGTCAACGCGGATGCGACCGGAAGCGTCGGTAACGTCGTCGTAGCCAGTAACCCGCCCGGCGGCAACGACCCCGAGCCCGTGTGCACGACCTGCGAGACCGAGCATCCGGTCGTCGCCACGTCGATCACGGTGAGCAAGAGCTCCAACCCGGCTTCTGGTAGTGAGGTGTCGCCTGGCGACACGCTGACCTACACGCTGACCGCGACGATCGCCAACTCGGCGACGACCGAAGTGCTGACGCTCGCCGACACACTCGGTGCAGGTTTGACCTTCGGTGCCGTCGCCGATGCGGGTGCATTCGCCTGCACCGGCGCACTGACCTGCACGCTGCCTGCCGGCACGCTGCCGGGCACCTACACGCTGACCTATACGGCCACGGTGGACGCCGCGGCAACGGGTAGCGTCGGTAACGTCGTCGTGGCGACCACGCCGCCGGGCGGTAACGACCCCGATCCGGTGTGCACGACCTGCGAGACCGAACATCCGGTCGTTGCGACGTCGATCACGGTGACCAAGACCTCGAGCCCGGCCTCGGGGAGCGAAGTCGCACCTGGCGACACGCTGACCTACACGCTGACGGCGACGGTCGCGAACTCGGCGACGACCGAAGTGCTGACGCTTGCCGACACACTCGGTGCAGGTTTGACCTTTGGTGCCGTCACGGACGCGGGTGCGTTTGCTTGCACGGGCGCGCTGGCCTGCACGTTGCCTGCGGGCACGCTGCCGGGTACTTACACGCTGACCTACACCGCGACCGTCAATGCGGATGCGACGGGCAGCGTCGGTAACGTCGTCGTGGCCAGTAACCCGGCTGGCGGCAACGATCCCGATCCGGTGTGCACGACCTGCGAGACCGAGCATCCGGTCGTTGCGACGTCGATCACGGTAAGCAAAAGCTCCAACCCGGCTTCTGGTAGTGAGGTGTCGCCGGGCGACACGCTGACCTACACGCTGACGGCGACGGTCGCGAACTCGGCCACCACTGAAGTGCTGACGCTGAGCGATACGCTCGGGGCGGGTCTGACGTTCGGTTCGGTGACCGATGCGGGTGCGTTCGCCTGCACCGGCACGCTCACCTGCACGCTGCCGGCGGGCACCTTGCCGGGCACCTACACGCTGACCTACACCGCAACCGTCAATGCGGATGCGACCGGCAGCGTCGGCAACGTCGTGGTGGCGAGCACGCCCCCAGGTGGTAACGACCCTGAGCCGATCTGCACCACGTGCGAGACCGAACACCCGGTCGTCGCGACGTCGATCACGGTGAGCAAGACCTCGAACCCGGCGTCGGGTAGCGAGGTGTCACCTGGCGACACGCTGACCTACACGCTGACCGCGACGGTGGCGAACTCGGCGACGACCGAAGTACTGACGCTGGCCGACACGCTGGGCGCAGGCCTGACCTTCGGGTCCGTGACCGATGCGGGCGCGTTCGCCTGCACCGGTGCGCTGACCTGCACGCTGCCGGCGGGCACCTTGCCGGGTGTCTACACGCTGACCTACACCGCGACTGTCAATGCGGATGCGACCGGAAGCGTCGGTAACGTTGTCGTAGCCAGTAACCCGGCTGGCGGCAACGATCCCGATCCGGTGTGCACCACCTGCGAGACCGAGCATCCGGTTGTCGCGACCTCGATCACGGTGAGCAAGGCCTCCAACCCGGCCTCGGGGAGCGAGGTGTCGCCTGGTGACACGCTGACCTACACGCTGACGGCGACGGTCGCCAATTCGGCGACGACCGAAGTGCTGACGCTTGCCGATACCCTTGGCGCAGGTCTGACCTTTGGTGCGGTCACCGATGCCGGCGCATTCGCCTGCACCGGTGCGCTGACCTGCACGCTGCCGGCGGGCACGCTGCCGGGCACGTACTCGCTGACCTACACCGCGACTGTCAATGCGGATGCGACGGGCACGCTGGGTAACGTTGTGGTGGCGACCACGCCGCCCGGCGGCAACGACCCCGATCCGGTGTGCACCACCTGCGAGACCGAACATCCGGTCGTTGCGACGTCGATCACGGTGAGCAAGGCCTCGAACCCGGCCTCGGGGAGCGAGGTGTCGCCTGGTGACACGCTGACCTACACGCTGACGGCGACGGTTGCGAACTCGGCCACGACCGAAGTGTTGACGCTCGCCGATACGCTGGGCGCAGGCCTGACGTTCGGTTCGGTGACCGATGCGGGTGCCTTCGCTTGCACGGGCGCGCTGACCTGCACGCTGCCTGCCGGCACGCTGCCGGGTACTTACACGCTGACCTACACGGCCACGGTGGACGCCGCCGCGACGGGCAGCGTCGGCAACGTTGTCGTGGCCAGTAACCCGGCCGGTGGCAACGATCCCGATCCGGTGTGCACGACCTGCGAGACTGAACATCCGGTTGTCGCGACGTCGATCACGGTGACCAAGGCCTCCAATCCGGCCTCCGGTAGTGAGGTGTCGCCTGGCGACACGCTGACCTACACGCTGACGGCGATGGTTGCGAATTCGGCGACGACCGAAGTGCTGACGCTCGCCGACACCCTTGGCGCAGGTCTGACCTTTGGCGCCGTCACCGATGCGGGTGCATTCGCCTGCACCGGCGCACTGACCTGCACGCTGCCGGCGGGCACGCTGCCGGGCACCTACACGCTGACCTACACCGCGACTGTCAATGCGGATGCGACGGGCAGCGTCGGTAACGTCGTCGTGGCCAGTAATCCGGCTGGCGGCAACGATCCCGATCCGGTGTGCACGACCTGCGAGACCGAACATCCTGTCGTCGCGACCTCGATCACCGTGAGCAAGAGCTCGAACCCGACCTCGGGTAGTGAGGTGTCGCCTGGCGACACATTGACCTACACGCTGACGGCGACGGTCGCGAACTCGGCGACGACCGAAGTGCTGACGCTCGCCGATACGCTCGGCACGGGTCTAACCTTTGGCGCCGTCACCGATGCGGGTGCATTCGCCTGCACCGGCGCACTGACCTGCACGCTGCCTGCCGGCACGCTGCCGGGCACCTACACGCTGACCTACACCGCAACCGTCAATGCGGATGCGACCGGCACGCTGGGCAACGTCGTGGTCGCGAGCACGACGCCCGGCGGCAATGACCCCGAGCCGGTGTGCACCACGTGCGAAACCGAGCATCCGGTGGTCGCGACGTCGATCACGGTGGCCAAGGCCTCCAACCCGGCCTCGGGCAGCGAGGTGTCGCCTGGCGACACGCTGACCTACACGCTGACCGCGACGGTCGCGAACTCGGCCACGACCGAAGTGTTGACGCTCGCCGATACGCTGGGCGCAGGCCTGACGTTCGGTTCGGTGACCGATGCGGGCGCATTCGCCTGCACCGGCGCACTGACCTGCACGCTGCCGGCGGGCACGCTGCCGGGCACGTACTCGCTGACCTACACCGCGACCGTCAATGCGGATGCGACCGGAAGCGTCGGTAACGTCGTCGTGGCCAGTAACCCGGCTGGCGGCAACGATCCCGATCCGGTGTGCACCACCTGCGAGACCGAACATCCTGTCGTCGCGACGTCGATCACGGTGTCCAAGACCTCGAACCCGGCCTCGGGCAGCGAGGTGTCGCCTGGCGACACGCTGACCTACACGCTGACGGCGACGGTTGCGAACTCGGCGACGACTGAGGTCCTCATGCTGAGCGATACGCTCGGCACGGGCCTGACCTTTGGGTCGGTGACGGATGCAGGCGCGTTTGCCTGCACCGGCGCACTGACCTGCACGTTGCCGGCCGGCACGCTGCCGGGCACCTACACGCTGACCTACACCGCGACCGTCAATGCGGATGCGACCGGTGCGGTGGGCAACGTCGTCGTGGCCAGTAACCCGGCTGGCGGCAACGATCCCGATCCGGTGTGCACGACCTGCGAGACCGAACATCCGGTCGTTGCGACCTCGATCACCGTGGCGAAGACCTCGAATCCGGCGACGGGTAGCGAAGTGTCGCCTGGCGACACGCTGACCTACACGCTCACGGCGACGGTCGCCAATTCGGCGACTACTGAAGTGCTGACGCTGAGCGATACGCTCGGGACCGGTCTGGCGTTTGGTGCGGTGACCGATGCGGGTGCGTTTGCCTGCACCGGCACGCTGACCTGCACGCTGCCGGCTGGCACGCTGCCGGGTACTTACACGCTGACCTACACCGCAACCGTCAATGCGGATGCGACGGGCAGCGTTGGCAACGTCGTGGTGGCCAGTAACCCGGCTGGCGGCAACGATCCCGATCCGGTGTGCACCACCTGCGAGACCGAACATCCGGTTGTCGCGACCTCGATCACCGTGGCCAAGACCTCGAACCCGGCGACGGGTAGCGAAGTGTCGCCTGGCGACACGCTGACCTACACGCTCACGGCGACGGTCGCCAATTCGGCGACGACTGAAGTGCTGACGCTGAGCGATACGCTCGGGACCGGTCTGGCGTTTGGTGCGGTGACCGATGCGGGTGCGTTTGCCTGCACCGGCACGCTGACCTGCACGCTGCCGGCTGGCACGCTGCCGGGTACTTACACGCTGACCTACACCGCAACCGTCAATGCGGATGCGACGGGCAGCGTTGGCAACGTCGTGGTGGCCAGTAACCCGGCTGGCGGCAACGATCCCGATCCGGTGTGCACCACCTGCGAGACCGAACATCCGGTTGTCGCGACCTCGATCACCGTGGCCAAGACCTCGAACCCGGCCTCGGGCAGCGAAGTGTCCCCTGGCGACACGCTGACCTACACGCTGACGGCGACGGTCGCGAACTCGGCGACGACCGAAGTACTGACGCTGGCCGACACGCTGGGCGCAGGCCTGACCTTCGGGTCCGTGACCGATGCGGGCGCGTTCGCCTGCACCGGTGCGCTGACCTGCACGCTGCCGGCGGGCACCTTGCCGGGTGTCTACACGCTGACCTACACCGCGACTGTCAATGCGGATGCGACCGGAAGCGTCGGTAACGTTGTCGTAGCCAGTAACCCGGCTGGTGGCAACGATCCCGATCCGGTGTGCACGACCTGCGAAACCGAGCATCCGGTCGTTGCGACCTCGATCACCGTGGCCAAGACCTCGAACCCGGCGTCGGGCAGCGAAGTGTCCCCTGGCGACACGCTGACCTACACGCTGACGGCGACGGTCGCGAACTCGGCGACGACCGAAGTGCTGACCCTGGCCGACACGCTAGGCACCGGCCTGACCTTCGGTGCCGTCACCGACGCGGGCGCGTTTGCCTGCACCGGCGCGCTGTCCTGCACGCTGCCTGCCGGCACTTTGCCGGGCACCTACACGCTGACCTACACCGCGACCGTCGATGCGGATGCGACCGGCAGCGTCGGCAACGTCGTCGTGGCCAGTAACCCGGCTGGCGGCAACGATCCGGAGCCGGTGTGCACGACCTGCGAGACCGAGCATCCGGTCGTTGCGACGTCGATCACGGTGACCAAGACCTCGAACCCGGCCTCGGGGAGCGAAGTCGCACCTGGCGACACGCTGACCTATACGCTGACGGCGACGATCGCGAACTCGGCCACGACCGAAGTGCTGACGCTCGCCGACACACTGGGCACCGGCCTGACCTTCGGGTCGGTGACGGATGCGGGCGTGTTCGCCTGCACCGGCGCACTGACCTGCACGCTGCCGGCGGGCACGCTGCCGGGCACGTACTCGCTGACCTACACCGCGACCGTCAATGCGGATGCGACGGGCAGCGTCGGTAACGTCGTCGTAGCCAGTAACCCGCCCGGCGGCAACGACCCCGAGCCCGTGTGCACGACCTGCGAGACCGAGCATCCGGTCGTCGCCACGTCGATCACGGTGAGCAAGAGCTCCAACCCGGCTTCTGGTAGTGAGGTGTCGCCTGGCGACACGCTGACCTACACGCTGACGGCGACGGTTGCGAATTCGGCCACGACCGAAGTGCTGACGCTCGCCGACACACTGGGCACCGGCCTGACCTTTGGGTCGGTGACCGATGCGGGTGCGTTCGCCTGCACCGGCACGCTCACCTGCACGCTGCCAGCCGGCACCTTGCCGGGCACCTACACGCTGACCTACACCGCAACCGTCAATGCGGATGCGACGGGCAGCGTCGGCAACGTCGTGGTGGCCAGTAACCCGGCTGGCGGCAACGATCCCGATCCGGTCTGCACGACCTGCGAGACCGAGCATCCGGTTGTCGCGACCTCGATCACTGTGAGCAAGGCCTCCAACCCGGCCTCGGGGAGCGAGGTGTCGCCTGGTGACACGCTGACCTATACGCTGACCGCGACGGTCGCCAACTCGGCGACGACCGAGGTACTGACGCTTGCCGATACGCTGGGCGCAGGCCTGACCTTCGGGTCCGTCACCGATGCGGGTGCATTCGCCTGCACCGGCGCACTGACCTGCACGCTGCCGGCGGGCACCTTGCCGGGTGTCTACACGCTGACCTACACAGCGACTGTCAATGCGGATGCGACGGGCACGCTGGGTAACGTTGTGGTGGCGACCACGCCGACCGGCGGCAACGACCCCGAGCCGGTGTGCACCACCTGCCAGACCGAGCATAAAGTCGAACAGCCGACGATCGAGGTCGCCAAGACCTCTGAGCCAGGGAGCGGTGCGGAAGTGCGCGCAGGCGATGTGCTCGTCTACACGCTGACCGCTGTCGTCGCCAACTCGGCCACCCTCGACACGCTCACGCTGACCGATACGCTTGGCGCGGGTCTGAGCTTCGGCGAGGTGACCGATGCCGGTGCGTTCACTTGCACGGGCGCGCTGACCTGCACCTTGCCGGCCGGCACGCTGCCGGGCAGCTATGCGCTGACGTACACGGCCACCGTGGACAGCACCGCCACCGGAACCGTCGGCAACGTCGTGACGGCCACCGGCGGCACCGGGGAGGGTGGTCCTCCCCCGACGTGCGGCGCATGCAGCACCGAGCATCCTTTGGCGGAGCCGCGCGTGCGCATCGCCAAGCACGCCACGCCCGGCGAGGCGCAGGAAGTGCAGGTCGGCGATGTCATCGAGTACACGCTGACCGTGGAGGTTGCGAATTCGGCCACGCTCGCGGATATGCGGCTGTCCGATACGCCCGGGCCGGGTCTGGCCGTGGGCGTGCTGCCGACGGGTTGCGTTGCCGAGGGCGGCAACGTGGTCTGCATGCTGCCCGCCGGCACCGTGCCGGGCACCTACACCTTTGTGTATCCGGCAACAGTGACCGCCGATGCGATCGGCGCTGTGGAGAACCGGGTGTCGGGTGGTTATGTGAACGAGGGCGGTGGTTCTGAGCCCGAGTGCACCACCTGCCAGACCCGCCACGAGGTGTCCGACAAGGCGCAGTTGCGCATCAGCAAGGCTGTGGGTAGCCGGACTGTGAAGATCGGCGATCTGGTGCGCTACACCGTGACCGTGGAGAACGTGGGTGTGGTGAACGTGACCGACGGCATCGTCGTGGATACGCCGCCCGCGGGCTTCAGCTACGTCGAAGGGTCCATGGCGGTCGCCGATCGCGATGGTGCCTTCACTCTCACCGGCCAGCACCCGCTGCGTATCGGCGGCGTCGACATTGCCGTCGGTGAGCGCGCCACCATCGTGTATCTGCTGCGCGTGGGCGCTGGCGTACGGCAGGGCGTGCACATCAACGAAGCAGTCGCGGTGGACGTGAACGGGACGCCGGTGTCCAACGTGGCGACCGCCCAGGTGTCGCTGGATGCAGACCCTCTGTTCGACGACAGCCTGGTCTTCGGCACCGTGTTCGACGATCGCGACGGTGACGGTTGGCAGGACCGCGCGGATCTGTCCGGTGTGCGGGTGCAGGGTGGCTTCCCGCCCGACCTGTACGTCGCCGGCTCCACGACGATCGACCGCGGCGATGGCCCGCAGCCGCTCGCCGATGCCAGCGCGCCGCTGCTCCACGGCATCGAGGTCGGTGCGATCTCGGCCCGGCAGTCCTTGGGCGATCCGGCCGAGGCCCATCGCGTGATCATCCGCCAGCGGCTGACCGCGCCCGACTTCAGCGACGACTTCGTCCTGGTCAGTGGGCAGGGCGTCACCGTGCGCATGGCGGCCGATGGGTCGACCCGCGTGGAGCGCGAGGGCGAGGCAGCGAAGGGGCTCAATGCCGCCGAGCCGGTGGTGACGCGCCGCGTATCGGCGGTCGAGAACGGCTACGAAGTGGCCTACATCATCGAGAACCACGGCATCGATGAGCGCGGCATTCCGGGCGTGCGGATCGCGTCAGTGGAGGGTCTGCTGATCGAGACGGACCAGTACGGCCGCTATCACCTGGCCGATGTGCAAGGCGGGGACTGGCGCCACGGCCGCAACTTCATCCTGAAGGTCGATCCGGCCACGTTGCCGCCGGGCACGGAGTTCACCACGGCGAACCCGCTGGTACGGCGTGTCACGCCTGGCTTGCCGGTGCGCTTCGATTTCGGTGTGCGTCTGCCGGTCGAGCAGATACCCGGAGGCGAGCAGCGGATCGATCTGGAGCTCGGTGAGGTGATCTTCGCACCCGGCAGCGCGGAGGTCCGCGCGATGTGGTTGCCGGCGATCGAGCGGATGGCCGAACAGGTCGAGCGCTACCGCGGCGGCGATGTCTCGATCGTCGCCGAAGGCGGCAACGACGCGCTGGCGTTCGCCCGTGCGGCAGCGGTACGCGACGTGCTTCAGGCGCGGGTCGGGCCGGAAGCGCAGGCGGGCCTGTCGGTTGCGCTGCGCACCGTGGTGGACGACCCGCATGCGCTGGTGGCCGGGGTGGATGCCAGGGGCGCATTGCTCGGAACTGTGCTGTTCGACACCGATCGCGCCGAGATCCGGCCGGAGTTCGGCGCGCTGCTCGACGAGGTCGCCCGGCGTCTAGAGGCGCTCGGTGGCGGCGTTGTGGTGCTCGTCGGCCACACCGACGTCCGCGGATCGCACGCCTACAACACGGCACTGGGTCTGCGCCGCGCGACTGCGGTGCAACAGGCGCTGGCGGCGCGATTGCCTGCGCAGACCAGACAGAAGGTCCGCGTGGAAGCCAGCGCCGACCCGGCGGCGCCGATCGATGCAGAGCGCAAGTGAGGAATAGCTGGATCATGAAGATGAAACTGCTCGATACCGCCTTGATCGGCATCCTGGCCGGCATGAGTTCCGCCGTCCTGGGGCAGCCGAGGCCGGCGGCGCTTGCGACGGATCCTGCGATGGACTGCGACGACGGCGCCTGCACCACAGAATCTGGCGACCTGGTGTTCCGGGTGCGCACGCGCAGCTTCGACCAGCCTGTGACCGTCGACACCGACGCGGGCTCGTCGTCGGAGGCGCTGCAGCCCGACCGCCGGGTGTCCATCGCATTGGACGAACCCGGCCGCGCAACCGTTCGCGGTGCCTTCTCTGCCCAACTGCCCGGTGGCGGTGTGGTCTGGGCCACCGAGGACCCCAGCCTGGGGGCGCCCGAGCTGACGGTGTCGGCCCCGGCGATGGTGGCCTTCGATGCGGGGCGTATCGTCGAGCCGGTCAAGTTCTTCGTCCGCAGCAACTATGTGTCGTTCGTCGAGCGATACGAGCTGACGCTCTATCGGGGCAACGATGCCGACCTGGTCGAGCCGGTCGCCCGCTTCGGGCTGCCGGTCGAAGCGGTCTCGCAGAGCGAGTGGGATGGCGCGTTGCCGGCGGGCCTGGCGCTCCGGACGGGCGATGAACTGGTGTACGTCCTGCGTGCCTACGACACCGCGGGCAACTTCGACGAGACCTCGCCTCGAAAGCTGCAACTGGTGCGCCCTGACGAGGCCGAGCGCGGCATCCAGCGACTGCGCGACGGAGTCGAGCGTTCACTCGGCACTGCGCTGGGCATCGAGCAGGCGCGCAATCAGGCCCTGATCGACGACGTCTTCGCCGGTAACGGACTGCGCCAGCAGAACATCCCGATCTACGGATCGCGGGTGCGCGTGCAGGGCCGCAACCTGCCTGTTGGCTACGGCCTGCGCATCAACGGCGAGAACTACCCCGTCGATCTCGAACGCAAGTTCGTCGCCGAGTACCTGATGCCGATCGGCCACCATCGTTTCGACATCACCCTCGAGGCGCCGGAGGGTGAGCCGCCGTTGCAGCGTGCGCTGGAGGTCGACGTCAGCGGTCGCTACTTCTTCGGCGTGGGCCTGGCCGATGTCACGGTGTATCAGAACAAGGCCAGCGGGCCCGGACGTTCGTTGGCCATGGCAGGCCGCGAGGACGACATTCTCAGCGACGGCCGCCTGGCCTTCTATCTGAAGGCGAAGGCCCAGGGCAAGTACCTGATCACCGCACAGGCCGATACCCAGAACCGTCCGCTGCAGGATCTGTTCGACGGCTTCACGTCCGCCGATCCGCAGGACGTGTTCCGTCGTCTCGACCCGGATCTGTACTACCCGACCTATGGTGACGACTCGAGTGTCTGGCGCGATGTCGACACCATGGGGCGCTTCTACCTGCGCGCCGAGTGGGACAAGAACGAGGCGCTGTGGGGCAACTTCAGCACCGGCCTGACCGGTACCGAGTACGGCCAGTACGTCCGTTCGCTCTACGGCGTGGCGCTGAACTGGCGGTCGCGTGGTGCCAATGCCTGGGGCGATCCGGTCACCCAGTTCCGGGCGTTCGCGTCCGAAGCGCAGACCGCGCCGGGCCACAGCGAGTTCATCGGCACAGGCGGCAGCCTGTACTACTTGCGCCACACCGACGTGCTGCCCGGTTCCGACCAGGTGGTGTTGGAGGTGCGTGACCGGACCACCGGTCGGGTCGAGCAGCGGGTGGTACTGCTGCGTGGCGCCGACTATGAGATCGACGAGCTCCAGGGCCGCATCCTGCTGACCCGAGCGCTGGCCCAGATCACGCGCCAGAACATGCCGACGCTCACGCGCGATGCGCCGCTCGACGGTCTTGAGCAGCGGCTGATCGTGGACTACGAGTGGGTACCGAACGATTTCAACGCCGACGAGATCGCCGCCGGCGTGCGCGGCAAGCATTGGTTCGGCGATCACCTCGGCATCGGCCTGACCTACGTCGACGAGAACCGTGCCGGCGAGGACTACTCGCTGATGTCGGCCGACGTCACGCTTCAGGCCGGCAAGGGCACCTACCTCAAGCTCGAGCACAGCCGGACCGAATCGACCAGCGCACCGGTGTTCTTCTCCGACAACGGCGGCCTGAGCTTCAGCCGGCTCAACCCCAGCGGATCCCGCGAGGGCGAGGCAACTGCGCTGGAAGCCCGTGCGAACTTCCAGGAGCTTGGCTGGAGCGAGCAGCCGTGGAGCGCGGGTGCGTGGTGGCGCCAGGTCGACGCGGGCTATTCGATCTCGCGCTTCGATACCGGTGCGCAGATCGAGGAGTACGGGGCGGAGGTGCTGGGCCAGTTCGGCGCCAACGTGGGCGTCTATGCGCGCTACAGCCGGGCCGAGCGCAACGCGGATAGCCTCACCCAGGCCCAGGCCAATGCCGAGTGGCGGATCGGCGAGGCCGATGCGCTCGCATTCGAGTTGCGGCGGGTCGAGGAGGCGCGCGGCTCCTTTGACGCAGCAGGTCTGCTCGGTGCGTTGCGCTACACCCGCCGTTTCGGCACTGCGCTGGATGTCTACGGCACCGCGCAGCTGACCTTGGACGACGACAGCGGCCGCTACGCGGACAACGATGCGTTCACGCTGGGGGGGCGCTACAACTTCGCCAATCTCTCCACCGTGGGCGCGGAACTGACCACGGGCGATCGCGGCGACGCCGCACGCGTGGATGCCGAGTATCGACTGTCGCCGCAGCACAGTTTCTACGGGGCCTATACCTATTCCACCGACCGCAGCGACTACGATCCGCTGTTCAACCCCAATGCGCAGAACGGTTGGACGCTGGGCCAGCGCTGGCGCCTGTCCAACCAGGTCAATCTCTTCAACGAGAGCCAGTTCCTCAAGAGCCGGCGCGAGAGCGGCCTGGCCCATACCTACGGCATGGATTTCTTCCCGGCCTACGGCTGGAACCTTGGCTTCACCTTGAGCGACGGCGAACTGACCAACAGTGACGGCGGCCAGGTCGACCGGCGCGCGGTGAGCCTGAGCGGCGGGCGGACCTCCGGCGACACCAGCTGGCAGAGCAAGCTGGAGTGGCGTGAGGACACCGGTGCCGAGCGGATCACGCAGTGGGTCACCACCCATCGCCTGACCCACAAGCTCAACGAAAGTTGGCGGATTGCCGCACGCTTCAACTACGCCGACACCCAGGACGATCTGAATCCGCTCGCCAGCGCCAAGTTCATCGAGAGCAATCTCGGCTTTGCGTACCGCCCTTGGAACAGCACGCGCTGGGGCCTGTTCGGTCGCTACACCTATCTCTACGACCTGGCGACGCTGGGCCAGCTCGGCGGCGCGCAGTACGATCAACGCACGCAGGTGCTGTCGCTCGAAGGCGTGTATCGGCTCGATCATCACTGGGAGTTCGCCGGCAAGCTGGCTCGGCGCGAGGGCGACGTGCGCTTCGGTCGCGGCACCGGCGCCTGGTTCGATTCGGCCACCACGTTCGCCGCGGGCCAGGTCCGCTACGAACTGATTGAGCGCTGGCACGCGATGGCGGAGTACCGTTGGCTGGACGTCAAGGATGGCGGGACGCGCAAGGGCTGGATGGCCGGCCTCGACCGCGACATCGGTCGGAACTTCCGCATCGGCGCCGGCTACAACTTCACCGACTTCACCGACGACCTCACCGATTTCGATTACGACCACCGGGGCTGGTTCGTCAACTTCGTGGGCAGCTACTAAAAGAAGCAGCACAGGCTGACCGCACCGATGAGCAAAGGTTCGACTATGAAAGATCGCCACGCCACAGTTTCCACCCAGCGCCGCGCCTCCCTGCTGGGCGCCGCCCTGACAGCCGCGCTCGCGGCCATCGCCATGCCGCAAGCATCCGCCCAGGTGGGGGTGAATGCGGTGCAGCGCAGCTTCATCAATCTGAGCTTCGAGCAGCCGAACCTGCAGACTGCGGGCTGCCGTGTGTATATCGGCGAGCAGTTCGTGCCCGGCTGGACGACGAGCCACGGGCTGCACAACCAGGAGAATGTCGGCAACTGTGTGCCGCCGGCCGGTTTCGTTGCGGGGCAGCAGGCGCGCATTCTCGAGTTGTGGCGCACCCCGCGGACCAACGGCGGGCTGACGGTGAATGCACGCAGTGGTTCACAGCTGGCCGAGCTCAACGCCGAGCAGCTGTCGCGTATCTCGCAGAACGTCTGCCTGGTCCCCGGCGACGTGGTGCGCTGGCAGTTCAGTCATCGTGGGCGCAGCAGTGCCACCGTCCAGGACCGCATGGCGTTCCTGCTCGGCACCGCACCGATCGTGCAGGTGGGCACCACCAACAACGGCGGCGGTGGCGTCCTCTCCACATCGCAGGGCACCGCGACGTCCGTACTCGGGCCCAATGGGTGGCGCGACTACAACGGCAGCTTCCCCTACAGCGGGGCGGGCGGTGTCACCAACATCGGCTTCGAAGCGCTGTCGGGTGCGGCGACGACCGGCAACTTCCTTGATGACATCCAGGTCTACCTCAAGCCCTTCATCGAGTTGACGGGCACTGGGTTCGAGACCGTAGAGGGCACCAGCGCAGGTCTGCCGGAACTGCGGGTCGTCGGCACACTCGACAACGACCTGAACATCGTGGTCTCGGTCACCGGCGGTACCGCCGTGCTGGGGACCGATTTCACGACCCCGACCGGCTCCAATACGTTCAGCGTGTTCATTCCCGCGGGCACCTACGATGGAGACGTTGCAATGCCACTCGGCCTCACGTCGCTGGGCAATGCCATCATCGACGGCAGCCGGACCGTGCAACTGAGCCTTCAACCGAGTCCCGACGACTATCTGCTCAGCTCCACGCAGGCGTGCGGCGCTGCCGCGATCGCCCAAGCCACGTGGACGTTGCTCGACGACGATCTTGATCTGTCGATCGAGAAGACCGCGTCGGCCACGAATGTGCCAGTGGGCGGTAACGTTGCTTTCACGCTGACGGCGGCGCATCTTGCAGGCGTGGACGGCAGTGGCGCGGTGATTCGCGATCCCGCCGTCGCCGGCCTGGACTGCAGCGCGGCCGTGGTGTCGTGCAGCGCGAGCGGTGGCGCCGTCTGCCCGGCATCGCCGACGATCGGGGCGTTGCAGAATGCTGGTCTGGTCGTCCCGACGTTGCCGGTGGGCGGACAGCTCGAAATCGGCTTCAGTTGTGTCGTGACCGCGACGCCGTAGAGCAGCACGCGACAGGGCGGCGTCGCGACGGGCGCGCCGAATCGGCGGAGACCCGTGGCCCGGTGGCCGCGGGACCCTGCGGTCACGGAGCCGAGGGCGTCAGCCGGCTTCGTGCACGGTCTCGAGTACGGCGTCGCCGTAGCGCTCGAGCTTGCCCGCGCCGACGCCGCCGATCCCCCCGAGTTGGCCGAGCGTCAGCGGCCGCTGGCGTGCGATTTCGCGCAAGGTGGCGTCGTGGAAGATCACGTACGCCGGCACGTTCTGCTCGCGGGCGAGCGTGGCGCGTAGCGCGCGCAGGGCCTCGTACAGCGGGCGGTCGACGGGGGCCAGTTCGATGTCGGCCGTCGCCACCGCGCGTGCGGTGCGCCCGCGCTCGCGAGCGGCGGTGGGCTTGCGCAGCATCACCCGCTCCTCGCCCTTGAGCACCGCGCGGCTGGCCTCGGTCAGGCGCAGTCCGCCGTAACCCTCGGCATCGACCTCGAGCAGGCCGTGGGCGACGAGTTGGCGCAGCACCGCCTTCCAGGCGCGGGCGTCGAGGTCGCTGCCCACGCCGTAGGTACTGAGTTGCGCGTGGCCGAACTGCCGGATGCGCTCGTTGTCGCTGCCGCGCAGGATGTCGACGATGTGCGCGGCGCCGAAGCGCTGGCCGCTGCGGTACACGCAGCTCAGCGCCTTCTGCGCGGCGACCGTTGCGTCCCAGGCTGCCGGCGGATCGAGGCAGTTGTCGCAGTTGCCGCAGGCCCGGCCTTCGCCGGTGCCGGCGTAGTCCTCGCCGAAGTTCGCCAGCAGCACCTGGCGCCGGCATCGCATGGTTTCGCAATAGCCGACCAGTGCATCGAGCTTACGGTGTTCCAGGCGCTTGCGCTCGTCGCCCGCGTCGGACTGCTCGATCATCTGCCGCAGCAGCACCAGGTCGCCCAGGCCGTAGCACATCCAGGCTTCGGCGGGCTCGCCGTCGCGCCCGGCGCGGCCGGTCTCCTGGTAGTAACCCTCGATCGACTTGGGCAGGTCGGTATGCGCGACGAAGCGCACATCGGGCTTGTCGATGCCCATGCCGAAGGCGATCGTCGCCACCACCACCACGCCTTCGCTGCGCAGGAAGCGGCGCTGGTTGGCCGCGCGCAGCGAGGCATCCATGCCGGCGTGGTAGGGCACCGCGTCGATGCCCTGGCCGGCCAGGTACTCGGCGGTCTCCTCGACCTTGCGCCGCGACAGGCAGTAGACGATACCGGCCTGGCCACGATGGGCCTGCAGGAAGTCGAGCAACTGGCGCTTGGCGTTGTCCTTCTGGACGACGGTATAGCGGATGTTGGGACGGTCGAATGAACTGACGAACCGGCGCGCGTCCTCAAGCTGCAGGCGCTCGGCGATCTCGCGCTGGGTCGGCGGGTCGGCGGTCGCGGTCAGCGCGATCCGCGGCACCTGCGGCCAGCGCTCGTGCAGGATCGTCAGCTCGCGGTACTCGCGGCGGAAATCGTGGCCCCACTGCGAGACGCAATGCGCCTCGTCGATCGCGAACAGCGCCAACGGGGCGCGGTCGAGCAGCGACAGGAAGCGCGGGGTCAACAGGCGCTCGGGCGCGACGTAGAGCAGGTCGAGCTCACCGGCCAGCAGTTCGCGTTCGACCCGCTGCGCCGTCTCGGCGTCGAGCGTGGAATTGAGGTAGGCCGCACGCACGCCCGACTGCAGCAGCGCATCGACCTGGTCCTGCATCAGCGCGATCAGTGGCGAGACGACGATGCCCACGCCGTCGCGCAGCAGGGCAGGGACCTGGTAGCACATCGACTTGCCGCCGCCGGTGGGCATCAGCACCAGGGCATCAAAGCCCGCGGCGACGTGTTCGACGATCGCCGCCTGCTCGCCGCGGAACGCGGCATGGCCGAACACGCGCTGGAGCACACCGAGTGCGTCTTGCGCCGGCGTACGCGCGGGGGACGCGCCGGAATCGGGAAGCGGGAACATCCGCCTAGGATACCGGCTGGCAGGCCGGGGGCCATCGGGCCGCTTTGCTAAGCTCCTGCGTTTTGCACGGGACGGGCGGATGACCTCATCGAGCGGGCGCGGCATGGCGCTGCACACCAAGATGCTGATCGGGTTCGCGATCGGCGCGATCGCGGGACTGTCGATCAACCTGCTGAGCAGCTACGCCGTTGCCAACGACCTGTGGCTGGTGCCCGGGGCCGACGGCCAGCCGGTGCCGGCGTTCCAGCCGTGGGTCCAAGGGCTGATCGTCAATCTCACCGAGCCGGTCGGCCAGCTGTTCCTGCGCTTGTTGTTCATGCTGGTGGTGCCGCTGGTGTTCTCGGCCCTGATCCTGGGCGTGGTGGAGATCGGCGATCCGCGCGCCTTGGGGCGCCTGGGTGGCAAGACCTTGCTGTGGGTGTTCAGTACCACCTGCATCGCGGTGCTGATCGGCCTGGCGATGACCCATCTGCTGCAGCCGGGCTCCGGGATCGATCGGGCCCTCCTGGACGCCGCGATCTCCGACTCGGCGGCTGCCGGGATCGTATCGGGCGACCATAAGCCCGTTGGCGTGATCGAGATGCTGCTCAACATGGTGCCGCGCAACCCCGTGGCGGCTGCGGCCAACACCGATCTGATCGCGGTCATGTGCTTCTCGCTGCTGTTCGGTATCGCAGCTGCCGTGGTCGACTCCCCGGGCACGCGCAGCTTCGTCTCGGCGGTCCAGGGCGTCTACGACATCAGCCTGAAGCTGATCGACTGGGTGATCCGCCTGGCGCCGTACGCCGTCGCAGCCTTGCTGTTCACGCTCACCGCACGGATGGGGCTGGGCCTGATGGTGCAGTTGGGCTGGTTCGTGCTGACCGCCGCCCTGGCGCTCGGGCTGCATTTCTTCGGCGTGTACGGCTTGTTGATCGCGCTGCTGGCCCGGCGCTCGCCGCTTGACGTGCTCCGGGGCGCGCAGCCGGCGCTGCTGACTGCGTTCTCGACCTCGTCGAGCGCGGCCACGCTGCCCACCTCGCTCAAGACCGCCGAGGAGAATCTGGGCGTGCCGCGCCGCGTGGCACGCTTCGTGTGCACGCTCGGCGCCACCGTCAACGCGAACGGCACCGCACTCTACGAAGGCGTGACGGTGCTGTTCCTGGCTCAGCTGTTCGGCGTGGAGCTGACGCTGGTGCAGCAGGTGATGATCCTGGCGATGTGCATCATGGGCGGCATCGGCGCGGCCAGCGTGCCGGGCGGTTCGCTGCCGGTGATCGCGACGATCCTGGTGACCTTCGGCATTCCGGCCGAAGGCATCGCGCTGATCCTGGGCGTCGACCGGTTCCTGGACATGTGCCGGACCACGGTCAACATTGGCGGCGACATGGTGGCCTCGGTCGTGATCGGGCGCAGCGAGGCCGCGCACGACCATGACGACCTCGAAACCGGCGCCGACGGCCAACTGCATGCGCACCACGTGCACGGCGACCCCGAAGCGCGGCAGCGGCCGGGTTGAGTCCCGGCCGGTCGCCGGCGGCCGCGCGATCTGCGCACGGGCCGGCAGCGGAGCGGCGGGCATGGGACAATGGGTGCTTCCGTCCGCCGCTCCCGAGCCCATGACCACGCCGACCCGTCGCGAACTCGCCAACGCCATCCGCTTCCTTGCCATCGACGCGGTCGATGCCGCCAAGTCGGGCCACCCCGGCATGCCGATGGGCATGGCCGACATCGCCGAAGTGCTGTGGAACGACCACCTCAGCCACAACCCGGGCAATCCGGGCTGGATCGACCGCGACCGCTTCGTGCTGTCCAACGGCCACGGTTCGATGCTGCAGTACGCGCTGCTGCACCTGTCGGGCTACGACCTGCCGATCGAGGAGCTGAAGAACTTCCGGCAGCTGCACAGCCGCACCGCCGGCCACCCCGAGCGCTACGAGACGCCGGGCGTCGAGACGACCACCGGGCCGCTGGGGCAGGGATTTGCCAATGCGGTCGGTTTCGCGCTCGCCGAGCGGCTGCTCGCTCAGCAGTTCAACCGCGATGGCTTCGACATCGTTGACCACCGCACCTGGGTGTTCCTGGGCGACGGCTGCTTGATGGAAGGCATCTCGCACGAGGCCGCGTCCCTGGCCGGCACCCTCGGTCTGGGCAAGCTGGTCGCGTTCTGGGATGACAACCGCATCTCGATCGACGGCAACACCGCCGGTTGGTTCACCGACGACACCCCGGCGCGCTTCGAAGCCTACGGCTGGCGCGTGATCCGCGACGTCGACGGCCACGACGCCGAGGCGATCTCGCGCGCGATCGGCGAGGCCGTTGCGCAGGACGACCGTCCGGTGCTGGTGTGCTGCCGTACGACGATCGGCTTCGGCTCGCCGAACCGCGGTGGCAAGGAGTCCTCACACGGCGCGCCGCTCGGCAAGGAAGAGTCGGACGCCACGCGCGCCGCGCTCGGCTGGACGCACGGCCCGTTCGAGATCCCCGAGGCGATCCGCGATGCCTGGCGCGCGAATGCGGCCGGCCAGGCTCGCGAGGACGCCTGGAACCAGCGCTTCGAGGCCTACCAAGCCGCGCATCCCGAACTGGCGGCTGAGCTGCTGCGCCGCACCCGCGGTGAGCTGCCTGCCGATTTCGCCAAGGCCGCGGACGCATTCGTCGCCAAGCTGCAGGCCGATGGCCCGACGATCGCCTCGCGCAAGGCTTCGCAGATGACGATCGAGGCGTTCGCGCCGCTGCTGCCCGAACTCGTCGGCGGCTCGGCCGACCTTGCGCACTCGAACCTGACGCTGTGGAAGGGCTGCAAGACTGCGGCCAGCCACGACGCCGATGCGAACTACGTCTACTACGGCGTGCGCGAGTTCGGCATGAGCGCGATCGCCAACGGCCTGGCGCTGCACGGCGGCTTCGTGCCGTTCGACGCCACCTTCCTGGTGTTCAGCGACTACGCCCGCAACGCGGTGCGCATGAGCGCGCTGATCCCGGCGCATGCGATCCACGTCTATACCCACGATTCGATCGGCCTGGGCGAAGACGGCCCGACGCACCAGCCGGTCGAGCACCTGGCGAGCCTGCGCTACATCCCCAACAACGACGTCTGGCGCCCCTGCGATGCGGTCGAGTCGGCGGTGGCCTGGAAGTCGGCGGTGCTGCGTAGCGACGGCCCGAGTTGCCTGGTGTTCTCCCGTCAGAACCTGCCGCACCAGGCGCGCGAGGCGGCGCAGGTCGCCGATATCGCGCGGGGCGGCTACGTGCTCAAGGACGCCGCCGGCACACCAGAGCTGATCCTGATCGCGACCGGCTCGGAAGTCGGGCTGGCGATGGAGGCGGCCGCGCAGCTCGGCGACGGCGTGCGCGTGGTGTCGATGCCCTCGACCGACGTGTTCGAGCGCCAGGACGCGGCCTATCGCGAATCGGTGCTGCCCAATGCGGTGCGTCGCCGCGTCGCGATCGAGGCCGGCGTCACCGGCTTCTGGCGGGCGTATGTCGGCCTCGACGGCGCGGTCATCGGCATCGACCGCTTCGGCGCCTCGGCCCCGGCGGACAAGCTCTACCCGTACTTCGGCATCACCGTCGAAAAGATCGTCGAGGCAGCCAAGGCGCTCTGAGCGCCGCGGCCGTCCCGATACCCGAAGGCCCGCGCAAGCGGGCCTTTTTTGCGCTCAAAACCGGGGTCAGCGTGCAATTTCGTCCAGTGAAATTGCACTCTGACCCCGGTTTTTGGCCTGCGCCGTGCGTCAGGAGGCTTTGGGCGCGGTTGCGTTCTTCAGGTCGTGCTTGCTGCCGCCACGGCAGGTCGGCGAGTCGGGCACCTGCGCCTCGGCTGCCCACTCCTCGGGTGTGAACGTGTGCAGCGCCAGGGCGTGGATGCGTTGCATCTGCTCGCCCAGCGTGCGGTAGACGAGCTGGTGGCGCTGGATCGCGCGCTTGCCCGTGAACGCCTCGCTGACGACCACCGCCTTGTAGTGCGTCTCAAGCCCGCGGCTGTGCATGTGGCTCTCGTCGTGCACTTCCAGGTGGCTGGGTTGCAAGGCGGCGAGGGCATCGCGCAGGTGGTCGGCTCGCGTGGTCATGGCATCGGCAGGGCAAGGAGGCAATGGTCATGATGGCGGCGATGGGCGGCATTGCAATCCCTGGCGGACTGCACGCATACCCCTCGTCGTCGGAACGGCGGGCAGTTGGCGTGTTCGGTGCCGGCAGGCCGCATGCCAGCACGGCACCTGTCCGGGGGCGCATGGAGGCTTGCCGGGGCCGGTCAGTCGCCCGACAAGGGGGGCGCGCTGTCGGCTGTCGCGGTGCGGCGCAGCCCCAGTGCGAGCAGGCGCGCGAGCAGGCGCTCTTGCAGCCCGTGAGGCGCATCGAGGGCCATGCGTTGCAGCGCGGCGGTGTCGTCGGTCCTGCCCTCACGTAGCGCCGCGAGCATGGTGCGCAGCTTGCCGGCACGGGTCGCGGAGGCCGATTTGAGCCAGGCCAACGCCTGCAGCAGGCGCTGTTCGACGGCGTCGAAGTCACTGCCCAGCGGATAGGCCGGCAGGGTGCCATCGCGGCGCAGCGGTGCCAGGGCGTCACGCAGGCGTACGGCGGTGTTCCGGTTCCAGGCCGGTGGCCGGACGAAGCGGGGATCGAGCTTGCCGGCCGCACGGGCGCGTTCGAGCAGCGCGGGCTGGTGCTCGGCATCGGCTATGCGCACCATCGCCCGCACGCAGTCCTCGTCGGTCGCGCCGCGCACGTCGGCGATGCCGTACTCGGTGATGTAGAGGTCGCGCAGGTGTCTTGGGATCGTCGTGTGCCCGTACTGCCAGCGGATGTTCGATTCATAGCGGCCGCCGGCCTCGCGCGTGGCGCGCAACAGCAGCGCCGAGCGCGCGTCGGGCAGCGCGTGTGACATCGCGACGAAGTTGTACTGCCCGCCCACGCCCGAGACCACGCGGCCATCGTCGAGGGCATCGGAGACCGCGGCGCCGAGCGCGGTCGCCATCATGCAACTGTTGAAGAAACGCGCATCGCGGCGCTGCAGGCGCTCGAGCCCTTCGTCGAGTCCGTAGAGCTCGTTGACCTCGCCCACGCGTTTCATGCCGATGCCGCGCCGGGTGTCGTCGTCGAGCCCGCGCAGCCAGGCGTAGAAGTCCGGCGAACCGAGGTAAAACGCGCCGTGCAGAAACTCCCCGTCGCGCTCGATCAGCTCCCGGTCCAGCGCGCTGGCGGTGCCGTCGTTGGCCCGCCGCATCAATGCGGCCTTGTCGACAACCTTGCGGCGGATCACGCCGACCTCGACCAGGCGCTTGAACCCCTCGTTGATCATTTCGCTGCAGCCGTACAGGCCGGTCTCGAACGGGTCGAGTCCACCGCAGGCCACGACGGTGGGATGCGCGATCAGGTCGGGATCGAGCGCCTGCAGCACCCGGCGGTAGGCGGCGTTGTCGATGTGGCGCAACGCCAGCGCGTGGCACAGCGCGTCGGCCAGCGCGCCGATGCCGATCTGCAGCGTACCGCCGTCGCGGACCAGCGTGCTGGCGTAGAACCCGATCGCGTAGTCGGCATCGGACACCGGCTGCCGCGGCAGGCCGAACAGGCGCGGGTACGGGGGCGGCGGCGTCACGACGAGGTCGAAGAATCCGGCATCGACCGCGGCCGTCCCGCCGAGCCACGGCAGTTCGGGGTCGATTTCGGCCACCAGCAGCGGGCGCGGGTGACCGGCCTGGACGAGGGCGTCGATGGTGTCGAAGGTCAGATCGGTGTTCGACGACAGCGACAGGCGGCTGCCGTCCTCGTTGGCCGCAACCTTCTGCACCAGCACGTTGACGCCTCGGTCGACGAGCGCGCGCGCCACGTGCGTGTAGTTGAGGCTGGCGTAGCGGCGCTGCGCCTGGGACGAGCCCAGCATCGCGCCGGACTGCATGTAGAACTCCTCGACGCTGATGTGCGGCGGCAGGGCGTCGCGCATCAACGCCTTCACGTAGTCGAGCCGGATGAAATCCTCGCCGAAGTGGCGTCGCGCGAATGGGCCGAGGAAGCGGCCCTGCAGGTCGCCCCCGCCCGAAGGCGGGTCGAGCGACAGAGCGGTGTAGAGGGTGAGCGGGCGCGAGGGGTCCGCGACTGCAGCGGCGTACAGGGCGTTGAGCAGCCGGTGCGGTTTGCCAATGCCCAGCGGGGCCCCGATGTGCAGCGGGCCGTCGACGTGGGCGCGGATGCGGGCAACGGCGGCGTCGAAGTCTTGGAGATGGGACGTCATGCCGGCAAGCCTACCGGACGTGCGCCTGGTCGCGCAGGCGGGCGGCGCTGCGTGTGGTTCGTGATGACGCATTCCCAAACCGGGGGCAGCGTGCTTGACTTCTTTATTCGGTGCGATGGGCTGGGTGATGGTGCTCGAAATTACACTCTGACCCCGGTTGTGGCTCAGGCGGCCGGGGTGCGCGGCGATTGCGCGGCGATTGCGCGGCGGTCGCGGTGACGTCGTCGATCCGCCAGTGGACGGCGCGGGCGGTCTCGCGCACGGCCTGCGCCATCGCGGTGCTGAGGGTGCCGTCTTCGGTCTCCACGAACACCACGCCCGACAGGCGTAGGCCTTCTTCATGGAAGCGCACGCGGCACGTGCGGACGCCGTCGAGGGCGCGAACGGCTTCGCCGACCCGGGCGGGCAGGGGATCGTGATCGCTGCGGTCGGCGTGCTGCGGGCGGGCGTCGTGCATGTCGCGCACGGCGTTGCGCAGGTTGCGCACCCCATCGCGCAGCACCTCGATGGCGATGAAGATCGCGGCCGCGGCGTCTGCCCACCACAGGCCGAAGCCGATGCCGAGCACGCCGGCGATGCCCGCGAGCGCGGTCATCCAGTCGGCCTTGTTCATGTCGGCGTCGGTGTAGAGCGGCTTGGACGACAGTTCGAGCGCCACCTTGAGCTTCAGGCGGCCCAGGATCACCGGCGGGATTGCCGAGACGGCGAGCGCGGCGATCATCAACCAGCCCTGCCAGACCACCGTGTCGCCGATGACGACGGTTCCCACGACCGGACGCGCCCGGGTGATCAATACGTGCAGGCCGTCGAGCACGAGCAGGGCGCCCATGCCGGTCAGCGCGACCGAGGACGCGAGGAAGGTGATGTCGAACGCGCGCTCGCGACCGTTGATGTAGGTGCGATCGACGCCGCGAGCGCGAAAGCGCAGCGCGATCAGGAACGCGGCCGGCGGCAACAGGCTCAGCAGGTCCTCGACCAGCGCGGTCTGCATCGCCTTCGAGCCGCCCATCGCGACGTACATCATCACCGACACCGCGCCCAGCAGTCCCAGCGACCACCAGCACAAGTGGGCGGCGCGCTGAAGTTCGCGCTGCTGCGCCGGCCCGAGCGGGTCGGGCGTGCGTTCGACGGGCGGCGGTTGCGGACGGAGGGCGTCGGCGCTCATCGCAGCGTCCGCTCGCGGGCGTGGAGATAGCGGTCGATCGACAACTGCCAGGCGTTCTCGGCGGGTGGCAGCGCGAACCGGCGTCGGGCGAAGCCGCCGCCGGGGGCGCGCAGTACGAACGCGCGCGACCAGCCGACATCCGTCCAGGGAGAGTCCGTGCCATGACCGCCGACGACCAAGTGCAAGCGGTTGCCGAGCAGGGCCGTCATCAACGGGTCGTGTCCGCCCTCGACCCACTCGATCGTGTAGCCGTGGTCGCGCGCGAAGGCCTGGACGAGTTCGATCTCACGACCGGTCGGCGCCCGGCCAGCGCGCACTTCGACGAACGGCGGATCGTGACTGACCCCGACACGCATGGTCTGTCGCGCGCGCTCGGTACTGCCCTGGGCATCGCGTGGGTAGCCGTCGCAAGCGCTCAGCGACAGCAGAAGCAGGGCGAGCCAGGCGCGGATGAACATGGAGGGCGTTATCGGCCAGCCGATGTGCAGGCACGGTGGATGCCAGACCGTCCAGAACCGGGGTCAGAGTGCAATTTATGGTTACGTTTGCGGGGAAATTGCACTCTGACCCCGGTTTGGGTGGCGGGATTGATTGAGAATCGTTAGCATTCGCGTATCGGCGCGATGCGGCTGTGTCGCGCGGTTCCCCTCCCCGCCACAACCAGAAGAATCCCCATGCGCCGTCGTCCTCTGCATGTCGCCCCCATCCGGCGGGCACCGCTCGCCTGTGCGACTCTGGTCGCGCTGTCCTCCCTGGGCTTCGCGTCGGGCGCGATCGCCGACGATGCCGCCGACCGGGTCACCACCCTCGACGGTCTGCAGGTCAAGGGCGAGCGCGCCGAGGGCTACTCGGTGCGCCGGACGTCGGCCGGTACGCGCTTCGACCTGACTGCGCGCGAGATCCCGCAGTCGGTCAGCATCATCAGCCACGAGCGCATTGCCGACCAGAATCTCGATGACATCATCGACGTGCTGGCCAACACCACCGGTGTCAGCAGCACGCAGTCCGACAGCGAGCGCACCGAGTTCTATGCACGCGGGTTCTACATCGACAGCTACCAGTTCGACGGGCTGCCGACCCAGATGGTGCAGAACTGGAGCTATGGCGATTCGGGGCTCGACCTGGCGCTGTACGACCGTGTCGAGATCGTGCGTGGGGCGACCGGCCTGCTCAGCGGCGCGGGCAATCCGTCGGCCTCGGTCAACCTGGTCCGCAAGCATGCCGACAGCGCCGAGCTGACGGGTAGCGTGTCGCTCAACATCGGCGAGTGGGGCCGTAACCGCACGACTGTCGACGTGACCACACCGCTCAATGCCAGCGGCACCGTGCGCGCTCGTGCGATCGGCAGCTATCTCGAGACCGATGCCCAGATGGAGCGCTACAGCCAGCGCAAGCAGTTGGGCTACGTGGTGATCGATGCCGATCTCACGCCCGACACCCAGCTCAGCGTCGGCTACGACTACCAGCACAAGCGCGCCGACGGGGCGACGTGGGGCGGCTTCCCGATGCTGTATTCGGACGGTACTCGAACCCCGTACGGCCCATCGTTCAACGCCAACCCCGAGTGGACCTACTGGGACACCACCAGCAAGCGCGCGTTCGCGACCCTCACACATGCCTTCGCCAGCGGCTGGAACCTGCGCGTGGGCGCCACCCACGACCGCACCAAGGCCAACGACAAGCTGTTCTACCCGGCATACAACGACTGGGTCACCGGCGGCTCGCTGCTCGACCGCGACACCGGTGCGGGCGTGACGCCGTCGGCGGGCCTGTACAACACCGAGCGCCAGGTCGACGCGGTGGACGGCTATGTCGAAGGCCCCTTCCAGCTGTTCGGCCGCGAGCATCAAGTGATGGGCGGCCTGAGCTATAACAAGCGCGACTTCGCCAACTACGGTGATTACCAGGGCGGCTGGGCACCGATCGTCTATCCGGACGACCTCCGGAACTTCCCGCAGCCGATCTGGAACCCGCTGAGCCTGGCCAGCGAGGGCACCATCACCCAGAAGGCGGCCTACGCGGCCACGCGCCTGTCGCTGGCCGATCCGTTGAAGCTGATCGTCGGCGCGCGCTACACCGAGTGGCAGAGCGAGGGCGAACTGGCCGATCGCAGCCACACCTCGACCACGCCGTATGCCGGCCTGGTGTTCGAGATCAACGACACGTATTCGACCTACGCCAGCTACACCGAAATCTTCCAGCCGCAGGTCGCGCGCGACATCAATTACAACTATCTGGATCCGGTCGACGGCAAGAGTTACGAGGTGGGTGTCAAGGGTGCATGGTTCGACAACCGCTTGAATGCATCGTTCGCTGTATTCCGGATCGAGCAGGACAACGTGGCCCAGATCACGACCACACCGATTCCGGGCCATCCGAACGAGTTCGCCTCCATCGCCGCGCGCGGCACCGTCAGCCGTGGCTTCGAGTTCGAGGTGAACGGCCAACTGGCACCGGGCTGGAACGCGACGTTCGGTGCATCGCGCTACGTGGCCAAGGATATCAATGGCGCCGACATCAACACGCGCCTGCCGCAGTCCACGCTCAAGGCGTTCACCAGCTACACCCCGCGCAGCCTGCCGGCGCTGACCGTCGGCGGCGGTGTGAACTGGCAGAACCGTATCTACTACCCGGTGCCGGCCTACGACCTGCAGCTCGAGCAGAGCGGCTATGCGCTGGTCAACGCCTTCGTGCGCTATCAGCTGGGTTCGGAGTGGACCGTGCAGGCCAACCTCAACAATCTGCTGGACAAGGAATACTTGGCGCAGGTCAACGGTTACGGCGCCTACGGCGAGAAGCGCAACGGCCAGCTGACCTTCACCTACAGCTTCTGAGCCTGCCCGCAGGCACCCTGCCTGCGGTTGCGCACGGGGCGTCGCGACGACCGCGACGCCCGTTCGGGTACTTCACTGGTCGAGCATCTCCGGCCGAAACAGCGCGCGCAGCGAGCGCGTCGGGCCGGCGATCATGAAGCGACCGTCGCCCCGGTAGTGCACGGTCCGCGGCCATACCGGCCGCGCCGCGACGTGTGCGCGGACCACGCGCCAGACGAACAGCGGATAGTCGGCGGTGATCCGGGTCTCGTGCAGCCGGCATTCGAAGTTCGCATGGCACTCGGCGATCCGTGGCGCCCCGACGTCGGTCGCCGCCTGCGCGGTCAGCCCGAAACGTTCGAACTTGTCGCCCTCACGGCCGCTGCAATTGCCGATGCCCACGACGGTGTCGAGCAGGGCATCGGTGGGAAGGTTGATCACGCATTCGCGACTGCGCTTGGCCAGTGCGTGGCTGCGATTGGCCTGCCAGATGTAGGTGCCGACCAGGTCGTCGCCCAGCATCATGTGCCAGCCCAGCGTCATGATCCCGCGCTCGCCGCGGTGGGCGGTCGACAGCAGCACGACCGGTCCCGGTTCCAGGTAGCGTCGGGTGTGTTCGACCGGAACCGACTGCTTGCGTGGACGACGCATCGGCGATGCCTTGAGGCGAGAGCGCTCAGTGTGTGCGGCGCGCCGTCGGGGAGGCGTGACCGCGGCGCCATGTCGCCAGTACCAACGTCAGGGTCGCGAGCAGACAGAGCAGGCCGAACACGTCGCCGACCCGCGCGTAGGGCGTCATGCCGGGTGAAGTGCGTGGCAACTCGGCCAGGAGCCGGGCGCCGGGCAGTGGTGCACTCGGCGCCTCGGCGATAAGCCGGCCCCAGCCGTCGCTGACGCTCATCAGGCCTTCGCGCGCGGGACGAACAACCGCGTAGCCATTCTCCACCCCGCGTACCAGGGTCATGCGCGCGCCCATCCAGGCGTCGACATAGTCGAAGTCCCAGGCCGGCACCAGCATCAGTCCGACAGCATCGCGACCGTAGCGGCGGCCGACGCTGGCGAAGTGCATGTCTTTGCAGATCGCAAGGCCAGTCCGCAGGCCGTCGATCTCCTGCACCGCGATCTCGCTGCCGTGGCGGTAGCCCTGGCGGCGCTCGGGCGGGGCCAGCCGCAGCTTCTCGTAGTCCTGGCGCAGCCGCCCTTCGGGGTCGAACAGCCAGGCCTGGTTGCGCGGCGCGCGGCCATCGTCGATCCCGACGCCCACTTCGAGCCACACGCCGTGCTGGCGGGCGAGCGCGGCGAAGTCGCGTTGCCAGACCGTCGCGGCTGCGGGCGCCAGGATGGCGGCCTTCTCCGGCAGCACGATCAACTCGGCGCCTTCGTCGGCCAGTTGGGCCACCAGGCGGGCATAGCCCTCGCGGACTTCGGTCGCGACGGCCTCGGGCATGCGCGGCAGCACGAGGTCGTCGATCGACGCCAGACCGATGCGCAGGTGGCCGCTGGCCTCCGGGGCAGCTTGCAGTCGGGCGCTGCCGTAGCCGAACGCCGCCAGCGGCACGATTGCGGCCACGGCGAGCGCGAGGATGCGCTGCCGGGCAGGCCAGGAGGTCGCGAGCCACAAGGCGAGCCCGGACGCGGGCAGGCAGAGCACGAACAGCAGGGCCGGCGTGCCGCCCAGCGCGGTGGTCTGCAGCATCGGCAGCCACTCGCTCTGGCTGTAGGCGGCGCTGCCCCACTGGCCGTCGGGCAGCTGTCGGCCCATGACCAGGTCGATGGCGGCCCACGTCAGTGGGTAGGCCAACACGGTCCACCAGCGGGCGAAGCGCAGCACGATGCGCTGCGCCAGCATGATCGCCAGCCACCAGCCCGCTGCGAACCCGCACACGGCGAGCGCCGCGAACGGGGCCGGCATCAGCATGCGCAGATAGCTGGCATAGGTCGTGGCCGCGACCAGCGTGGCGATCAGGACCGCCAGGTGCGCCAGCCCGCGGCGGCGCAGCGACAGCGCGAGCCACAGTGTAGGTACGGGGGCGAACCAGATCAGCCAGGCATTGGGCTCCGGCCCGATGGCCGAGCGCAGCAGCAGGCCGGCCGCCACCGCAAGCAGGACAACGACGATGGGACGCTGAAGCAGCGACGGAGTGCGCGACTGGAGCATGGGTGCCGACACGAGATGCGGGAGCGGCAGGATGGCGATCCCAGGCGACGGCACGCAGTGCCGAAGGTCATCGATGTGTGAGCGCTTCGCCCTCACAGCGCGTCGTCGATGCGACCGGTCCGTCGAGCACATGCACGGTATCGGCCAGCCGCCGGACCTCGTCGGGATGGTGACTGACGTAGAGCATCGGCAGTCGGACTTCGTCGCGGACGCGCTGCAGCCAGGGAATCAATTCCTCCCGGCGCGCCTGGTCGAGCGCCGACAGCGGCTCGTCGAACAGCAGCACCGCCGGCTGCGAAAGCAGGGCGCGGCCGATCGCGACGCGCTGCGCCTCACCGCCCGACAGGTGCGCCGGTCGTCGCGCGAGCAGATGGCCGATGCCGAGCAGCTCGACCACGTCATCCAGCGCAATGGTCTGGGGGCCCGTGTGGCGTCCGTAGCGCAGGTTGCGCCGCACATCCAGGTGCGGGAACAACCGGGCGTCCTGGAACACGTAGCCCACGCGTCGCCGATGCACCGGCAGGTCGATCCGGCGTGCGCTGTCGAACAGCACGCGGCCGTCGATCTCGATGCGCCCGGCGTGGGGGCGCACCAGGCCAGCGATCGCATTGAGCACACTGGTCTTGCCTGCGCCGGATGGCCCGGTCAGCGCAACCACGCGCTGATCGGCGTCGATACGCACCGCGCGCGCGAAGCTGCCCAGGCGCAGCTGGATGTCGATCGCCAGGCTCATGCGTCACGGCCTGTGCGCTGGCGGCGAACCAGCCACTCGGAGGCCAAGAGCGCCGCCAGCGAGATCGCGACCGCGACCAGCGCAAGGCGCCAGATGCCGGCTTCGCCGCCGGGCACCTGCAGCAGGCCATAGATCGCCGAGGACATGGTCTGCGTTTCGCCAGGGATGTTGGAGACGAAGGTGATCGTCGCGCCGAACTCGCCCAGCGCCTTGGCGAATGCGAGGACGGCGCCGGCCACCACGCCCGGCCAGGCCAGCGGCAGCGTGATCGTCAGGAATACGCGCCACGGCCCGGCGCCGAGCGTCGCGGCCGCCTGCTCGAGCCGGCGGTCGACGTTCTCGATCGACAAACGGATCGTGCGCACCATCAGCGGAAAGCCCATCAGCGCGCTGGCGAGCGCGGCACCGGTCCAGCGGAACGCGACGCTGATGCCGAGGGTCTCTTCGAGCCACAGGCCCACCGGGCCGTTGCCACCGAGCATCACCAGCAATGCGTACCCCACCACGACCGGCGGCAGCACCAGCGGCAGATGCACCAGGGCGTCGAGCAGCGCCTTGCCCGGAAAGCGCCGGCGTGCCAGCAGCCAGGCGATCGCGATGCCGAGCGGCAGGCTGCCGAGCGCGGCCGCGGTCGCGACCTTGAGGCTCAGCCCGATCGCGACCAGCTCGTCCGGCGAGAAGGCGTACCAGGCGGTCGACGCCATCGTGCGGCTCAGCGGATCGTGAAGCCGTGGCGGCGGAAGATCTCCGCCGCGGCATCGCCGTCGAGCCAGTGCATGAACGCGTCGGCCTGGCGCGGTTGCGCACTGCCCGCCACCCGCGCGACCGGATAGATGATCTCCGGATGGCTGCCGGCCGGAAACGTCGCCAGCACCTTGACCCGCGGCTCGGCGCGCGCGTCGCTTGCGTAGACCACGCCCAGCGGCGCCTCGCCGCGGGCGACCAGCGCCAGCGCGGCGCGCACGCTGTCGGACTCGGCGACGCGTGGGCGCAGCACGCTCCAGGTGCCGAAGGACTCGAACGCCGCCTTGGCGTACTTGCCGGCCGGCACACTGGCGGTGAGGGCCAGCGACAGCCGGCCGCGCGGGCCCAGCAGCGGCAGCAGGTCGCTGCGCGCGTCCAGCGCGAACGGCTGCGCGGCGCTGTCGGCCGGCGCGATCAGCACCAGGCGGTTACCCAGCAGGTTGCGTCGCGATGCGGCGTCGATCATCCCGCGCTGCGCCAGCCAATCCATCCAGTCCTGGTCGGCGGAGACGAACACGTCGGCCGGCGCGCGCTGCGCGATCTGGCGCGCCAATGCCGAACTGGCCGCGTACGACACACGGACCGGCTGGCCGGTCTGGCGCGTGTACTGCGCGGCGGCGGCATCGAGCGATTCCTTGAGGCTGGCGGCCGCGAACACCGTCAGCGGGGCCTGCGCGGAGGCGGGCACGGCCGCGAACAGGAGCAGGGCGGGCAGCAGCCAGGCACGGAGATGGCTGGAGAACGAGGGGAGCATCGCAAGGCGTCCGGTTCGGGATCAGGGGGCAGCGACCACGACGATCTGCTCGACCTGGCGCACGCTGCGCGCCGCGCGCGTGTCGCCGTCGATCACCAACCGCAGTGGACCGTGGGCCGCATCCAGCGGCTGGCCATCGCAGCGGTCGGCCAGCAGGACGGTGCGGCCACCGAGCGTGGGGTCGAGCTCGGCCAGCGAGAACAGCGCACGGTAGCCGTCGCGCGCGCGCACCAGCACGTAGCGTGTCAGGTCGCCGCCACGCAGCGGGGCGACCGGCATCGCGCCGCTGGCCTGCAGCAGCGCAGCCAGCGACACGCCTTCGCAACGGCGTGCATGGCCGTGGTCGTCGAACGCGAGGTCGCGCCGTTGCAGCGTCGCGCGCGCGCCCTCGTCGAGCGGCACCACGTGCGGCGATGCGGCCACCGGTGCGGACGCGCGCCCGGCGGTCGCATGCCCGCCTGCCTCCTGCGCGCCGGCCCAGGCAGGCAGCATCAGCAACAGCGCTGGCACCAAGCGGCGGGACAGGGGCATCGTCGGACCTCGGCGTTATGTTCGTCCGAGAATAACGATGCGGCGATACCGGGTAAAGCGCGGGGGCATCGCGTCGCTACAACGTGTCGATCGGCAGCTTGAGATAGCGCACGCCGTTGGCTTCGGGCTCGGGCAGCGCCCCGGCGCGCAGATTGGTCTGCACCGCCGGCAGCAGCAGTGCCGGCATCGCCAGTGTCGCATCGCGCGCGGTGCGCATCGCGACGAACGTTGCTTCATCGATGCCCTCGCGCACGTGGATGTTCTCGCGCCGCTGGCAGCCGATCGTCGTCTCGCAGGCCACCGGGCGACCGCCCGGCCCGTAGTCGTGGCAGACGAACACGCGGGTGCTGTCGGGGAGGGCGAACAGCCGCTGGATCGAGCGGTACAGCGTCGCCGCATCGCCACCCGGGAAATCGCAGCGCGCGGTACCGCCGTCGGGCATGAACAACGAGTCGCCGGTGAACAGCGCATCGCCGATCAGATACGCACTGCTGTCGCTGGTGTGTCCGGGCACGGGGATGGCCCGTGCGGTCATCTCGCCGATGGCGAACTCGGCATTGGGCGCGAACAGTCGGTCGAACTGCGAGCCGTCCTCCAGGACGTGTTCGCCGAGGTTGAAGATCGGCCGGAAGGTCTTCTGCACTGTGCGGATGCCCTCGCCGATCGCCAGGCGGGCGGCGGGCAATTGCCGGCGCAGCCAGTCGCCTGCCGAAAGATGATCGGCATGGGCATGGGTTTCCAGGATCCACTGCACGTCGAGCTCGTGGCTGCGCACATGATCGAGCAGGTGGCCGGCCGACACCGTGGCGGTCCTGGCCGATGCGGCGTCGAAGTCGAGCACCGGGTCGATGAGCGCAGCCGCGCGCGAGCGCCGATCGCGGACGACGTAGCTCCACGTGCTGCTGGCGGCGTGGAAGAACGGGGTGACCTCGGGCGGCATGGACGGCTCCTGCGGGCGGGCCAGCGCACTGTAGGAGCCCGCCGTGACGGGAAGGTTCGCGCGATTCAGGGCGCCGCGGGCGCCAGCGCGGCATTGAGCAGGGCGCCGAGCCGGGCGCCGGCGTCGCGCAACTGCCGCTCGGCGGTCGGTAGGTGGACGCTCACATAGTCCTGGCCGAGCCGGCCGCGCGCGGGATACACGCCGGGTGCGACCGCGATGCGGCAGGCGGCTTCGGCCCAGTCCTGCGCGGGCGGTGGCAGCACGCGTGCCGCGGGTGCAGGCGGCGGCAGCGTGCTCAGATGCGCCAGCCAGTCGGCATCGCTGCGCCCGATGCTGTTGAGCATGCCGCTGTCCCAGAACGCGTGCAGGTTGGTGCCGCGTCCGCGGTGATTGATCTGGTGGGTGTTGCCGCCCTTGTCGTGGGCGTAGCCGGCGTGCATCGGCTGGTGCGCGTCGCCGACGAAGTGCACGACGAACTTCAGCGCGGTGACGCGTTGTGCGCGCGGACGCGCGGTGTCGGCCAGGATCGCGGTCTGGGCGACGATCGCCTCGACCACGCAATCGCCGTTCGGGCAGTCGCGCGTGGCCTGGTAGCGGCAGGCCGACTCGCCGATGTTGACGTAATGCCATTTCGCCGAGCGGCGGCCCAGTGCCGGGTCGTGCTCCCGCAGGGCATCGGCCCAGGAGGCGATACCACCCAGGGTTGGATCGGGTTCGCCTGCGAGCAGCGCATCGACCTGCGCCCGCGCCTGCGGCGTGAGGTCGCGCTCGGCAAGCTGGGCGACCAGCCGGTGGCCGAGTTGGCCCCAGGCGAGTGCGGACGAGGAGGTCGCCGCGAGGGCGAGCAGGCAAAACGACAGAACGAAACGGCGCATCCGATCCATTGTATCGGATGCGCCGCCTGTCGGACTCGATGGATCAGAACTTCAGGACGTACGCCGCGCCGTAGACCAGCGGGTCGATGTTCGCGGTGCCCAGCTTGACGCCATCCACGCGGACATCGCTGTCGATGTCCATCCAGCGCGCGTCGACGCGGATCGCACCGTTGCCGACCTTGAAGTCGACGCCGACGTGCGCGGCCAGACCCCAGGAGTTGCTCAGTGCCAGACGCGATCCGGCCAGCGCACCGCGAGTTTCTTCGTCGAAGAAGGTGGTGTAGTTGACGCCGACGCCAACCAGCGGCGAGACCGCGCCGGCGCTGTTGAAGTGGTACTGCAGGCTCACCGTCGGCGGCAGGTGCTTGGTGCTGCCGACCTTGCCCAGGCCCTTGATGTCGATGTCGTGGCGGAAGGGCGTGGCGGCCAGCACTTCGACGCCGAGGTTGTCGCGCACGAAGTACTCGACCGCGATCGTCGGGCGGGTGCTGCTGCCGATCGACAGCGGCAGGGTGCCGTTGGCCAGCGTGCCGTTGTCGGACTTGGGATTGACGTTGTGGGCGCCGATCGCGACGGTCCACTCGCCGGCCGACTGGGCGGCGGCGGGGAGGGCGGGAACAGCGCAGGCGAGGGCAAGCAGGGCAATGGACAGCGGACGCATCGTGGCGGTCTCTTCGTGGGAACTGGCGCCAGTCTCCGCCGCTTGCCAGGTGTGCGCCTTGATCCCGATCAACGCCATGGCGATCGTTCTGCGCTTGGGCCGCGCGACTACGCGCGATCCGGGCTCGCGGTAGAATCGGCGGTGCTGTCTCCGATGCCGGCATCGCCGGCATGGCGTTCCTTCCCTTTCACGTGCCGCACCCGCGCGGCTGCAGGAGTCCGGATTCATGGCGATCAAGGTAGGCATCAACGGCTTCGGCCGCATCGGCCGCAACGTGCTGCGCTCTGCGGTGGAGAATTTCGACGGCGAGATCGAGATCGTCGCGATCAACGATCTGCTCGAGCCCGACTACCTGGCCTACATGCTGCAGTACGACTCGGTGCATGGCCGGTTCCAGGGCGAGGTGTCGGTCGACGGCGACACGCTCGTGGTCAACGGCGCCCGGATCCGCCTGACCCAGGAACGTGACCCGGCGAACCTGAAGTGGGACGCGGTCGGCGCCGAGGTCGTGATTGAGTCCACCGGTCTGTTCCTGACCAAGGACACCGCGCAGAAGCACATCGATGCCGGCGCCAAGAAGGTCATCCTGTCGGCGCCGTCGAAGGACGACACGCCGATGTTCGTCTACGGTGTCAACCACGACAGCTACGCGGGCCAGGCGATCGTCTCCAATGCCTCGTGCACGACCAATTGCCTGGCCCCGCTGGCCAAGGTCATCCACGACAAGTGGGGCATCAAGCGTGGCCTGATGACCACCGTGCACGCGGCGACCGCGACCCAGAAGACCGTCGACGGCCCGTCCAACAAGGACTGGCGCGGCGGTCGCGGCATCCTGGAGAACATCATCCCGTCCTCGACCGGTGCGGCCAAGGCGGTCGGCGTGGTGATCCCCTCGCTCAACAAGAAGCTCACCGGCATGAGCTTCCGCGTGCCGACCTCGGACGTGTCGGTGGTCGACCTGACCGCCGAACTGGAGAAGCCGGCGACCTACGACGAGATCAAGGCCGAGATCAAGGCGCAGAGCGAAGGCGCGCTCAAGGGCGTGCTGGGCTACACCGAGGACAAGGTGGTGGCGACCGATTTCCGCGGCGATGCGCGCACCTCGATCTTCGATGCCGAGGCCGGCATCGCGCTCGACGCCACGTTCGTCAAGCTCGTGGCCTGGTACGACAACGAGTGGGGCTACTCCAACAAGTGCCTGGAACTGGCCCGGGTGGTTGCCGGCAAGTAAGCCGTCGCACGCCCATGCTCGACCCGAAGCCCCGCCTCGTGCGGGGCTTCTCGTTTTCGCGCCCGGCCGGGTAAGGTGCGCCCAGACGCGCCGTCGGCGCGGACGGATAGGCGCCATGGAAGCATTGCTCTTGCTGGGGGTCGCGCTGTTGGTGGCCGTGCCGGTCATGCTGATCGTCACGGCGGTGGCGGTCTCCGACCTGCGTCGCCGGGTGACCGGGCTCGAGTCCCAGCTCGAAGCGCTGCAGGCGCGCGCGAGCGCAACGCCGGGCGCGGCGGTCGCTGCCGCTGCGCCGGCGGCGGACGGGCAGGACGACGCGTTCGACGATGCCTCCAGCCCATGGGCTGATGACGGCCCAATCACAGACCGCAACCAGGCGTCGTCGTTGGCCAACCCCTCGCCGCCGCGGCCTGCCTCGGTGCCACCGCCGTTGCCGTCGGCACCGCCGCGCGCGGCCTGGCTCGATGCCGACCCAGGTCCCGCGCCTGTTCGGTCCGAGACGGCGCCCGGATCGCCGACGCCGCCGGCAGGTCCCGATCCGCTGTCGCGTGCGGCGCGCTGGGTGCGCAGCTGGTTCACCACCGGCAACGTACCGGTGAAGATCGGCATGCTGGTGCTGTTCGCCGGCGTCGCCGCACTGCTCAAGTACGCCAGCGACCAGGGGTACCTGTCGGTGCCGGTGGAGCTGCGGCTGGCCGCGGTCGCGGCCGCGGCGATCGGCGGCCTGGCGTTCGGCTGGCACCGCCGCGACAGCCACCGCACGTTTGCGCTGAGCCTGCAGGGCGGGATGATCGGCATCCTGCTGCTGGTCGTGTTCGCGGCGTACAAGCAGTTCGGCCTGCTGCCCGGCAGCATCGCGTTCGCCGCCAGTGTGGCGCTGGTCGCCGGTGCCGGCGTGCTGGCGGTGCTGCAGAATGCCCGCGCGTTGGCGGTGTTCGCGGTGCTGGCCGGGTTCCTGGCGCCGATCTGGCTGTCGAGCGGCGGCGGCAGCCATGTCGCGCTGTTCGCGTACTACGCGGTGCTCAATGCCGCGATCCTGGGGATCGCCTGGTTCCGGGCTTGGCGGGTGCTCAACCTGCTGGGCTTTGCCTTCACCTTCGGCATCGGCACGATCTGGGGCGTGCTGCGCTACACCCCTTCGGACTTCGCCACGACCCAGCCGTTCCTGGCGCTGTTCTTCGCGTTCTACCTCGCCATCCCACTGCTCTACGCGCGGCGCCGGCCGCCGTCGCGGCGCGATCTCGTCGACGGCTGCCTGGTGTTCGGCACCCCGCTGGTCGCGTTCTCGCTGCAGGCCGGCCTGCTGCAGGGGCGCACGTTCGCGCTCGCGCTGTGCGCGCTGGGCGTGGCCGCGGTCTACGCCGCGCTGGCCTGGGCGCTGCTGCGGCGCCGCCGTGAGGCGGTGCTCGGCCAGGCCTACGCACTGCTCGCGGTCGGCTTCGCCACGCTGGCGGTGCCGCTGGCGCTGTCGGCACGCGCGACCGCCTGCGTGTTCGCACTTGAAGGCGCCGGCCTGGTCTGGCTGGGCCTGCGCCAGCGCCGCCTGCTGCCGCAATTGTCCGGCGTGGGGCTGCAACTGGCCGCGGCGGTGGCCTATGCGCTCGGCGCCACCGCCTGGCCGCGCCCGGTCGAGCCGGTGTTCGCCAACGGCGGCTTCGTCGGTGCGTTGCTGATCGCGCTGTCGGGCCTGGCGATTGCGGCCGCCTACCGGCAGGCCGGGCGCGTGCCGGTCGCGCGCATCGCCTATGTCTGGGCGCTGGCCTGGTGGCTGGGCGCCTGGAGCCAGGAACTGGCACGCGCAGTGCTGTCGACTTGGCTGCCGGACGCGATGCTTGTGCTGGCCGCGGTCACAGGCTGGCTCGCGGCCGAGGTCCATCACCGACGGCCCGACCCGGCGCTCGGTGGGACGCTGTTCGCCGCGCTGTTGGTCGCTGCGCCGTTGGCGTTCTGGCAGATGCATGCACACGTGCAGCCGTTCGCCGGCTACGGCGCCCCCGCCTGGGCGGTGTTCGCCGTGCTTGGCTTCCGCGGCCTGGTGTGCCTGCGCGCGGGCGAGGATCGCCTGGCGCGCGCTGCGCAACTGCTGTGGTGGCTGCTTTGGCCGCTGGTGCTGTCGCTGCTGCTGGCACACGTCGCCGACATGGCCGGGCTGGCCGGCGGCTGGTTCGCGGTCGCGATCGCCTTGCCATGGCTGGTCGTCTCGGCGCTGTCGTTGTGGCGTTGGCCATGGCTGGCGCAGCCGCTGGGCGAGCGCTTCGATCCGGTGCGCACGTTGTTGCGCGGCGTGTTGTTGAGCGTGCTCGCGTTGTGGTGGCTGGTCGCGCTGGGTAATCGTGGCGACAGTGCGCCGCTGCCCTGGATTGCGTTGCTCAATCCGCTCGACCTGGCCCAAATCGCCGTTGTGCTGCTGTTGGCCCGCTGGATGTGGTCGCCCGATGGCACCGCGCCGCCGGGCGCGCCGCGCGTCCCGCTGCTGTCGCTGCTGGCGTTCGTGCTCTTCACCGCGATCACTCTGCGCGCCGCGCACCACTGGGGCGGCGCGCCGTGGAATCCGCGCCTGGCCGGCAGCAGCTTGGCCCAGACCAGCCTGACGGTGGTCTGGAGCATTCTTGGTGTGCTGGGCTGGATCATCGGTTCGCGCCGCGGCCAGCGCGCGCTTTGGCTCGCCGGTGCGGTGCTGATGGCGGTGGTGCTGGCCAAGCTGGTGCTGGTCGATCGCGGCCACCTCGGCAACCTTTGGGGCATCGGCTCGTTCATCGCCTACGGCCTGCTGTGCACGGTCGTGGGCTTCTTCGCGCCGGCGCCGCCGCGCGCCGTCGCTCCCCGCGAGGAGGCGCCCGCATGATCCGATTCCGTCCCGCCATCGCTGCCTGTCTGCTCGGCGCATCCGCGCTCGCCGCCGCGCAAGCGGACTTCGCTGTGCAGTGGCCACTGACGCTCGAGGAGCCGTCGGCGAGTGCCTATCGCATCACGCTCACACCCGAGATCTACGCCCAGCTCTGGTCGCCGTCGCTGCGCGACGTGATCGTGGTCGACGGTGACGGCCGACCGGTGCCGGCGGCCTTCGTCGATGCCTCGATGGCGCCGGCGACGCCGACACGGCGCGAACTGCCGTGGTTCCCGCTGCCCGCCGACACCGGGCGCCGTGATGGCGACATCGCTGCGATCAGCGAGATCGCCGCCGACGGGAGCCTGCGGCGTGTGCAGATGCGCGCGTCGGGCGGCGATGCCGCCGGTGCGTTCCTGGTCGATGCCAGCGCGATCGAGGGGCCGGTGGACGCGCTCGCGCTGCGCTGGGACGACGCGCAGCCGCCGTTCGAGCAGGCCTACCGGATCGAGATGTCGGACGACCTGCGCCAGTGGCGCAGCGTGCACGATGAGGCCCGGGTGCTCGACCTGCGCCGCGACGCCCAGCGGCTGATCGAACGGCGCATCGCGTTGCCCACCCCGATCCATGCGCGCTATCTGCGACTCACGCCGCTGCGTGCGGCCGCCGCGCCGCTCCGGTTGCAGGCGGTCGAGGCCGAACTGGCGCCGGTGCAGGCGCCGGTGGCCTGGCACTGGCAGGTGCCGGCACCGCAGCCGGCCGGCGAGCGCGGCGCGATCGTCTATCGCAGCGATGGTCGCTTCCCGGTCGAGCGGATCGAGATCGCGCTGGCCGGCAACGGCACCGGGCGCTGGACGCTCGAGCGACGCGATGCCGACGATGCCCCCTGGCGCGTCGTGGCCGCCGATCACGTGGTGTACCAGGCCGGTAGCGGCCCGGACCTGCGTCGGTCGCCGCCGTTGGCGCTACCGGCGCCGGTCCGCGATCGCCAATGGCGGTTGACGCCGACCACCGCGGCGCCGGGCGCGCCGCCGGCGCTGCGTCTGGGTTACCGGCCCGAGACGCTGGTGTTCGTCGCCGAGGGGCGTGCGCCCTATGCGTTGCAGGCCGGCAGCGCCCGTGCGGCGCGCACCGATGCGCCGGTCGCGCCACTGCTCGATGCGCTGCGCGCCCAGCATGGCCCCGGCTGGCGTCCGGCGAACGCCGCGCCCGGCGCGATGGCACCGCTGGCCGGCGCGGCGGCACTGCAAGCGCCGGTGCCCACGCGCGACTGGAAGACTTGGACGCTGTGGGGGGTGCTGCTGCTCGGCGTGCTCGTCGTGGGCGGCTTCGCGCTGAGCCTGCTGCGCGGGCGCAAGGACGTCTGAGGCCACTGCGCCGCGTTTGCCTGTCCGCGACGGCTGCGCCGACAATGCCGGGTGCGCACCGCGTGCCGGGCTGCCTGTCACGCACGATTCCGAAGCCGCAATGCGGCGCCATGGAGGGCATGGCGCGACCCTTTTCCTTCTTTTCAAGCGAGTCCAGTCCCCATGACCATCGTTCGCATGACCGACCTCGACCTTTCCGGAAAGCGTGTGCTGATCCGGCAGGGCGAGCCGGTCTGAGCGGACTGCCCTCAGGCAGTACGCGCGGCGAGCGCCCGGCCAGGGATGGCCGGGCCGGTGCATCCGAAGCCGCAATGCGGCGCCATGGAGGGCATGGCGCGGCCCTTTTCCTTCTTTTCAAGCGAGTCCAGTCCCCATGACCATCGTTCGCATGACCGACCTCGACCTTTCCGGAAAGCGTGTGCTGATCCGACAGGACCTCAATGTCCCCGTCGACGGCGGCAAGGTCACGTCCGATCAGCGCATCCTCGCCTCGCTGCCGACGCTGCGTCAGGCGCTGGCACAGAACGCGGCCGTGATGGTGACCTCGCATCTGGGCCGGCCGAAGGAGGGCTGCTGGAGCGAGGCCGATTCATTGGCCCCGGTCGCCGCGCGCCTGTCCGAGCTGCTCGGCATCGAGGTGCCGCTGCTGCGCGACTGGGTCGACGGCGTCGAGGTCGCCCCCGGCCAGCTGGTGCTGCTGGAGAACTGCCGCATGAATGTCGGCGAGAAGGCCGACGACGAGGCGCTGGCGCGCAAGTACGCAGCGCTGGCCGACGTGTTCGTCATGGACGCGTTCGGCACCGCGCATCGCGCCCAGGCCTCGACGCACGGTGTGATCCGCTTCGCGCCGCAGGCCGCCGGCGGTCCGCTGCTGATGGCCGAGCTCGACGCATTGGCCAAGGCGCTCGACGCGCCGGCGCGTCCGCTGCTGGCGATCGTGGCGGGCAGCAAGGTGTCGACCAAGCTCGAGCTGCTGTCGTCGCTGGTGGGCAAGGTCGATCAGTTGATCGTCGGCGGCGGCATCGCCAACACCTTCATCGCCGCGCTCGGGCACGGGGTGGGCAAGTCGCTGGTCGAGACCGATCTGATCGACACTGCCAAGCAGATCATGGCCGACGCCAAGGCGCGCGGCGCCGAGATTCCGGTGCCGACCGACGTCGTGGTGGCGCCCGCCTTTGCGGCCGATGCGCCGGCGACGGTCAAGGCCGTGGACGCGGTCGAGGCCGGCGACATGATTCTCGACATCGGTCCGGACACCGCGAAGCGCTATGCGGCGATGATCGCCGACGCCGGCACCGTGGTCTGGAACGGCCCGGTCGGAGTCTTCGAGTTCGATGCGTTCGGCCACGGCACTGAGGCGCTGGCGCGTGCGATCGCCTCGTCGAAGGCATTCTCGATCGCTGGCGGCGGCGATACGCTGGCCGCGGTCGACAAGTACGGCATCGCCGACGAGGTGTCCTACATCTCGACCGGCGGCGGTGCGTTCCTGGAGTTCCTCGAGGGCAAGACGCTGCCGGCGGTCGCGGCGTTGGAGGCGCGCGGGGCGTGAGCGGGAATGCGCTGTTCTTCGATCTCGACGGCACGCTGATCGATTCGGAGCCCGGCATCCTGGGCGGCATCGCGCATGCGCTCGAGGTACTGGGCCATGCGCCGCTGTCGCGCGAGACGCTGCTGCCGTGGATCGGTCCGCCGCTGCGCGACAGTTTCGACGCGTTGTTTGCCGGGGATGCAGCCCGTACCGAGCGCGCCATCGCGGTCTATCGCGATCGCTACGACACGATCGGATGGCGCGAGCACGCCGTCTATCCCGGTGTGGCGGAGGCGATCGAGACGCTGCGGGCCGATGGCCGCACGCTGGCGGTGGTCACCTCGAAGAACGAACGCTTTGCGCGGCGCATCGTCGAGGGCCTGCCGTTCGGCGATGCATTCGCGACGATCGTCGGCGCAAGCGACGACGGCGTGCGCCGCTACAAACGCGAACTCATCGCCGAGGCACTGTCGCGGCTGGCGTTGTCGGCCGCGTGCTGCACGATGATCGGCGACCGGCGCATGGACATGGAGGGCGCGCGCCAGCACGCGATGCGCGCGATCGGCGTGTCGTGGGGCTTCGGTTCGGCCGACGAACTGCGCAAGGCCGGCGCCGACCAAGTGGTCGATTCGCCGGCTGCGCTGGTCGCACAGGTGGGCTGACCGTAAGCGGTCGCCATGCCGTTGCAAGCGTTTCCAAGTAAGCTCGCAGGCGGCATGCCGTTCCGGGATGCCTCGGGCGCGTCGCCCGCCAGCGCGCGCTTGACCATCGGTGGACACTAAGATCGCGGAATGACTGCCAACGAATTGACTCCCGTCCCGGCGCATCGGCGCCGTACACGTATCCTCGCCACGCTCGGACCTGCCACCGACGCGCCGGGCGTGCTCGACGCGCTGATCGCCGCCGGCGTCAATGCCGTCCGCCTCAACTTCTCGCATGGCGACCCGGCATCGCAGAAGGTGCGCGCCGAGGCTGTCCGCGCCGCGGCCGACCGAGCCGGGGTCGAGATCGGCATCCTGGCCGACCTGCCGGGCCCGAAGATCCGCATCGAAAAGTTCGCCGACGGCAAGGTGACGCTGCGCGCAGGCGCGCGCTTCGACCTGGTCGCCGACCCCGACGCGCCCTTGGGCACGGTCGACGAGGTCGGCGTCAGTTATCTCGGCTTGCCGGACGACGTGGCGGCAGGCGACGTGCTGCTGCTCGACGATGGCCTGATGCAGTTGCAGGTGACCGCGGTGGAGGGCGTGCGCATCGTCACCACCGTACTCAACGACGGCGTGCTGTCGAACCGCAAGGGTCTCAACAAGCAGGGCGGTGGCCTGTCGCTGGGCGCGTTGACCGATCACGACCGTGCGCTGATCAAGATCGCCGCGGAGATCGGTGTCGACTTCATCGCGGTGTCGTTCTGCCGCAATGCGGCCGACATGGAAGAAGCGCGTTCGATCGCGCGTGCGCATGGCAGCGATGCCGCGCTGGTGTCGAAGATCGAACGTACCGAGGCAATTGAGAATCTCGCCGAGATCATCGATGCCAGCGACGTGGTGATGGTCGCGCGCGGCGACCTAGGTGTGGAGATCGGCGACGCCGAACTGCCGGGCCTGCAGAAGAAAATCATCCGCGAGTCGCTGGCGCGCAACAAGGTGGTGATCACCGCCACCCAGATGCTGCAGTCGATGGTCGAAAGTCCGATGCCCACGCGCGCCGAGGTGCTCGACGTGGCCAACTCGGTCATCGACGGCACCGATGCGGTGATGCTCTCGGCCGAGACTGCCGCCGGTGCGTATCCGGTGCGCGCGGTCGAGGCGATGGCGCGGGTCTGCGTCGGCGCCGAGCGCCAGTTCGCGCAGGACACCGACTTCGAGAAGGCGCAGCGCAACCTCGAACGCGCCGACCACGCGATCGCGATGGCCGCGATGTTCCTGTCCGAGCACGTCGGCGTCGGCGCGATCGTCGCGATGACCGAATCGGGCGGCACCGCGCGCTACCTGTCGCGTTTCCGCGGCGGCGCGTCGATCTACGCGTTCTCGCGCCACGCCGGCGCACGTCGGCGTATGTCACTGATGCGCGATGTGTTCCCATTCAACTACGACAGCCGCGGTCAGACCCCGCGCGAAGCCGCGCGCGGCAGCATCCGCCTGTTGGTCGACGCCGGCCTGCTGGGGCCGGGCGAACGTGTGGTGTTCACCAGTGGCGAGCACATGGAGACACACGGCGCGACCAACACCCTGCGCCTGCTGCAGGTCGGCGGCGACGGTCGGGCCGAGGGCCTGGGCGAGCTGTAGCCGGCCCGTGCGCGGGACCGCCACCGGCTGTCCCGCGCGGCCTGCGCGGATCGCGACGTGCTGTAAACGTTTTCCCCGACGTTGCACGCGATTTCGGCGCGCGGCGGCGCTGGGCGCTGGGCGCTTCGTCGAAGCCGGCGGGCTATAATGGGCGCCTTTCCCCGCCGATGGACGTCACCGCCACATGAGCATCGAACAGCTTGCAGACATCGCCCAGGCCATGGTCGCCCCGGGCAAGGGCATCATCGCGATCGACGAGTCCACCTCCACCATCGCCAAGCGGTTCGAGGGCGTGGGCATTCCGAACAACGAGGAGAACCGTCGCGCCTACCGCGAACTGCTGCTGACCACGCCCAAGCTGTCGGACCACATCAGCGGTGCGATCCTGTTCGACGAGACGATCCGTCAGTCGACCAAGGACGGGGTGCCGTTCGCCAAGTACATGAGCGATCACGGCATGATCCCGGGCATCAAGGTCGACAAGGGCACGCACGCGCTCGCCGGGTTCCCGGGCGAGGTCGTCACCGAGGGCCTGGATGGGCTGCGCGCGCGCCTGGAGGAGTACTACAAGCTTGGCGCCCGCTTCGCCAAGTGGCGCGCGGTGATCAACATCGGCGAGGACATCCCGTCCGGCACCTGCATCGAGGCCAACGCCCACGCGCTTGCCCGCTACGCGGCGCTGTGCCAGGAGCAGGGCCTGGTGCCGATGGTCGAGCCGGAAGTGCTGATGGACGGCAGCCACGACATCGAGACCTGCTATGAGGTCACCGAGGTCACGCTGCGCGCGCTGTTCGACGCGCTGTACAACCAGAACGTCATGCTCGAAGGCACGATCCTCAAGGCGTCGATGGTGCTGCCGGGCAAGGACAGCGGCGAGACTGCCGAGGTCGACGAGGTCGCCGAGGCCACGCTGATGTGCCTGAAGTCGGCGGTGCCGGCGATCCTGCCGGGCATCGTGTTCCTGTCGGGCGGGCAGAGCGACGAGCAGTCGACCGCACATCTGGATGCGATGAACCGCCTTGGGCCGAACCCCTGGCCGCTGTCGTTCTCCTATGGCCGTGCGATGCAGCAGGCCGCCTTGAAGCTGTGGTCGCAGGACCTGGCCAACAACGTCGCCAAGGCGCAGGAGACGGTGTTCGCCCGCGCCCGCGACAACGGCCTGGCCGCGCAGGGCAAGTGGAAGAAGGGCTGAGCCTGATCTCCCGTTCGCTCATCGAAACGCCGGCCTTGCGCCGGCGTTTCGCGTTGTGGGCCCGCCCCGTCTGTCCGCCCCCAAAACCCAAAAACCTGCAAAACCGGGGCTCCGTGTCAATTTCGCCCCCGCCAATTTGCCCTCTCACCCCGGTTTTCGGGTGCGCACCTGAGTCGGCGGCCTGACCGCTGGTCGTGCGGCTCAGGCCGCCAGCGCCGCGGTGTAGCGCGCCAGCATCACCGGGTCGTGGCAGCAGAACAACACGTCCAATGGGTCCTCGGCCAGGCTGTCGCGCACTTGCGCCACGGCGATCGCGACCGCGGCATCGGGCGGGTAGCCGTAGATCCCGCAGCTGATCGCCGGGAACGCGATCGACGCCAGTCCATGCACCCGCGCCAGTGCCAGCGCGTTGCGGTAACAGGCGGCGAGCAGCGCTGGCTCGCCGTACCGGCCGCCCTGCCAGACCGGGCCGACGGTGTGGATCACATGGCGCGCCGGCAACGCGAAGCCAGGCGTGATCCTCGCTTCGCCGGTCGGGCAACGGACACCCGGCCGCGATTCGGGCAGGGCGCGGCAGGCATGCAGCAGCGCCGGGCCGGCCGCGCGATGGATGGCGCCATCGACGCCGCCGCCGCCGAGCAAGGACGGGTTGGCGGCGTTGACGATCGCGTCGACCTCACAGCGGGTGATGTCGGCATGCAGGGCGCGGAGATGGTCCATCGGCGCAGCATATCGACGGCGGCTGGATGGTGGCATCACGCCGTCTGCGCGATGCTGGCGGCCGATCCTGTCCTTGAGAGCGACTTTTCGATGAGCGATCGCGCGCCATTGCACGTCCCCTCCCCCGTCCACGATCTGCTGCGCCGCGGGCGCAAGGTGGAGGCGATCAAGATTCTGCGCGATGCCAATCCGGGGCTGTCGCTGCGGGCCGCCAAAGACTCGGTCGACGCACTTGACGGGCGCGACGACCGGTACCGCCCGTCATCGCAGGCGAGCCCCGTGGGCGAGGCGACGCTGCCCACCGAGGTCGCGGCGCGGATCGCGACGGGCAACACCGAGGACGCGGCGCGGCGCTTGCGCGAGTTCGACCCGGCACTCGACGACGAGGCGGCGCGGCAGACCGTGTCCCGGCACGCCTCGCCGCTGCTGCGCGAGGCGCGCCAGGAGACCGTGGTCGCCGGCGATAGTGGCCGCTACGGCTGGCTGCTCTGGGTGGCGCTGCTGTTGGCGCTCAGCGTCGGCCTGGCGCTGTGGATGGCGCGAGGCTAGCGCCGGGTCGCGCTCAGGGCAGGCCCGCCAGCCAGTCGTCGTCCGAGCCTTCGTTGACGTCGGCAAACAGCGGCGTGGAGAAGTAGCGCTCGCCGGTGTCGGGCAGCATCGTCAGGATCACCTCGCCGTCGCTGGCGGTCTTGGCGACCTCGAGCGCGGCGGCGGCGGTGGCGCCGGCCGAGATGCCGACGAAGATGCCTTCTTCGGCCGCGAGCCGGCGCGCGGTCTCGATCGCCAGCCCGTCGTCGACCGAGAGTACCTGCGCGGCGATGTCGCGATTGAGCACCTCGGGTACGAAGTCCGGGGTCCAGCCCTGGATCTTGTGCGGCGCCCAGTCCTTGCCTTGCAGCATGGCCGCGCCCGCAGGTTCGGCCGCGGTGACCTTGACCTCGGGCCGCGCGACCTTGAGGACCTCGCCCACGCCGGTCAGCGTGCCGCCGGTGCCCCAGCCGGTGACGAAGTGGTCGAGCCGGCGGCCGGCGAAGTCGCGCAGGATCTCGGCCGCGGTGGTGTTGCGGTGGTAGGCGGGATTGGCGGGGTTGGCGAATTGGCTGGCGAGGAACCAGCCGTGTTGCTCGGCCAGTTCCTTGGCCTTGCGGACCATGCCCGAGCCGCGCTCGGCGGCCGGGGTCAGGATCACCTTGGCGCCGTATGCGCGCATCAGCTTGCGGCGCTCGATCGAGAACGTCTCGACCATCGTGGCGACGAACTTGTAGCCGCGCGCGGCCGCGACCATCGCCAGAGCGACGCCGGTGTTGCCGGAGGTGGCCTCGACGATCGTGTCGCCAGGCTTGAGCAGGCCGCGGCGCTCGGCGTCGAGGACGATGGCCAGGGCCAGGCGGTCCTTGACCGAACCGCCAGGATTGAAGGATTCGACCTTGGCGTAGAGTGTGACGTTGGCCGGCGCCAGCCTGTTCAGCCGGACGATGGGCGTGTTGCCGACGGTGTCGAGGATGCTGTCGTACAGGGCCATGGGGAACTCGCGGGGGCAGGCGCGGTGCGCGGTCGTCCCAGACTGCGACAAAACGCGCCGGCGGACCATGCGTTGACATGGAACGCTGTTTTTTCGACACCATCCGATGGCACGGTCGGCGTCACGGGCCAGCGGGTACACTCCGGCGCTTTCACCGTCTCAGGGTCCTCCCTTGTCCGAGCTAGCCCCAGGCCGCCGCGGCACCGTGTCGTGCGCGCTCGTCGCCCTCCTCGCATCGATGCTGGCCGCCTGTGGCAGCCCCGAAAGCGCGGCCCGCCCCGAGGGCGGTGCAGCGGTTCCGGTGACGACGACGGTGACCGCGCTGCGGGACTGGAACGACACGGTCGCGGCGTTGGGCACGGTCAAGGCACGCGAGTCGATCATGCTCACGGCCAAGGTCAGCGAGACCGTGCAGCGGGTGCATTTCGACAGCGGCGACGATGTCGATGCCGGCATGGTGCTGGTCACGCTGACCGGCGGCCAGCAGCAGGCGGCGCTCGAGGCGGCAGAGGCGGCGGCGATCGAGGCCGAGCAGCAGTATCGTCGCGGCGCCGGCCTGGTGGACCAGCAGTTGATCGCGCGTGCATCGCTCGACACCCTGCGGGCGACCCGCGATGCCGCCCGTGCGAACGTCGCCGAGATGCGGGCCAATGTCGGCGACCGTACCATTCGCGCGCCGTTCGCTGGCGTGCTGGGCATCCGCCAGGTCAGCCCGGGCGCGCTGGTGACGCCCGGCACCGCGATCGCGACGCTCGACGACATCTCGACGGTCTATGTCGACTTCCCTGTGCCCGAGACCCGGCTGGCGGCCATTGCGCCGGGTCAGCGGGTGTTCGGGCGCAGTGCCGCGTATCCGGCCGACGAGTTCGAGGGCGTGGTGCAGACGATCGACGCCCGCGTCGATGCCAACACCCGCGCGGTGACGGTGCGGGGCGCCTTCGGCAATCCCGATCGCCGGCTGCGGCCGGGCATGCTGATCCAGGTGCGGCTGCAGCAGCGCACGCGGCAAGCGCTGATGGTGCCGGAGATCGCGGTGATCCAGGTCGGCCGCGACACGTTCGTCTACCGCGTTCGCGAGGATGAGACGGTCGAGCAGGCGCCGGTCGAGATCGGTGTGCGCCAGGATGGCCTGGCCGAACTGGTCGAGGGTCTGACGCCAGGCGAGCGCATCGTGCTCGACGGCACGGGCAAACTGCGGCCGGGCATGAAGATCGTCGAAGGCACGGTGCAGGAGGCCAAGGCGCAGCCGGCCGAGGACGCCGACGCGCCAGGAGACGAGGTGCGATGAAACTGTCGGATGTCTCCATCCGCCGGCCGGTGTTCGCGGCCGTCATGAGCCTGTTGCTGGTGGCGCTGGGCATCATGGCCTTCACCCGGCTGACGCTGCGCGAGTTGCCGAACATCGATCCGCCGATCGTCTCGGTCGACGTCAGCTATCCCGGGGCATCGGCTGCCGTGGTCGAGACCCGCATCACGCAGATTCTCGAGGACGCGCTGTCGGGTATCGAGGGCATCCGCACGATCGAGTCGCGCAGCCGTAACGGTCGATCCGATGTCACCATCGAGTTCAACCTGAGCCGCGATATCGAGGCCGCCGCCAACGACGTGCGCGATGCGATCAGCCGGGTCATGGATCGGATGCCGGTCGAGGCCGACCCGCCCGAGATCTCCAAGGTCGAAGCCGACGCCGACGCGATCGTCTGGCTGAACCTGCGCTCGAGCACGATGAACACGCTCGAGCTGACCGACTACACCGACCGTTACATTCTCGATCGTTTGTCCTCGCTCGACGGCGTGGCGCGTGTGCATCTGAGCGGTGGGCACCGCTATGCGATGCGGATCTGGCTCGACCGCGACGAGATGGCTGCGCGCAACATCACCGCCGCCGATGTCGAGAACGCGTTGCGCACCGAGAACGTCGAACTGCCGGCCGGCCGGATCGAGTCGCAGACCCGCGACTTCACGTTGCGCGTGGAGCGGGGCTTCCGCGAGCCGTCGCAATTTGCACAGATCCCGGTGCGCCGCGGCAGCGACGGTTACGTCGTGCGTCTGGGCGATGTCGCGCAGATCGAACTGGGCTCGGCCGAGCGGCGCTCCTACATGCGCAGCAACTCGGTGCACAATGTGGGCCTGGGCATCGTGCGCACCTCGACCGCCAATGCACTCGATGTCGCACGCGCCGCGCGCGCCGAGGCCGAGCGCATCCAGCAGACGCTGCCCGAAGGCACCGAGATTTTCGTCGCCTCCGACAACACCGTGTTCATCGACGCGGCGATCACCCGCGTCTACTGGACGCTGGGCGAGGCGATGGCGCTGGTGTTCCTGGTGATCTGGTTGTTCCTGGGCAGCCTGCGCGCGGCGTTGATCCCGGCGCTGACCGTGCCGGTGTGCTTGATCGCCGCGTTCATCGCGCTGTACGTGTTCGGCTTCTCGATCAACCTGCTCACGCTGCTGGCGCTGGTGCTGTGCATCGGCCTGGTCGTGGACGATGCGATCATCGTGCTGGAGAACGTGCAGCGCCGCGCCGATCTGGGCGAGCCGCCGCTGGTGGCCGCGCGCCGCGGCACCGCGCAAGTCGCCTTCGCGGTGACCTCCACGACCGCGGTGCTGGTCGCGGTGTTCCTGCCGGTCGGCTTCATGGAGGGCAATTCGGGGCGGCTGTTCCGCGAGTTGTCGGTCGCGCTGGCCGGCGCGGTCGCGCTGTCGGCGTTCATCGCGCTCACGCTCACGCCGATGATGTGCTCCAAGCTGGTGCGGCCGCACACCAAGCAGCGCGGCTTCAATGCGTGGATGAACCGGCAACTGGCGCGGCTGGGCAGCGGCTACGGCCGCCGCGTGGACACGCTGGTCGCGTTGCCGGCCGGGCGCCTGTTGTTGCTGCTCGTGGCGGCGATCGCGGTGTGCGTGGCGGCCGCGGTGCTGCTGTTTGCGCGCGTGCCCAGCGAACTGTCGCCGGCCGAGGACCGCGGGCGGTTCTTCGTCGGCGTCGACGGCCCCGAGGGCGCGGGCTTCGACTACACCGTCGGGCAGATGCAGCACGTCGAGGCGATCTTCGCGCCACTGGTCGGCGACGACCAGCCGATCGCCCGCGCCAACTCCCGCGTGCCGCGCGGCTGGGGCGGCAGCGAGGACATGCACACCGGCCAGGTAATCGTGTTCTTGCAGGACTGGAAGCACCGCAAGGAAAGCACGGTCGACGTCGTCGAGACGTTGCGCGCCGAGTTCGCCAAGCTGCCCGGCGTGCAGGTGCGCGCCAATGTACCGGGCGGTCTGGTCGGCAGCCGCGGTCAGCGCTACCAGTTGGTGCTCGGCGGGCCGGACTACGCGGAGATCGCGCAATGGCGCGATCGCATGCTCGCGCGCATGCGCGAGAATCCGGGCATCCAGGACCCCGACTCGGACTACAAGGAAACGCGGCCGCAGATGCGCGTGGACATCGACCGCCAGCGCGCGGCCGACCTGGGCGTGTCGGTGCAGGAGATCGGACGCACGCTCGAGACGATGATGGGCTCGCGCCAGGTCACCACGTTCGTCGACAACGGCGAGGAGTACGACGTGCTGCTGCAAGCCGGACGCAAGCGGCGCATGAATCCGGCCGATCTCGCCGACACCTATGTGCGCGGTCGCGACCAGGCGCTGGTGCCGTTGGCCAATCTGGTCACGCTCAGCGAGATCGCCGAACCGGGCAGCTTCAACCGCTTCAACCGGCTGCGTGCGATCACCATCAGTGCCGGGCTGGCGCCCGGCTATTCGATGGGCGAGGCGCTGGAGTGGACGCGTCAGGTCGCTGCCGAGGAACTGCCCGACTATGCGCAGATCGACTGGAAGGGCGAGAGCCGCGAGTTCCAGGAAGCCGGTGGCGCGGTGCTGCTGACGTTCGCGATGGCATTGATGATCGTCTACCTGGTGCTGGCCGCGCAGTTCGAGAGCTTCATCCACCCGCTGGTGATCATGTTGACCGTGCCGCTGGCGGTACTCGGTGCGTTGCTGGGCCTGTGGGCGACAGGGGGGACGCTGAACCTCTTCAGCCAGATCGGGATCGTCATGCTGATCGGCCTGGCGGCCAAGAACGGCATCCTGATCGTCGAGTTCGCCAACCAGTTGCGGGACGAGGGGCGGAGCGTCCGCGAGGCGATCGCCGAGGCCTCGGCGGTGCGCCTGCGTCCGATCCTGATGACGTCCACCGCGACGATCGTCGGCGCGATCCCGCTGGTCGTGGCCGGCGGTCCCGGTTCGGCGAGTCGGGCGACGATCGGCATCGTGATCATCTTCGGCGTCGCATTCTCGACCCTGCTGTCGCTGTTCGTGGTCCCGGCGTTCTACGCCCTGCTCGCGCCGTTCACGCGCTCCCCCGAAGCCCTGGCCCAGGAACTCGAGCGCCTGGAAGCCGAAACCCCCGCCGTCGGCGGCCACGCCTGACCCAAGAACCGGGGTCAGAGTGCATTTTTAGGTGCAATCGGGCGCGCGAAATTGCACTCTGACCCCGGTTCTGGGTGGAGGCGGGCGATGCGTTGGGACGACGTGCGGCTCGAAGGCGACGGCTTCGTGCTGCGACGCTGGCGCGACGCCGATCTCGAGGCGTTGCTGCGCCATGCCGACGATCCGCTGGTCGTGCGCGGGCTCAGCGACCGCTTTCCCCATCCCTATACGCGCGCCGACGGCGCGGCGTTCCTGGCTGGTGAGGTCGTCGACCTGTCGGGGCCGGTGCTGGCGATCGACATCGACGGCGAGGCCTGCGGCAGCATCGATGCCCGCCAGGGCGCGGGCGAACGCGCGCATTCGGCCGAACTCGGCTACTGGCTGGCGCGCGTGCACTGGAACCGCCGCATCATGCGCCGGGTGGTCACGGCCTATGTGCCCTGGGTGATGGACGCGCTGGACCTGAGGCGCCTGCAAGCCAACGTGCTCGACCTCAACCCGGCCTCGGCGCGGGTGCTCGTCTGCAATGGCTTCGTGGAGGAGGGCCGGCTGCGCGGCGCAGTACGCAAGGCCGATGGGCTGCACGATCTCCGGCTGTTCGGGCTGGTGCGCGAGGGTCCGCCTTCCTCGGGCTGACCCGAGGCGTGGGAAGGCGCAATGTCCGCAGCTGCGACAGTGCGTCGCATTCGACCCCCTGATCGTGGAAAATCGATCCTTCGTGTGTCGTCCGCGTCATCCGCCCCCGTCCAGCCCGGAGCCAGACCGATGGATCAACTGCTCACCGCCCTCAATGGTCTGATCTGGAGCAAGGCGCTGATTGCGCTGTGCCTGGGCGCCGGCCTGTGGTTCACGCTTCGCACGCGCTTCATGCAGGTGCGCGGCTTTGTCGAGATGACCCGACTCACCTTCACCGGCCAGAAATCCGATGCCGGCGTGTCTTCGTTCCAGGCACTGGCGATGTCGATGGCCGGGCGCATCGGGATCGGCAACATCGCCGGCGTCGCCACCGCGATTGCGTTTGGCGGCCCGGGCGCGGTGTTCTGGATGTGGGTGATGGGGTTCCTCGGCGCCTCCACCTCCTACGTCGAGTGCACCCTGGCGCAGATCTACAAGGAAAAGGATGCAGAGGGCCGCTACCGCGGTGGCCCGGCCTACTACATCGAAAAGGCGATGGGCCTGAAGTGGTATGCGCTGGCGTTCGCATTCGCGACCCTGGTGGCAGCGGGCCTGCTGATGCCAGGTGTGCAGGCCAATGCGATCGCCGACAGCATCGCCAACGTCTGCGCTGGCAGCACGGTCTGCGGCGACCTGTCCGGCCAGTGGATGGGCATCGATGCGCGGATCGCGCTCAAGGCGGGCATCGGCATCACCGTGGCGCTGCTGCTGGCGGTCATCATCTTCGGTGGCGTCAAGCGCATCGCCGCGTTCGCCGAACTGGTGGTCCCGTTCATGGCGATCGCCTACATCCTCACCGCAGTCACGGTGATGGTCATCAACTACGATTTCGTGCCGACGATGTTCCGCATCATCTTCGAGAGCGCGTTCGGCGTGCATGCCGGGTTCGGCGCAATGCTCGGGTTGGCCGTGGAATGGGGCGTCAAGCGCGGCATCTACGCCAACGAGGCCGGTCAGGGCACCGGGCCCCATGCCGCCGCGGCGGCCGAGGTGTCGCACCCGGCCAAGCAGGGCTATGTGCAGGCCTGGGCGATCTACTTCGACACGATGCTGGTCTGTACCTCGACCGCATTCCTGATCCTGGCGACGGGGATGTACAACGTGGTCGGCCCCGAGGGGGCGATGCTGCACGAGGCGCTTCCGGGGGTGGAGGCCGGATCGGGCTTTGCGCAGGCGGGTATCGAGTCGATTCTGCCCGGCTGGGGCGCCCTCTTTGTTGCAATCGCGTTGTTCTTTTTCGCGTTCACCACGATCATGGCCTATTACTACATGGCCGAGACCAACCTGACCTACCTCAACAAGCACGTGGCGCGGCCGGGGCGGACGCTGCTGCTGCGGGTAGCGCTGCTGGGCATGGTGATCTTTGGTGCGATCCGCAGCGCCGAGATGGCGTGGATGCTCGGCGACATCGGCGTCGGCGTGATGGCCTGGCTCAACATCGTTGCGATCCTGATCCTGCAAAAGCCGGCGTTGCAGGCGCTGCGCGATTACGAAAGCCAGAAGAAGCAGGGGCTCGATCCGGTCTTCGACCCCGATAAGCTGGGCATCCGCAATGCCGACTTCTGGAAACGCACACCATGACCGATGCAGGACGTCGCCCGCCACGCGGGCCGGCAGGACGGGGCGAGGTCGGTCCCAGGCAGGCCAGCCCGTGGGGCGCACGCGCAGTCTCGCCGGCCGGCCCGCGAATCGCGGCTGTGGCGCCCGGCGGTGACGGCGACGGCGGCGAGCGCCGGGAAATGCGTCTGTATGGACGCAACGCCATCGATGCGGTGTTCGCCAAGCGGCCCGAGGCGATCCGCAAGCTGTATCTGCTCGAGGCGCGCATCCCGCAGTTGCAGCCCATGCTCAAGTGGTGCGCGGCCCATCGTGTGGGCTACCGCGTCGTCGGCGAGGACGATCTGCGCAAGCTGGCGGCGAGCACGCATCACGAGGGCATCGTCGCCGACGTGCTGCGCGAGGCGCCGCTGCCGCTCGGCGATTGGCTGCAGGCGTTGCCCGCGGGGCCGGCCTGCGCGCTGTGGCTCGATGGCGTCGGCAACCCGCACAACCTCGGCGCGATCCTGCGTTCGGCCGCGCACTTTGGCGTCGGTGCCGTGTTGCTGCCCAGGGACGCCACGCTCGCGCTGTCGGGCGCGGCCGCGCGTGTCGCCGAAGGCGGCGCGGAGGCCGTGCGCTTCGTCCGCCTGGGCCGGGAGGATAACGCGTTGGCGCAGTTGCGCAGTGCCGGCTTCCAACTGGCGGCCACGGTCGTGCGCGGCGGCGAGGATCTTTTCAAAGCCGCGTTGCCGTCGCGGCTGGTCTACGTGCTCGGCGCCGAAGGCGAGGGCATGGACGCGGCACTCGCCGACGCCTGCGATCGCAAGCTCGGCATCCCGGGCAGCGGCGCGGTCGAAAGTCTCAACGTCGCCTCGGCTACCGCCGTGCTGCTGGCCCAGTGGGCCGCCCTCCGGACGTGAGGGCGGCGCTGCGCGCACGCGCGCGCCACGGCGTCGCTCCGCTCGCGTACGCACTCGCGGCGCTCTATCTGCTGGCCGGTCTATGGGCAATGTGGCGACTTGCACCGCGGGTGCCCTATGCAGACGGCTGGCGCTACATCGCGGTCTTGGCGGACGCGCGGTTCGTCGACGGGGTGCTGATGGTCAGCAACGGCCACCGCGAGGTGCTCCCCAACATGGTCCGCTGGCTTGACTTGCGGCTGTTCGGCGCCTCGCAGGGACTGCAGATCCTGGTCGGCATCGGACTGCTGCTGGCGACGCTCGCGGCGCTGTGGCGCCCGCTGGCGACGGCCAGGCCTGCAGTGCGCGCGGTCGCCTTCCTATGGGCGGTGGTCGGGCTGTGCTGGCTCGGCAACGCGCGTGCGCTGGTCCACGCGCAGGAAAGCGTGCACGCCTATCTGGTCACGCTGGCGCTCGCGCTGGGCGTGGGTCTGCTCGCCGCGCGGCCGCGCAATGCTGCGCAGGCGTGGTGCCACGGCTGGCTCGCCGGTACTTGCGGGCTCGTGGCCACGTTCTCGTTCGGATCGGGCATCGCATGCTTCGGCGCGTTTGGAGCGGTGCTGTGGCTGCGCCGCGCGGCTTGGCGTGACGCCGTCCCGGTGCTGCTCTGCGCGGGCGTGGCCGTAGGGATGACCATACTCGCCGGCGTCGGCGGCGAGCGGATCGGCGTTGCGCCGGTCGTGCAGGCCGATCGCCTGTTGCGCTGGCTTGCCGCCCCGTCGCTGTACGCGGCGTGGCCGCTGCTTGACCCAGAGATGGCGGCACGGCTTCCAGTCGCGCCGGTTCGTAGCGTTGCCGTGGCAGTGTCGGAGTGCATTGCGGCGATGGCCGGTTCGGCGCTGACCGCGCGCTGGCCGCATCTGCTCACCGGTGCGCTTGGCGCGGCCTGGCTTCTGGTCGCGAGCTTACACTGCCGTCGTGCGCCGGCCGTGCAGGTGGTTGTGGGTCTCGGGATTGCTTGGTTCGCACTGGGCGTGGGCGTGCTGATCGCGCTGGCGCGGCTGGAGTACTTCACATTGTTCCCGGACCAGTTGCTGGCGACCCGCTACGTCGTCTGGTCGAGCCTGTTCTGGGCGGGCCTGGCGTACGCGGCTGTCGCGGGTGCGCGCACGGCGATTGGACCGTTTGCCGCGCTCGTCGTTGCGGCACTGCTGCTGCCCAGCCAGCTCTGGATGTGGCGGTACGCCGAACGCATCGCGCAGGTCGCGACCCCGATCGCTGCTTCGGTGGCGGTCGGTGTGCTCGATCCCGAGTTGACGCTGGGCGAGAACGTGGTCGAAGAACTCCGCGTGGCCGCCGGGCCGCTTGCGCGACGCGGCGCTGCGATGCATGCCTGGCCTGAGGCCCGCTGGCTTGGGCGCGCGCCGGGCACCGACGTTGTGCGCGAGAACGACGTCGGCACCGTGACGGTTGCTGTATTCGACGACGACCTCGTGCCCGACCGCGTGGCGCAGCGGGTCACATTCGCCGCGCCGCAGGAGGGCTTGGATCGCTGGCTGCTGCTCGATGCTGACGGCGTCGCGCGCGGTCTCGCGCTTCGTGATCCGCTCGATCGCACGCGCGCGATCGGCTGGATGCAGGACGCGAGCGCCGCATCACCTCGCGTGGCGACGCTACGGGGCGACGCCGACAGATAAGCCCGCGTCGGCGATCGTGATCCGCGGCGTGGCTCTGCTGCAAGAGGCAAGTGTCATTGCGTGCCGATGCGATGCGGGACGTGGCGACTGCGCCGCTGTGCCGTGTGGGCCACCGGCATCACACGGACGACGAGTACGCGACCCGCGTCTACACGGCGCGCGATCACGCGCGTCGACGTGAGGCGGGCCGGCGCAGCGCCCCAAGGAGGGGGCAGAGAGGCACGCTGATCGAGACGCGAGCCGCGTGGTGACGGCCCATCAGCGCCCGCCGCCTGTCCATCCTCCGGAACCGGCCCGGCCAGGGCGTCGCCGCGACTGCCGATCAGTGCGCGGGGGAGTCGTGCGCCTTGGGCGCGCTGCCGAAGCTTTCGTCGGACTCTGCGGCCAGCCACGCGAACACTGCATAGGCGGCCGTGTTCTGCGCGACCGCGTCGGGGTCGACCTTGTCTAACGTATCGTCGGCGTTGTGGTGCAGATCGAAGTAGTCGGTGCCGTCCTGGCCCAGCCAGCCCCAGGCACCGCCCTTGGCCGCCAGCGGCGAGATATCCGGGCCTGGGCTGCCCTTGTCCTGCAGATAGTCGATCCCGAGCGGGCGCAGTACCTCGGCGATCGCATCGCTGGTCGCACGCTGCCCCGCCGGGGCGCTGGTGTTGAAGCCGTAGATGCGACCGGCGCCGAAGTCGCTCTCGGCGCCGATCACATGCCGGGCGATCACATCGGCGCCGCCATGCGCCTCGGCGTAGGCGCGCGCGCCGAGCAGGCCCTGCTCTTCGTTCGCGAACGCGACCACGCGCACGCTGCGACGCGGGCGCTGCGGCTGCTGCGCGATCAGGTGCCCGGCGGCCATCGTGATGCCCACGCCCGAGGCGTCGTCGACCGCGCCGGTGCCCAGGTCCCAGGAATCGAGATGGCCGGCGATCAGGACGATCTCCTCCGGTCGCTCGCGGCCGGTGAGTTCGGCGATCACGTTCTGCGACGTGTACTCGCCGTTCCAGCCGCAATCGAGTGCAAGCGCGACTTCCACCGGTCCCAGCCGCAACAGGCGCGCGAGCTGGTCGGCGTCGGGCAGCGACAACGCCGCCGACGGGATCGGGGTCACGTCGGCATCGAAACGGGTGATGCCGGTGTTGGCGACCCGATGCGGACTGGTGCCGATCGAGCGCATCAAGTACGCGGCGGCGCCCTTGCGCGCGGCGATCGACGGCCCGCGACTGCGGATCGCACCGGCGGCGCTGTACCCGCTGCCGTCGCGCGAGCGCGCCATCGGAATATCGACGAACACGATGCGCCCCCGCAGCGTCGCCGCGTCGGCGGCCTCGAGCGCGGCCAGGCTGTCGAAGCGCACGATCTGTGCCGACACCTCGCCCCCGGGACTGCCGCCCAGTGCGGTGAGCACCAGCGGCTGGGCATGGGCGCCGACGACCGCCGCGCGCTCGCTGCGCCGTTCCCACTTCGGGAAGGTCACCGGCTCGGTCCATACCCGGTCGTAGCCGAGTTCGACGAACCGCGCCTTGGCCCATTCGACCGCGCGCGCGTCGGCCGCGCTACCGGGCAGGCGCGGTCCGATCTGCGTGGTCAGCGACTCGATCAGCCGGTAGGCAGTGCCGTCCTGCAATGCGCGCTCGCGCAACTGCGCTGCGGCGTCCAGTGACGTCTGTGCCACCGGCGCGGATGCGGTCTCGCGCGCGGTCCCGGTGCCCGGAACCAGCAAGGCGCCCGACAGCAGGGCCAGGGCGAGAGCGTTGAGAAGGGGGGCAGGGCGCATGCGCGATCTCCGGCTGCAATAGGAACGGGCCGCGCGCATTGTCGCGCGCGGCCCGCTCGAGGCGATGTGCCGGAGGTCCCGGCGCAGGATGCGGATCAGGCGAGCGGCGCGTCGGGCTTGCGCAGGCAATCGCGGATCTCGCGCAACAGCTTGACTTCCTCGCTGGGTTCGGCCGGCTTCTCTTCGACCGGCGCCTCGGCCTGCTTGCGCTTGAGACGGTTGATGAAGCGCACTGCGATGAAGATCGCGAACGCGACGATGATGAACTGCACGATGGTGTTGACGACGTTGCCGATGCCCAGCACCAGCGCCGGGATCTCCTCGCCGGCCGCGTCGACCTGGGCCGCGCGCAATGTGATCGCCCATCGGGAGAAATCGATGCCGCCGGTCAGCAGGCCGATGAACGGCATGATGAGGTTTTCGACGAGTGCGGTAACGATCTTGCCGAACGCCGCGCCGATGACGACGCCGACCGCCAGGTCGATGACGTTGCCGCGGACGGCGAATTCCCTGAACTCGGCGAGTATGCCCATGATGTCTCCTGCGCGGTAAGTGAGATGCGCACGGGACTATAGCGGGGCCGAAGTCACCTTGCAGTGGAGGTCGAGCACGTCGTCGAGCCGGGCGACACAGACATCGCCCGGCTGCAGCGCAGCGACGCCGGCCGGGGTCCCCATGAACACCAGATCGCCGGCGCGCACCGCGAACAGCTTGGACAGTTCGTGCAGGATCTCGGGCACGTCCCAGATCAGCTGCGCGAGCGTCGACGATTGCCGCAGCACCCCGTTGACTTCGAGCGACAACGTCCGCGGCGACAGCGCGCCGACGGCGGCGGCCGGCACCAGTTCGCCGACCGGTGCCGAGGCGTCGAAGCCCTTGGCCACGTCCCAGGGCAGGCCCTTGGCCTTGGCGGCGGCCTGCAGGTCGCGACGGGTGAGGTCCAGGCCGACCGCGTAGCCGTAGACAAGCTCGGCGGCGCTGTCGACCGGCAGTTCGCCGGGCGGCGCGTCGCGGCCGATGGCCACGACCAGTTCGACCTCGTGATGCAACTCACGCGTGGCGCTGGGGTAGGGCACCTCGCCGGAAGTGACGACCGCATCGGCAGGTTTGGAGAAGAACACCGGCGTGCCGCGCTCGGCCTTCGACGCTGGGGCCTGGGCGCCCATTTCGCGGGCGTGGTCGGCGAAATTGCGGCCTACGCAGTAGACGCGCCGGACCGGGAACTGGCCGCCACCGCGCACCGCCAGGCGGGTCGGCGCCGCGGCGGGCACCACGTCGTACGACGGATCGGTCATCGGCTCAGCTCTGGCGTTCGGGCGCCGCTGCACTCAGCGCAGCAATGGCTGGTCGCGATTGCGCACGACGCGGTACTCGGCCTCGACGATGCGCTCGTCACGGGGCGGCGTCGCATCGCCGCGCATCAGCAAGCGGCGGGCAAGCCCGAACAGCAGCATTGCGGCGCCGACGAACAGGCCGGCCACCAGCAACACCGCGAGCAGGGCAACGCCGACCAGGCCCAGCAACACCCGCAACGCCGGGTGCCGCGGCTTGCGCGGCGCGAACACCGCACGGACACCGGAGGCATCGAAACGGGCGTGGAGATCGCGGAAGAAGGCGTTGGACATGGCGGCTGCAATGCTCGTGACACAATGGCCGGGTTGGCCGAGGGGTCCAGTATCGGTCGCTCGCCTCCTGGAGTTGTAATGCCTTCGTTAAATCCATGTGACGACGCCCGCTTGCTCGCGCTCGATGCGATCGCCGATGGCGGCTTTGCGGAGGTCGAAGGTGTGGTCGACGGGGAGGCCGAGTCGCTGGTGTTGCACCGCCACGGCAGTGAGGTGCGCGCCTGGCTCAATATCTGTCCGCATGCCGGCCGTCGTCTCGACTGGGCGCCCGGTCAGTTCCTGGCCTCCAAGGACGGCCATCTGGTCTGCGCCGCGCATGGCGCGAGTTTCAATACCGCCGATGGCGTGTGCGTCGCCGGGCCGTGCAAGGGCGAAGCGCTGCGTGCCGTGCCGGTGCAGGTGCGCGAAGGGCAGGTGCTGCTGGGCTGATTGCCGTCGGCGCCGGTTGCCGTCGGCGCCGGGGGGGGGGCGGCCGCGTCAGTGGAACAGCAGGTTGACCATCAGCACCACGATCGCGGTGTACATCAGCGAGATCGGCAATCCGATCCGCCACAGTTGCTTGGCCGTGTAGCCGGCCGGGCCGATGATCATCGACATCACCGGATTGGACTGGGTGACGAAGTTGTTGGAGGCCGACAGTGCGACGATCAGTGCAAATGCGGTCGGGTTGCCGCCGGCGGCCAGCGCCAGATTGATCGCCAGCGGGACCACGACGATCGTCGCGCCGACGTGGCTGATGACCAGCGAGAACGCGGTGGTCAGCAGCGCGACCGCGATCTCGAGCAGCCAGACCGGAAGGCCGGTCGGCAGCCGCTCGATGCTGTGGCCGGCGACCCAGGCTGCCGCGCCGCTGGAGTCCATCGCCCAGCCAAGCGGGATCAGGCAGGCCATCAGGAACACGGTCTTCCAGTTGATCGCGCTGTAGGCCTCGTCCATCTTCAGCACGCCGAACACCAGCATGCCCGCCACGCCGGTCATCAGCGCGACCGAGGTGGGAATGCGCGAGGACAGCGCGATCAGCATCGTCACGGCGAAGATCGCCATCGCGATCTTGAACTTGTGCGGCCGCTGCTCGCCCTTGGGATAGTCGGTCACGATCAGGAAATCGAGCGACTTGGCGGTGCGCGCCAGGTCCTGCCAGATGCTGTGCAGCACCAGCATGTCACCGGCGCGCAGGGTCATCTTGCGCACGTTCTCGCGCAGCACCGTCTTATCGCGATTGATCGCCAGCAGGCGGACGCCGTACTTCCTGCCCAGGCTCAGTTCGGCGGCCGACTTGCCGATGAACTTCGAGGTCGGCGGGATCACCGCCTCGGCGATGCCGGCGCGACTGGGATTGAACAGGTCGCCGAAGTGCCGCAGGCGCGAACTCATGCGCAGGAACTGGTTCTGCGCGAAGTCGGCCACCTGCTGCCGGGGGCCCATCGCGCCGAGCACGCTGCCCACCCAGATGCGTGAGTCGGCCGGCGGTGCCAGGCGCGACTCGTTCTCCGACTTGAGCGCCAGCAGCAGCGGCGCGTGGTGGATCGCCTCGGCCTCGGCAAACGTCATCCCCACCAGCGGACTTTCTGCAGTGACCACGAGCTCGAAGACGTCGCCTTCGATGCCGTAGGCACTGGCGAAGTAGCTCTGGGTGCGCGCCGGGGTCACCGGGCCGTCGCCGCCGTCGCTCAGTTCGCCCAACTGCCGGTTGCCGAAGAAATGGAAGTAGGCGAGCCCGGCGATCAGCAGCGCCAGGCCGATCGGCAACGGCGCGAACATGTTCAGCGATTCCAGTGTCGCCGCGCCGGAGGGCATGTTCGCGTTGGCCGCGGTCAGCAGGTCGTTGAGCAGGATCAGCGGCGAGGTGCCGACCATGGTCAGCGCGCCGCCCATGACGATAGCCACGCAGACCGGCAGCAGGATCTGCGCCAGGCGTAGCCCTGAGCGCGAGGCCAGCCGGGCCGCGACCGGCATGTACAGCGCCATCACCGATGGGTTCTGCATGACCGACGAATTGAGGCCGGCGGTGGCTGCGGTCAGCAGCAACAGGCGGTTCTCCATGCCGCGTGCCCGTCGCAACAGCCAGCCGGCGAGGCGGTTGAGCGCGCCGGTCCGGTCCAGCCCCATGCCCAGAATCATGGTCGCGATGACACTGATCACCGCGTTGGAGGAAAAGCCGTTGAAGACGTCCTCGGGCGCCACCAGGCCGGTCAGTCCCAGCATCACCAGCACCACCAGGGCGACCAGGTCGGCGCGTACGCGCTGGAACAGGAACAGCACCATCGTCAGGCCCACCAGGGCCAGGACGATCTTCATGTCGGTGGTGAGCGCGAGTCCGGTATCCATCAGCGCGGTGACGGGGACGTGGCGGCGGGTGATTGGATGCGCACCGTTCCCGGCGGGCCCGGGCGCCAGTGGTGACGCGCTTTCCGACGCGAAGAGGAACGGCGGAAGCCGGTGTGCTTCCGTGCCGGGGGCGCGCCCTGCTGGTCCCAGTCACCCATCACCGATTACGGATCCCGGTCGTAGATCAGATCCCAGACCCCGTGGCCCAGCTTCAGGCCGCGGCTCTCGAAATGCGTCTGCGGGCGCCAGGGCGGTCGCGGCACATGGCCGCGCGGGCCGGCGCGGTTGCGCAGGCCGGGCGTGGCGTCGAGCACGTCCCACATCTGCTCGGCGTAGTCCTGCCAGTCGGTCGCCAGATGCAGGCGGCCGCCCGCGCGCAGCTTGGACACCAGCAGCGCGGCGAACGTCGGCTGCACCAGCCGGCGCTTGTTGTGGCGCTTCTTGTGCCAGGGGTCGGGGAAGTAGATCCGGATCTCGTCGAGCGCGCCGTCGGCGATCTCGTTGCGCAGCACCTCGACCGCGTCGTGGTGGTACACACGCACGTGGTCGCTGCCGTCCTCGGCCAGGCCGTTGAGCACACGGCCGACGCCCGGTGCATGCACTTCGATGCCGATGTGGTCGCGTGCCGCATCCATCCGCGCCGAATGGCGCAGCGCTTCGCCGTTGCCGAAGCCGATCTCCAGGATCCGCAAGGCCTGCCTTCCGAACACGGCGTCGAGGTCGCGCGGCGTGCCGGTGTAGTCCAGGCCGAAGCGCGGCCAGGCCTCGTCGAACGCACGTTGCTGTGCAGGCGTGAACCGGCCCTGGCGCAACACGAAGCTGCGCACCTCGCGCCGGCCTTCGGTCACCGTGAACGGCTTGGGCGGCGCCTTGGCCCCTTCGCTGGAGAACGGGTCTGTCATCGCGCAGGCGTCAGCCGACCAGGCCGTCGACCGGCGACGAGGCGCTGGCGAAGCGCTTGCGCGGGATGCGTCCGGCCAGGAAGGCTTCGCGGCCGGCCTCGACGGCCTTGCGCATCGCCGAGGCCATCAGCACCGGGTCGCGGGCGCCGGCGATCGCCGTGTTCATCAGTACGCCGTCGCAGCCCAGTTCCATCGCGATCGCCGCATCCGAAGCCGTGCCGACGCCGGCGTCGACGATGATCGGGACCTTCGCGTTCTCGACGATCTCCAGCAGGTTGTAGCGGTTTTGGATGCCTAGGCCCGAGCCGATCGGCGCGGCCAGCGGCATCACCGCCACGCAGCCGATCTCCTCAAGACGCTTGGCCAGGATCGGATCGTCGGAGGTGTAGACCATGACCTCGAAGCCGTCGGCGACCAGTTGCTCGGCGGCCTTGAGCGTCTGCACCACGTCGGGGAACAGCGTGCGCTGGTCACCCAGCACCTCGAGCTTGGTCAGGTTGTGGCCGTCGAGGAGTTCGCGGGCCAGGCGGCAGGTGCGCACGGCTTCTTCGGCGGTGTAGCAACCGGCTGTATTGGGCAGGATCGTGTAGCGGTCGGGCGGCAGCACGTCGAGCAGGTTGGGCTCGCCGGGATTCTGGCCGATGTTGGTGCGGCGGATCGCGACGGTGACGATCTGCGCGCCGGCCGCCTCGGTGGCGCGGCGGGTCTGCTCGAGGTCCTGGAACTTGCCGGTGCCGGTCAGCAGGCGGGAACGGTAGGTCTTGCCGGCGACGACGAGGCCGGCGTCGTGCGAGGGGGAAGGAATGCTCATGCCGGGATTATCGCCCAAGCGGCGTGGGTGTGTGCCGGAGACGACCGCGGCGCGTTCGCGAGCGGTTCTTAGAAAGGCGTTCGCGAATGCGTCCGAGCCGGATGGCTCGGACAAGCGCATTCGCTCACCCCCCGCCCAGGGCGTGGACGATCTCGACGTGGTCGCCGTCGGTCAGGACGTGGGCGTCATGGCGACCACGCGGGACGATCTCGCCGTTGACCTCCACCGCCACGCGGCGCCCGCCCAGTCCCTGGGTCTGCAGCAGGGCGGCGATCGTGCTGCCCGGATCGATGTCGGCGTTTTCGCCGTTGAGTCGGATGTTCATGCCGCGATTGTCCCCGTTCGCAGGGCGCGGCGCACGTTGCCCCCGCGAGCGGGCATGACGCAGTGCGGCGTGCTGCGCCCGACGTGTGGCGGGATCATCGCGGCAATGCGGTCCCGTACGGGGCCCGGTCGCCAACGGGCGGATAATCGCCGCCCTTTTTCAGGAGAGTCCCCCATGTCGTCGTCCAGGCCGATCCGTGCCGCCCTTGCCGTCGCGCTTGCCGCAGCGGCCGTTCCGGCGCTCGCCGCCGACACCTTTTCCCGCACCGTGTTCTTCGGCGACAGCCTGACCGATTCCGGCTACTTCCGGCCGGTGCTGGTGCGCAAGGTCGGGCCACAGACTGCGATCCTTGGCCGGTTCACGACCAACCCCGGCCTGACTTGGGCCGAGCACGTGGCCGATCGCTACGGCACCAACGCCAGTGCCAATGGCAACGGCCAGACCGGCGACAACTATGCCGTCGGCGGTGCCCGCGTCGCGATCGATACCGAGGGCGCCCTCGGTGCGACGCCTTCGCTGGCGACCCAGATGCGCACGTACCTGTCGGCCAATGGCGGCCGCGCCGATGCCGATGCGCTGTATTCGGTCTGGGGCGGCGCCAACGATCTGTTCGCGGTGGCGGCCAACCCCGGCCAGGCGCAGCAGATCATCGGCGCGGCGGTGACCGCGCAGGTCGGCCTGGTCGGTGCCCTGCAGGGCGCGGGCGCGCGTTATGTGCTGGTGCCGTCGATCCCGGACGTCGGGCTGACCCCGCAGTTCCGGGCCGGTGGCGCTGCGGCGATGGCGCAGGGCACCGCGCTGTCGGCGGCCTACAACGATGCGCTGTACGGCGGCCTCGCTTCCCAGGGCCTGCGGGTGATCCCGGTCGACACCTTCCACTTCCTGCAGGAAGTGGTCGCCGATCCCGCGCGCTACGGCTTCACCAACGTCACGTCGGTCGCCTGCGCCCCTGCAGGTGCCTCGTCGCTGTTCTGCAATCCGAACTCGCTGGTTGCGCCCGACGCGGCCGACACCTATCTGTTCGCGGACGGCGTGCACCCGGCCAGCCGCGCGCAGGCGATGATCGCCGATCTGGCCGTGTCGATGATCGACGGCCCGCAGCAGATCGCCGTGCTGCCGCAGTCGGCGTCGATGACCGGCCGCGCGCGTGCCGATCGCGTCGCCAACCGGATGAGCCTGGCCGCCGTGCCGGTCGAGGGCCGCCGCTGGTGGGCCGACGTGCGCGCCGACATGCAGCGTTACGACCATGGCGACACCTACGATGGCGTCGGCCCGGCACTGACCGCCGGTCTGGACTGGACGATGGGCACCGCGACCTTCGGCGGCTTCGTCGGCTACGGCCGGCAAGGCAACGACTGGGGCCTGCGCCGCGGCAGCTGGGACCAGAGCGAGGCGACCGTCGGCGGCTTCGCGCATTGGCGCAGCGCGGCCGGCGGCTGGGTGAACCTGCAGCTGAGCTACAGCTGGCTGGACTTCGACACCGACCGCGCCGTGCAGATCGGGCCGGCCACGCGAGTGCACAGCGGCCAGGCCGACGGCAGCAACACGACCGCCGCGCTGTATGCCGGCTGGACCTTCGGCAATGGCCCGCTGGAGCATGGGCCGGTGCTGTCGCTGGTGGGGCAGCGCATCGAGGTCGACGGCTTCGCCGAGAGCGATCCGGCGATGTCCACTTCGCTGGCCTACCCCTCGCAGGACATCGACTCGTTGATCGGCAGCGCCGGTTGGCAGTTCGCCTATGCCGGTGACAGTGGCGTGCGGCCGTACGCGCGGCTGACGGTCGATCGTGAGTTCGAGGACGCGCCGACCCAGGCCTGGGCCCGCGCGCAGTCGCTGCCTTCGATGCTGGACTATGCGGTGCCGGCCCGCGGCTACGACCGCAGCTATGGCACCGCGACGCTCGGCACCCAGGCGCGCCTGTTCGGCCTGGATGCCAATGTCGGCGCCACCCTGACGGTCGGTCAGAAGGCCGGCAGCCACACCACGGTGTTCGCGACCCTGGGCGCTGGCTTCTGACCGCCGCGCGGCCGGCACGCCGCCGCCCGCGCGGCGGCGTTGCCAAGCCGCGCCGCGGCGGCATAGACTGAGGCCCTGCGCGGGTGTAGTTCAATGGTAGAACTGCAGCTTCCCAAGCTGCTAGCGTGGGTTCGATTCCCATCACCCGCTCCAGTTCCAGCGGCGGCACCATCGGCGATGGTGCCGCCGTTTTCGTTGCAGCTGTTCCCGTCGATCCTCGATGCGGCCCGTCGGCGCCGCGTGCTTGCCCGGTCCTGCGATGAAGCTTGCGATCCTGTCCCGCAACACCAAGCTCTATTCCACGCGCCGGCTGGTCGAGGCCGCACGGACGCGCGGGCACACCGTGCGCGTGCTCGATCCGCTGCGCTGCTACATGCGCATCAGCAGCGAAGGCTTTTCGCTGCGCTACAAGGGGCGCCCGATCGAGGCCTTCGATGCGGTAATCCCGCGCTTCGGCACCTCGGTGGCGCGCTATGGCAACGCGGTGCTGCACCAGCTCGAGTTGATGGGCAGCTTTGCGCCCAATCCCTCGGCGGCATTCGCACGCGCGCGCGACAAGCTGCGCTGCCAGCAACTGCTGGCTGCCGAGGGCATCGGCCTGCCGGTCACGGTGTTCGGCGACAACCCCGACGACACCGACGACCTGCTGGCGATGCTCGGCCCGCCGCCGCACGTGATCAAGCTCAACGAAGGCATGCAGGGCGCCGGTGTCATGCTGACCGAAAAGCCCTCGGCGTCGCGTGGCGCGGTCGAGGCCCTGCGCGGCCTGTACGCCAACTTCCTGGTGCAGGAATTCATCGCCGAAGCCCAGGGCGCGGACCTGCGTTGCTTTGTGGTCGGCGACCGGGTGATCGGCGCGATGCAGCGGCAGGCACCGGCGGGAGACTTCCGCTCCAACCTCCATCGCGGCGGCAGCGCGAGTGCGGTGGCGGCGACTGAGGAAGAGCAGGCGGTCGCGGTGCGGGCCGCGCAGGTGGTCGGTCTGGGGATCGCCGGGGTCGACTTGATCCGTTCGGACCGGGGGCCGCTGGTGCTCGAGGTCAACGCCTCGCCGGGCCTGGAAGGCATCGAGGCGGTAACCGGGCAGGATATCGCCGGAGGCATCGTCGAGCATCTTGCCGCACGGGTCGGGGCGGGACGCCCTCGACGGACACGTCGCAGCGGATCCAACGGAACCTGAACGTTTTTTTTCCGTATTTCGACGGTCCCACCCCTAATCTGAGCATCCGGAATGCGCTTGCGCTCTCTCTCCCGGCTTCGGCCGGGCGCAGCGGATAACGGCAATCGGGGCAACACTCCTTTGACCCGGGCGGCCAACGTCCGGGTCTTTTTGTATGCGTGGTCCTGACAACCGGCATGGAACCATATGGGGCTGTGCCATCATCCCTGCGCGGCGCTGATGCGACGCGTCACTCACGAGCCGAGAATCCGAATCGACATGCATATCCTCGTCATCGAAGACAACCAGGACATCGCCGCGAATCTCGGGGATTACCTCGAGGACCGCGGCCACACCGTCGACTTCGCCGCCGACGGCGTCACCGGCCTGCATCTGGCGGTGGTCCACGATTTCGATGCGATCGTGCTCGACCTCAACCTGCCGGGCATGGATGGGCTGGAGGTCTGCCGCAAGCTGCGCAACGATGCGCGCAAGCAGACGCCGGTCCTGATGCTCACCGCGCGCGACAGCCTTGACAACAAGCTCGCCGGGTTCGACTCGGGTGCCGACGATTATCTGGTCAAGCCGTTCGCGCTGCAGGAGGTCGAGGTCCGGCTCAATGCGCTGTCGCGGCGCGGCAAGGGCGCGCACACGCGCGTGCTGGAGGTCGGTGAGCTCGAGTACAACCTCGATACGCTCGAGGTGCGCCGCCAGGGCAAGCTGCTGCAGCTCAACCCCACCGCGCTCAAGATCCTGCAGTCGCTGATGGAGGCTTCGCCGGCAGTGGTCACGCGCCAGGAGCTCGAGACCCGTGTCTGGGGCGAGGAATTGCCGGACTCCGACTCGCTGCGCGTGCACATCCATGGCCTGCGCGCGGTCGTCGACAAGCCGTTCGATCCGCCCTACATCCAGACACGGCACGGTATCGGCTACCGGATCGCCGTGCCCGATGCCGCCAACTGAGGCCGCGGGGGGCCGCCCGGCCCGGGTCCGCGAGCGCCGCTACCGGCGGCGCCTGCGCAGCCGCATCATCCTGTCGTTCGTGCTGCTTGGGCTCGGGCTCACGACCCTGTTCGCGTTCCTGACCCAGGAAGCCCGAGATCGTGTCGAGACGGCGCTGGTCGAGGACCTGATGAATCGCAATATCGACGAGTACGCGCGGCGCTACTACGTCGATCCGACACGCAATCCGGCAGCGCCAGTGCAGCAGATCCAGGGCCGGGTGATTCGCCGTGACCGCTTCGAGCAACTGCGCCAGGAACAGCCCGACTGGTACGACCTGGGTGATGGCATCCACAACCTCAGCGGCATCGACGAGGACGGTACGCCGTTCGCCTACAAGCTCGCCGTGCGCAAGATGCCCGACGAGTGGTTCTTCCTCGCCTACGACATGACCGAGACCATGCGTGGCGCGACCCAGTTCCAGCGGGCGATCTTCGGCTCGGTGGTGCTGGTCTCGCTGCTGTCGCTGCTGATCGGCTGGTGGTCGGCAGCGCGCGTGATGAGCCCGGTCTCGGAACTGGCCAAGCGGCTCAGCCGCTCGGGCGACAGTTCGCGGCCGCAAGCGCTGGCGCCGCATTTTCCCGACGACGAGGTCGGGCAACTGGCCAGCGCGCTGGACGACTACGCGTTCCGGCTGACCGAAGTGGTGCAGCGCGACCGCGAGTTCAACGCTGACGTCAGCCATGAACTGCGCACGCCATTGGCGGTCATCAAGGGCGCAGTGGAGTTGTTGCTGTCAAGGCCGGACCTGGACGAGAAGACCCGGACACGGCTGCTGCGCATCCAGCGTGCCGAGCAGCAGTGCACCGATCTGATCAGTGCGTTGTTGCTGCTCTCGCGCGAGGAGCGCGGTCACGGCGCGACCGACATCGGCCGCGTCGTCGAGCAGTTGTTCGATGCCCACCGGCCGCAACTGGTCGGCAAGCCGCTGGTGCTGCGCCTGGAGGCCGAGCAAGCGCTCGTCGTCGATGCGCCCGAGGCCGCCGTCACCGTGGCACTGGGCAACCTGGTCGGCAATGCGATCAAGTACACCCAGGAAGGCGAAGTGGTCGTGCGCGTCCATGCGCACACCGTGGAGGTTGCCGACAGTGGTCCGGGCCTGAGCGCGGAGGACGCGGCCCGGCTGTTCGAGCGCGGGTATCGCGGTACGCACGCCGAGCACTCGCAGGGCGGCGGGATCGGCCTGTCGATCGTACGCCGGCTGTGCGATCTCTACGGCTGGCAGGTGCGGGTGGTGCCCGGGGTGGTCCGCGGGGTCGTGGCGACCCTGTCGTTCCGGCCCGACTGAGCTGCGTCGCATAGGGATCGCCTCCTGCCGCCTCCGGGGCTGTCGACGAGCATGCGTGCTGCGGCGCGTGACGCTAGAGCCGGATCCACCAGCAGTCGAAATGGCGGTGCAGCGAGAACACGGTCTGCGACGCACCGGTGCCGCCGCGGCCGGTCTGGGTCACGCGCAGCGAGGACGGGGGCTGTACGCGCGTGCTGGCTGGCAGGTCCTGCACGCCGGTCCAGCCTGCGAACCCCCCCGGCGTGCGCGTTGTGGGGGCGGGTCGCTGCGCGACGATGTCCACCAGCGGCTGCTGCGCGATCGTGTCCAGCCGGTCGAGGATCCGATCGCTGCCGGCGCTGCTGATGCCGCGCCAGTGGTAGAGCGAGGCCAGGCGGTTGGTGTCGCGGCTGTCGATCGCGTAGCTCAATTCCTGGATCAGGCCGCGCAGGTGGCGCTGGCACCCGCTGCGGTAGGCGGTGACTGCGGCCGTGCCTGCGCCCCGCTTGGGACCGGTCGTCGCACCGACCGCGCTGCAGGCCCGGTCGGTGTAGACGGTGCCGCCGTCGGGCGCGACACAGCGCCGGATCTGGGCATGCGCCATCTTGCCAGGCGTCGCGGCGACGACGGCGAGCAGCGGAAGCAGCAGCGTGACGGCGTGGCGCGGCATCGGCGCAGCCTAGCGCCTGGTCAGTGACCGCGACAGTGACCTCAGGCCAGGCGGGAGAGGATGGCCTGGGTCGGCTTGGCCAGGTTGAGCGTGTAGAAATGCAACGCCGGCGCGCCGCCGGCGATCAGCCGTTCGCACAGGCGGGTGACGATGTCCGCGCCAAGCGCGCGGATCGCTGCCACGTCGTCGCCGTGGGCCGCCATGCTGCGCTGCATCCAGCGCGGGATCTCCGCGCCGCAGGCTTCCGAGAATCTGCGCAGCTGGCTGAAGTTGGAGATCGGCATGATGCCCGGCACGATCGGGACTTCGACGCCCGCGCGGCGCGCGTTGTCGACGAAGTGGAAGTAGGCGTCGGCGTTGTAGAAGTACTGGGTGATCGCCGCATCGGCGCCGGCATCGATCTTGGCCTTGAAGTGCGCCAGGTCCCGACGGGCGTCCTCGGCCTGCGGATGCACTTCCGGGTAGCAGCCGACCTCGATGCGGAAGCGGTCGCCGAACTCGCTGCGGATGAACGCGACCAGGTCCGAGGCATGGCGCAGGTCGCCGGGTTGGCCCATGCCCGAGGGCAGGTCGCCGCGCAGCGCGACGATGCGGGTGCAGCCGATCGCGCGATAGAGCTTGAGCAGCTCGCGGATCTCCTCGCGGCTGCCACCGACGCACGACAGATGCGGGGCCGCCTCCAGCCCGTGTTGCTGCTTGAGCCGGCGCACGGTCTCGGGCGTGTGGCTCAGGGTCGAGCCGCCGGCGCCGAAGGTGCAGGACACGTATTCGGGACCATACGCGGCGAGCTTCCCGGCCGTCCGGTGCAACTGCTGGCGTTGCTCGTCGGTCTTGGGCGGGTAGAACTCGAAGCTGATCGGGATCATGCGCGACCTGGAACGGAGGTGAGGCAAAAAGCATATCTCTTTATCGCGATGGATATAAGAGATTGTGGCAAGGAGGGGCGGGCGGGGGCGTTCCCATCGGCTTGACGCGGAGCTCACTAGGCTCCCGCCAGGACGTCGCACGCGGCGACCCGGTCCGGGCGCGTCCGATGCCTGTCGTTCGAGGAGTCCGAAATGAAAAAGTTCTTCAGGGTGGCCGTCGGCATTGTCGTCGTGCTCGCGATCGCAGTCGGCGTGTTCCTGTACTGGCCGCTGTTCGAACGCGCGCCACCGGAACCCGAGAATGCCGAGCCGGTGGATGTGGTGCTGATCGGCGCCGGGATCATGAGCGTCACCCTGGCCACCTACCTGCAGGAACTCGAACCCGACTGGCGGATCGAGATCTACGAACGTTTGGACGGCGTCGCGCTGGAGAGCTCGGACGGTTGGAACAATGCCGGCACCGGGCATTCGGGGTTCGCCGAACTCAACTACACGCCCGAGCGCGAGGACGGTTCGATCGAGACCGCGCGTGCGGTCGACATCGCCGAACAGTTCGAGATCTCGCGCCAGTTCTGGTCCCATCAGGTCGAGGCCGGGCGGCTGGGGACGCCCACCGATTTCATCAATCCGACCCCGCATATGAGCTTCGTCTGGGGCGACGACAACATCGACTATCTGCGTCGCCGCCACGCGGCGCTGTCCAAGGAGCCGTTGTTCCACGGCATGGCCTATTCGGACGATCCGGCGCAGATCGCGCGCTGGGCGCCTCTGATGATGGAAGGACGGGACCCGGCCCAGCGGATCGCCGCGACCTGGATGCCGCTGGGCACCGACGTCAACTTCGGCGTGATCACCCGGCAGCTGACGCAAGCGCTGGCGCGCAGTCCGCGGTTCGGGCTGCACCTGCGTCACGAGGTGCGCAAGCTGCAGCGCGAGGACGATGGCAACTGGACGGTCGCCGTGCACGACCTGGCAAACGATCAAACGCGGTCGATCCGTGCCCGGTTCGTGTTCGTCGGCGCCGGCGGCGCGGCGCTGACGCTGTTGCAGCATTCGGGCATCCCCGAAGCCGCCGACTATGGCGGCTTCCCGGTCGGCGGCCAGTTCCTGGCAACCGACAATCCCGCGGTCACGGCACGCCACGATGTGAAGGCCTACGGCAAGGCCGAAGCGGGCTCGCCGCCGATGTCGGTGCCGCATCTGGATGCGCGCAGACTCGACGGCAAGCCGGTGCTGCTGTTCGGCCCGTTCGCGTTGCAGAGCACGCGGTTCCTCAAGCACGGCTCGTGGTTCGACCTGTTCTCGTCGGTCAACAACCACAACGTCACCGGCATGCTGCGCGTCGGCGCCGAGAATCGCGACCTGGTGGGCTATCTGATCCAGCAGGCCCGGCTGTCGGACGCCGACCGGTTCGCCGAGTTGCAGAAGTACTACCCCGATGCCGCGCCGGCCGATTGGCGCCTGGTGACCGCGGGGCAGCGCGTGCAGGTCATCAAGCGCGATCCTGAGAAGGGCGCGGTCCTGCAGTTCGGCACTGAGATCGTGACCGACGCCGACGGCAGCATCGCGGCGTTGCTGGGGGCCTCGCCCGGCGCATCGACCTCGCCCAAGATCATGCTCGACGTGTTGCGGCGTGCCTATCCCGAGCGCATGGAGGGGGCGTGGCGCGATCGGATCCGCGCCATCGTGCCTTCGTACGGGCAGTCGCTGAATACCGATGTGGCACTGACCAACCGCATCCGCGGGATGACCAGCCGTGTGTTGCGTCTGCCATATCTCGAGGTGCCCCAGGCTGCGGTCGGGGACGGGCAGCCGCCCGCCGCGAACGACGAACTGCACGGGCCCGACGAAGGACCGGACGAGGCCGCGCTCGATCGGCGCATGCAGGCGCTGTAGGTGCCTTGGAGGCGGGCCGTTTGGGGTCCGCCTCGTGCGCCGCGGTCCGCGCGGTTACCCTGGCGCGCCATGCCGACGGCCCGAAGATGTCCATCGTTCTCACCCCCTTCGCCCGCCCCCGTCTGTTCCCTCGCGTCCCGCGCGGCAACACGATCCAGGACACGACGCCCGAGGCATTCGAGGCGCATCTCAACGCACAGGCGCCGGTCGCGGTGCTCGACGGCTATGCGCCGTTCTGCAAGCTGCATGTGCACCGCAACTGGACGTCGACGCGTTGCCTGACCGTGCCGATCACCGAGGCGAACCGGCATCTGCTGCGCTCGGCCTACGAAGCGCGCAATACGGCCGAGTTGCCGGTGCTGGTGCGCTGGTTCGAGGGGGTGACCCCGCCGCGCGCGGCGTATCTGGTGGTGATCCTCTACAGCGCCGAGCAACTGGCGAAGGAGGGCGCGCCGATCGAAGCCGACTGGGGCGTGGTCGGCTGTCTGTATACCGCCGAGCCTGCGGAGATCCCGATGGCGCCGATCACGATGATGCGCAATGCGCTCGGGGTCGAGGAGGGCGGCTCGGGCGTGCCGCTGGACCCGGAGGCCTATCGGCGCAGCGTCGCGTTCTGGGAACGCAACGCCAACTGGCGACCCTGATCGCGCGGGCGCCGACGGTGCCATCGCGTCCCGGCATCGCGCCCGCGCTCCCGAGGATCTACGGCAACGAATGCAGCCGCACGCCCTGGACGACGCGGTTCACCGTGCCCTGCGCATTCGGGCTGTCGGGCCGCACGCCCAGCGCCCGCGAGGCGTGGAACGCGAACAGCTGCGCCACCGCGACATAGGGCCACAGCAGGTCGAGATCGTGGGCGCGCGCGAGCCCGGGCACGTGCACCGCATCGCGCGCCGGGCCATGCGGTTGGGCAGCGGTGACCTCGATCACGCGCGCGGCCACGCCATCGCCGCGCAGCTCGTCGAGCAGGTCGAGATCGTAGCGCCGGGTCAGCGGGTCGTTGGACACGAACACCACCACCAGCGTGCGTGCGGTGACGAAGGTCTTGGGGCCGTGGCGGAAGCCCATCGGCGATTCGAAGCAGGTCGCGATCGCGCCGTTGCTCAGTTCGCCCAGCTTGAGCGCGGCCTCGCGCGCCAGGCCCTTGAACAGTGCGCTGCCCAGATACACCACGCGCTCGAACCCGCACAGCGCCAGCTCCTGGGTCAGCCCGCGCGCCTGCTGCAGCACGGCTTCGGTGGCCGACGCCATCGCGGGCACGCGCGCCTCCAGGGCGTGCGGCCCGCCCAGTGCGGCCAGCGTCGCGAGCATCATGCAGCTGAAGCTCGAGGTCATCGCGAAGCTGACGTCGTGGGTTTCGGGCGGCAGCAGCAGGGTCATCGACCGCCGCACCGCGACCCGGCCCAGCGCACCGTCGGCGTTGCAGGTCACCACCAAGTGGCGCACGTCGTCGACCAGCGCCTCGGCCAGCTCGACCGCCGCCACGCTCTCGGGGCTGTTGCCCGAGCGCCCGAACGAGACCAGCAGCAGCGGCCGGCCGGGATCGAGATACAGCCGCGGCGCGCTGACCAGGTCGGTCGTGGGCACCGCATCGACGCGCGCAGCGAGGCTGCGGTCGAGCCACGGCGCCAGGCATTCGCCGATATAGGCCGAGGTGCCGGCGCCGGTCAGGATCACCCGCGCCGTCGGGTCGCCCGACACCGGCGCGATGAAGGCGGCGAGCTGCTCGGCCATCCCGGCGACCAGCGCATGGGTGCGCAGGAGCATGCGCGGCTGCTGTTCGATCTCGCGCGCGGTCCACAGCGCGCCGCTGGCGGCCAGGTCGGGTTCGGGCAGGCCGAGAAGGTCAGGACTGGGCATC
>NZ_JBDJMI010000002.1:0-269913 GCF_039673825.1 Luteimonas sp. TWI662 | reverse complement strand
ATGCCGACCCAAGCTCCCCCACGATCTGATCGATCAAAGGTCGGACGGTCTGGCACGGGGCGATCCGAAAAATGCCAACTCCCGGACCGCAAAAGCAACTTACAAGGTCGGCGCGCGCAGCGCGTCGGGTGGGGGCACGGAGCTCGCGCCGAAAAGCGCCCCGATCCCAGCCTTCCACCCGTGAAGGGCGCAATGCCCCGTCAACGGTGGAGGGTGCGAAGCGGCACAGCGCGCAGTTCACCCCTCTCGTGCGGGGGAAAGCGCTGAGGGCAGAACTGCACGCAATGCCCCGTCCGCGGGGGAGACCGGCAACGGCCCCGCGGGGGTCAGCCCTCGCGCAGCCAGCGGGCCGCGTCGAGGGCGAAGTACGTCAGCACGCCGTCGGCGCCCGCGCGCTTGAAGCCCAGCAGCGATTCGAGCGCGCACTTGCGCTCGTCGAGCCAACCGTTGGCGGCGGCCGCCTTGAGCATCGCGTACTCGCCGCTGACCTGGTAGGCGAACACCGGCACCGCGAACTCCGTCTTGGCGCGGCGCACGATGTCCAGGTACGGCATGCCGGGCTTGACCATCACCATGTCCGCGCCCTCGTCGAGGTCCTGCGCGATCTCGCGCATCGCTTCGTCCGAGTTGCCCGGGTCCATCTGGTAGGTCGCCTTGTCGGCCTTGCCCAGCGCGCCGGCCGAGCCGACCGCATCACGGAACGGGCCGTAGAACGCGCTCGCGTACTTGGCGGCGTAGGCGAGGATGCGCACGTGCACGTGGGCGTCGGCCTCGAATGCGGCACGGATCGCGCCAATGCGTCCGTCCATCATGTCGCTGGGCGCGACGATGTCGGCGCCGGCATGCGCGTGCGACAGCGCCTGCCGCACCAGTGCCTCGACGGTCACGTCGTTGAGCACGTAGCCGGCCTCGTCGATGATGCCGTCCTGGCCATGCGTGGTGTAGGGGTCGAGCGCGACGTCGGTGATCACGCCCAGATCGGGGAAGCGTGCCTTGAGCGCACGCACCGCGCGCTGGCACAGGCCCGCGTCGTCCCAGGCGGCGGCCGCGTCGAGCGACTTGGCCTCCGGCGCGGTGACCGGGAACAGCGCCAGCGCGGGTACGCGCAGTTCGCTCGCGACCTCGGCCACGCGCAGCAGTTCGTCGATCGACAGACGCTCGACACCGGGCATCGACGGGACCGCCGCGCGCCCGGTGCTCTCGTGCACGAAGACCGGGTAGATCAGATCGTCGGCGGTGAGCGTGGATTCGCGCATCAACCGGCGCGAGAAATCGTCGCGGCGCATCCGCCGCATGCGGGTATCGAGTCTGATCATCCGGCGATTCTACGCCGCCACCGGCGCCGGGCCCTGCGACGCCGGGTCGCAGGGGCGCGGTGCGGTTGCACTGCGCATGGGCCGGTCAGCCCAGGTCGTGGACGCCGTCGATTTCCACCGCCAGCTCGCGCCGGCAGATCGCCGCATGCAGCAGCACCCGCGGCACGTCGTCGCCGAAGCGGGCATCGAGGGCGTCGGCCACGAGTGGCAGGTCCTCGGCATCGCGCACATAGACCTTCAGCCGCGAGCCGGCGCCGAAGGCACCGGGCAGGCCGGGGCGGCGCGCGCGCGCCGAGGCGATCAGCGCGTCGAAATTGGTGAAGGTCTCGTCGATCTGGGCCAGCAGTTCGCCCTCGTGCAGCGAGGCATGCCCGACGATGCTGGCCGTGCCCGAGAGCATCAACGGCATCGGACTGCCCTCCGGTGGCAGCATCGCTCGCGCGAAGCTGGGCGCTTGCGGCCCGTACTGACGCGGATAGCGATAGGCACTGACCTGACGCGGATTTTCCACCGGCGTGCCGGGCGCGCGCGCGGCCAGCCAGTAGATCTGGATCGTGCGCGCCGCGTCGCAGCGGCCGATCGCGGTCGCGGCCGGCAGGTGCGAGGTGTCGAAATCGTCCAGGCCGCGGGCGCGGCCGATGCAGAACTGGCGATAGCGCTCGGTGTCGCCGTCGCCCAGCGTGATCGCATCGAGGTAGTTCCAGATCCGCAGCAGGTGCGGATGGTCGCCGGCCTCGACGAACCGCGTCAGCTGCCGGTAGGCGTGCTCGGCCGCCAGCAAGATACCGCTGTGATCGCCCTCACCGGTGTGGCCGGCGGGCTCGTCGACCTCGATCGCGCCGAACAGCAATGCGCCGTCGCTCGACCAGGCGATCTCGCCGTCGCGCCCGCTGCGCACCGGCGCATGCGCGTGCCAGACCTCGATCGGCGCGGCGCCGTGCGGCTGCAACGGCACGCGCAGCCAGCGCGGATCGTCGATCCTGGGGGCGTCGTCGCCGAACCCGAACGCGGCGAGCACGTCGGGCTGGGCGAGCAACTGCGCCGGGTCCTGCCCGTGCACGTACTCCACACGCAACCGCGGCAGCGGCTGCGGTGTCACCGGTGCGGGGCGGCTCACGGATTGCCGCCGTGCAGCGTGTCGCCGCGGAAGGCGACGCGGGCCTGGCGACGCCGCGTGCGCCAGCCGCGCAGCGCCTGCGGTGCGATCGCGATCGCATTGAGCGCGTAGATCATGCGAAACACGTACAGGCGCCAGCGTACTGCCGCATTGTCGAAAACGTCTCCTGCCAGCATCGAGATCACCGCCTGCTCCAGTTGCAGATCGTTGCGGGGCGCCGAGAACAGCCGCTGCATGACCGGCGTGTTGAAGCGATAGATGAACCACGTGAAGTGCCGCAGGCCGCGATCGAGCCGGGCCTGCATCGCGCGTTGCAGCCTGGCCTCGCGCGCCGGCGCGCGCAGCGACGCATCGACCAGCGCGGCCGCTTGCCGGGCGCTGTCCATGGCCAGGAACACGCCCGACGAGAAGATCGGATCGACGAACGCGTACGCATCGCCGATCAGGATCCAGCCCGGCCCGGCCATGCGCGTGGCGGCATACGAATAGTTGCCGGTGGCGTGGACCGGGGCGATGCGCTGGGCGCCGTGCATGCGCGCACGCACTGTCGGATTGGCTTCCAGCGTGCGCATCAGCAGCGTCTCGTTGTCGATGCGGCCGCCGTCGGCGCTGCGCTGGCGCAGATACTGGGGAAAGCACACCGCGCCCACGCTCATCACATCGTCGGGCAGCGGGATGAGCCAGAACCAGCCATGCTCGAAGCGTGCGATCGTGATGTTGCCGGCATCGATGCCGGGCTGGCGGACCACGCCGCGGAAATGGCTGAACAATGCCGCCGACTGGTGTACCGGATTCTTGCGCTTGATCCGGCGCTGCGCCGCCACGACGGTATCGCGGCCGCTGGCATCGATCAGGTAGCGCGGCCGCAGCTGCAGCGTGCGGCCGTCGGCGTTGATCGTATCGACCCGCTCGGGCCGGCCGTTCGCGCCGAACGCCACATGCACCGCACGCGTGCGCTCGCGCATGTCGGCGCCGCAGGTGCGCGCGTGCTCGAACAACAACTGGTCGAACTGGTCGCGGCGCACGTGCACGGCCGCGTCGTGGCCGGGCGTGAGCGCACGGGTGAAGCGGAACACGTGGCTGCGGGCGTGGCCGGGCAGCGGAAAGTCCGCACCGGCCTTGTGCACGCCGATCGCGCGAACCTGGTCGAGCACGCCCAACTCCTCGAGGATCGGCATGTTCATCGGCAACAGCGACTCGCCGATGTGGAACCGGGGATGGGTATCCTTCTCCAGCACGATCACCTGATGGCCGGCGCGCGCGAGCAGAGCGGCCGCGGTGCTGCCGGCTGGTCCGCCGCCGATGATCACCACGTCGGCCTGCAGAGCGGGAGCATCGGTGGCGACGGTCGGGGCGGGGGTCATCCGGGAAAACAGCGGTCGGTGAGAGCAGGCGCGCATGATAGCGGAAGGCCGGTGGCGCGCCGCGCCGCGGGGCGGCGGCATCGGGCGCTTGCGCGGCCCGGCCCGATGCCGGATCGTGGCGACCTGCCCACCCATGGAACATCGCATGTCCGCACAAACCGAGGCCGAGCACGCGCTCGCGCAATTGCTGGTCGAAAGCCTGAACCTGGAAGACGTGCAGCCCGGCGACATCGACCCCGAAGCGCCGCTGTTCAACGCCGGGCTGGGCCTGGACTCGATCGACGCGCTGGAGCTGGCGCTGGCGGTGAGCAAGCGCTACGGGTTCCAACTGCGCTCGGACAACGACGAGAACCGCCGGATCTTCGCCTCGCTGCGGGCGCTGTCGGCCCACGTCGAGCAGCACCGCACCACTTGATCGCCCTGCTGCAACTGCTGCTGGCCCTGGGCTACGCGGTCCTGGCCCATCTGGCCAGCCTGTGGCAGCACGACGGCTGCGCGCTCGCCGCGCTGGGCCTGCTGATCGCGATGCTGCTGGTCGAGCCGCTGCTGCACCGACGGCGGTGGGCGTTCGTGGCGCTGCCGCTGGCCGGCTGGGGCGCGTTCGCCCTGTACGAGGCCGGCCAGGCCGCGTTGCCGCTGCTGCTGGTGCCGGTGGTGTTCGTGCTGGCGATCGCCTGGATCTTCGCGCGGACGCTGCGTCCCGGCGTCGAGCCGCTGATCACCCGGATCGTGGCCGGGATCGAGGGAGGGCATGCGCAGGACATCGCACCGGACCTGCGGCGCTACACCCGCGGCCTGACCGCGGCCTGGGCGGCGGTGCTGGTGGCGATGGGCGCGGCCAACCTGGGACTGGCGCTCATCGCCAGCCCGGGCGGGCTGCTCGAACGCCTCGGGATCGCCTCGCCGTGGCCGATCACCCCCGAGCAGTGGTCCTGGTTCGCCAACCTGCTCAACTACGGGGTCATCGGCGGTTTCTTCGCGCTCGAGTTCATGATCCGCAAGCGGCGCTTCCCGGGCCGCTACCACAGCTTCGCCGATTTCCTGCGCAAGCTCGTGGGGCTCGGGCCGGTGTTCTGGCGCGACCTGCTGCGCTGAACCCGGTGGGCACGCGCAGTCCGGGCGCGATCCCCGTATCCTAGCGCCCCAATGGAATACCGACAGACCCGCGCCGAGACCGGAGCGGCGACCTTCACCGCCCTGCCGATGCTCGCGTTGAATGCGCTCCAGTTCCTGTTCACCCTGCTCTGGACGGCGGGTTGGATCAGCGTGGCCCTGTGCCTGCAGGCGGTCACCGGACGCAGCGGGTTGGCGCTCGACATGGCGCGCACGCGCTGGGCGCCGGGCCTGATCGGGCCGGCCGGCGGGCTGACGGTCGAAGGCGCCGATGCGGTCGACTGGTCGCGGCCGTACCTGGTGGTCGCCAACCACGAGTCGCTGCTCGACATCTGCGTGCTGTTCATGGCGGTGCCGGTGCCGCTGCGTTTCCTGCTCAAGGAGGAAATGCGCCGGGTGCCGTTCCTCAATCTCTACGCCCGCGCGACCGGCATGCTGTTCATCAGCCGCGACGACCGCCGTGCCGGCCCGCAGCTGCGCCGCCAAGTCGCGCAGGTGCTGGGGGCGGGCCACACGCTGTGCCTGTTTCCCGAGGGCACGCGCTCGCGCGACGGCCGGCTGGGCGAGTTCAAGTCCGGCTCGTTCCAGGCCGCGATCGACGCCGGCGTCGACGTGCTGCCGATCGCGCTGCACGGCACCGGCGCGGTGTTGCCGGTCCAGGGGTTCTTCCGTGTGCGCCGCGGGCCGATGCGCGCCGTGGTCGGGCAGCCGATCGCGGTCGCCGGCCGCACCGGCGCGGCCGGTCGCCAGGCGGTCGCGCACGACGCCCAGACCGCGGTCGCCGCGATGCTGGAGCGCTGAGGTGGCGACTGGCGCCATCGTCGTCGAGGCGGCGCATCCGTGCCTGCCCGGCCACTTCCCCGGCCGGCCGGTGGTGCCGGGCGTGGTGATCCTCGACCGCGTGGTCGCGGCGATCGAAGCGCTGCATGGCCCGCTGGGCGCGCTGCGCCTGCCGCAGGTGAAGTTCGTGCAGCCGTTGCTGCCCGAGCAGACCGCGGCGATCCGACTCGAGCCGATCGCAGGACAAGCGCCGCGCTGGCGGTTCCGGGTCGAGCGCGACGGGACCCTGCTGGCGTCGGGCGAGATCGCCGCGGCGAGCCCGGCGTCGGCATGAGCAGCGAGTGGAAGCGCCGCCGCGAGGGCGGCGGACGGTTCGCGCTGTCGCTGATCCGCAACATCGGCCGATGCTGCGGGCGCACGCCGGCCCGTGCGCTGCTGTATCCGATCACGCTGTACTTCCTGCTGCGGCGGGGCGCGGAGCGGCGCGACTCGCGCAGGTATCTCTCACGCGTGTTCGGCCGTCCGGCAACGCTGGGCGAGGTCGCGCGCCACATCCATACCTTCGCCGCGACGATCCTCGACCGGATCTACCTGCTCAGCGAGTCCACGCGCCGGTTCGACGTGCGCACCGAGGGCTTGCCGACGCTGCACCGTCATCTCGAAGCCGGACGCGGGGTGCTGCTGTTCGGTTCGCACCTGGGCAGTTTCGAAGTGCTGCGGGTGCTCGCGCGCCAGCGCCCCGACACGCCGATCCGCGTCGTGCTCGACCGCGCGCACGGCCGTGCGGTGACCGAGCTGCTCGAGGCGCTCAATCCCGAGGTCGCCGCCACCGTGATCGACGCCGGCGCCGATGGCCCCTCGGTCGCGCTGGCGATCCAGGACGCGCTGACGCAAGGGGCAATGGTCGCGCTGCTGGTCGATCGCAGCCAGGAGGGCGGCGCCACGCTCGAGGTCCCGTTCCTCGGTGCGCCGGCGCCCTTCCCGGTCGCGCCCTGGCTGCTCGCCTCGGTGCTGAAGGTGCCGGTGATGCTGGCCTTCGGACTGTACCGGGGCGGCAATCGCTACGACCTGGTGTTCGAGCCTTTCAGCGAAGGTGTCGATCTGCCGCGGCGCGAACGCATGCGCGGCGTGGCCGCGCTCATCCGCCGTTACGCTGCGCGTCTGGAGCATCATGCCCGCAGCGCTCCCTACAACTGGTTCAATTTCTATGACTTCTGGAAACGCGATGCCCGCACGTCGGTGGCAGGTGCCTTGCCTGGCGCTGACGATGCTGTGTCTGGCTCCGGCATGGAGCGCGGCGCAGACCGCTGATGCCCCGCTGCGCGCCGGCCAATCGCGCGATCGCGTGCCGGCACCGCCGGCCGCCGCGCCGCGCAGCGTCGATGCCGACTGGATCCTACAGCGACTGACGCAGTCCGGGCCGAGCGCGACGCCGTTCGTCGAATTGCGCACGTCCTCGATGCTCAAGCGGCCGCTCGCCTTGGTCGGCGAGTACCGCCGCCCCGACGCCGGCACTCTGGTGCGCGAGGTGCGCAGCCCGTATGCAGAGACCACGACGATCCGCGCCGGCGAGGCGACCATCGCGCGCGAAGGGCGCGCGCCGCGGACGTTCTCGCTCGCGCGTGTGCCCGAGCTGGCGGCGCTGCAGGACAGCTTCGGCGCGCTGCTTGCCGGCGACCGGGCCGCGCTCGAGGCGCTGTATGCGCTCGAGGCCGACGGCGTGCCCGCGGACTGGACCTTGCGCCTGACGCCGCGCGATCCGCGCGCCGCGAGCCGACTGACCGCGATCGTGCTGCGTGGCCGCGATGCCGAGCTGCGCTGCATCGAGACGCGGCCCAAGCAAGGCGACCCCCAACCGACGCTGCTGGGCGGGGCCGCGGCCGATGCCGCGGCGATCGAATCGCCTGAGGCCGCGCGTCGGCTGTGCCACGACGTGCCGCGTTGAGCAGGGGCCCGGGATTTCGCCAACGGCTGCTGCAGCGGCCGCGCCTGCGGTTGGGTCTGGCCGTCGCCTGGTTGCTGGCGCTGGGCGCGTTGAGCTGGGTGGCCGGGCAGGCGCTGGAGTTCAGCGGCGACCTGCGTCGCTTCCTGCCCGATGCACACACGCCCGAGCAGCGGCTGCTGATCGACGAGCTCGGCGACGGGCCGGGCTCGCGGCTGCTGATGCTGGCGATCTCGGGCGAGGCGCCCGAGGCACTGGCCGCACGGTCGCGCGCGCTGCACGACGCGCTGGCCAGCGATGCGCGCTTCACGCTGGTGACCAACGGGGGCGAGGCGGGGCTTGAGGCCTTTCCCCAGCGCCTGCTGCCCTACCGCTACCTGCTGACCGACTCCTTCGACGCGGCGCCGCTGGATGCCGACACCTTGCGCGATGCGCTCGATGCGCGGCTGCAGGATCTCGGTTCACCGGCCGCCGGGCTCGTCGAGCCGCTGCTGCCCGCCGACCCCACACTCGAGGTCCTGGCGCTGGCCGAGGCCTGGCAACCGGCCGGCGCCCCGCAGCGGCTGCACGAGGTCTGGTTCGACCGCGCCGGTACCCACGCGCTGTTGCTGGTGGAGACCCGCGCGGCCGGCTTCGACCCGACCGGCCAGCTCGATGCCGTCGGCACGATCCGCAAGACCTTCGCCGAGCAGGCGCGCGGCAGCGCGGCCACGCTCGAAGTCGTCGGTCCAGGCGCGTTTTCGGTCGACATCGGCAGCCGAACCCAGACCGAGGCGCGACGCATCGGCCTGGTCGACACGCTGGGCCTGATCGTGCTGCTGCTGATCGCCTATCGCAGCTGGAAGATGCCGCTGCTGGGCGTGCTGCCGCTGGCGAGCGCCGGCATCGCCGGGTTGACTGCGGTCGCGCTGCTGTTTCCCGGCGGCGTGCACGGCATCACGATCGCCTTCGGCTTCACCCTGATCGGCGTCGTGCAGGACTATCCGATCCACTTCTTCAGCCACCAACGCGCCGGTCTGTCGCCGTGGCGCAACGTGCGCGGCCTGTGGCCGGCGCTGTCGACCGGCGTGATCGCCACCTGCATCGCCTACGCGACGTTCCTGTTCTCCGGGGTCGATGGCCTGCGCCAATTGGCGGTGTTCACGATCGCGGCGCTGGTGGTGGCCGCGCTCGCCACACGCTACCTGCTGCCGGGGCTGGTCGACCCGTCGCCGCCCGACATCGCCGCCTCGGCGCGGTTGCAACGGCTCTGGCACTGGATCGAGACGCTGCCGCGGCCGAAGTGGTCGCTGGCCGTCCTCGCGCTGGTGTCCGGCCTGGCGATCGCATTCGCGCCGGGCGAGGTCTGGCAGAACGACCTGTCCAAGCTGACCCCGGTCGATGCGGCGTCGATGCAGCGCGATGCCGAACTGCGCGCCGAGCTGGGCGCGCCCGACGTGCGTTATGTCTTGGTCGCGCAGGCGCGCGAGCGCGACGCGGCGCTCGCGGCGACCGCGGCGCTGCGCCCCGCCCTCGATGCGCTGGTCGCCAATGGGCGGCTCGACAGCTACGACATGGCCGCGCGCTATCTGCCCAGTGCCGAGGTCCAGCGTGCCCGTCAGGCCGCGCTGCCCGACACCGCGGCGCTGCGCGCGATGCTGGCCGATGCGCTCGCTGGCTCGCCGTTCAACGACGACGCCTTCGAGCCCTTCGTCGGCGATGTCGCCCGCGCCAGGACCGCGCCGCCGCTGACCCGCGAGGACCTGGACGGCTCGCCGCTCGCGACCGCGGTCTCGGGTCTGCTGCTCGAGCGCGACGGCCGCAGCACCGCGCTGGTCTCGCTCAGCGGGCTCGACGCCCCGTCCGATCTCGAGGCGCTGGTCGCGCAGGCGCGCAGTCCCGGCGTCGATCTGCGCCTGCTGGACATGAAGGCCGCGTCCGAATCGCTGGTGGTCGAGTACCGCGGCCGTGTCGTGGCCGCGATGGCGGTGGCGCTGGTGTTGCTGATCGCCACGGTGTGGATCGCGCTGCGCAGCCCGCGCCGCGTCTGGCGGGTGCTGTTGCCGACGCTGCTGACGCTGCTGGTCGTGATCGCGGTGCTGCGCCTGGCCGGCGTCGAACTGACACTGTTCCACCTGGTCGCGCTGATCCTCGCCGCGGGCCTGGGCCTGGACTACGCGCTGTTCTTCGAGCATGCCGGCGACGACCGCGACGACCAGATCCGCACGCTGCACGCGATCGTGGTCTGCACCCTGATGACCCTGCTGGTGTTCAGTCTGCTGGGCCTGTCGTCGATCCCGGTGCTGCGCGCGATCGGTAGCACGGTCGCGCTCGGCGTGGTCTTCAATTTCGTGCTGTCGTTGCTGGTCGCACGCCACCGCGGCGCGATCGAGGCCGCACGCTCGGAACAGGCGCCGACCGTATGACCGGTATCGACCGCGACGCGATCATGTCGATGATTCCGCACCAGGGCGCGATGTGCCTGTGGGACAGGGTCGTGGCCTGGGACGCGGCCAGCGTGACGCTGCGCAGCGCCGGCCATCGCGACCCCGACCATCCGCTGCGCAGCGACGGCCGACTGCGCGCGCTGCACCTGTGCGAGTACGGCGCGCAGGCGATGGCGGTCCACGGCGGCCTGCGCGCGCGCCAGGCGGGTGGTCGGGTGCGGCCGGGCATGTTGGTCGCGCTGCGCGGCGTGCAGCTGCACGTCGCCCGCATCGACGACCTGGCCGGTGACCTGGAATGCGTGGCCGAGGTCCTGGTCGAGTCCGACGACAGCCAGCAGTACGCGTTCCGCATCGCGTGCGACGGCGTGCTGCTGGCCGAGGGCCGCGCGGCGGTGATGCTGGGTACGTGAGGGGCGCATGCGACCGTTGCGGAGGGCACTGCCGCCGCGACGTCCGCTTCAGCGCATCACGAAGGCGAGGCTAGAATCGCCCCATGAACACTTCCAGCAAGCGCGCACTCGTCACCGGCGGCAGCGGCGACCTCGGCGGGGCGATCTGCCGGCGTCTCGCGGCCGATGGTCATCACGTGATCGTCCATGCCAACGGCAACCGCGCGCGGGCGCAGGCGGTCGTCGACGCGATCGTCGCGGCCGGCGGTAGCGCCGAGGCCGTGGTCTTCGATGTCGTCGACGGCGAGGCCACACGCCACGCGCTCGAGACGCTGCTCGAGGCCGGCGCGATCCAGATCGTGGTCAACAACGCCGGCATCCACGACGACGCGCCGATGGCGGGCATGTCCGAAGCGCAGTGGAAGCGGGTGATCGACGTCTCGCTGCACGGCTTCTTCCACGTGACCCAGCCCCTGCTGCTGCCGATGGCGCGCAAGCGCTGGGGACGCATCGTCAGCGTGTCGTCGGTGGCGGCCGTACTCGGCAATCGCGGCCAGACCAACTACGCGGCGGCGAAGGCGGCGCTGCACGGTGCCTCCAGATCGCTGTCGCGCGAGATGGCCAGCCGCGGCATCGCCGTCAACGTGGTCGCGCCCGGCGTGATCGTCGGCAGCATGGCCCAGGACGCGTTTCCCGAGGAGATGGTCAAGCAGATCGTGCCGGCGGGACGCGCGGGCACGCCCGACGAGGTCGCCGCGCTGGTCGGCTTCCTGTGTTCGGACGCGGCCGGCTACATCAACGGCCAGGTGATCGGCATCAACGGCGCAATGGGCTGACCCGCGGCCGCGGGCAGCGCCATCCGGTGGACCGCGCCCGGCTCGGCCAGGGCGGCTGAGCCCGCGCATCCACGCCGGCTTCAGGTCGGGCGGGCGATGATCGGCCGGCGCCCATCCGGGCATCACGAGTCGAGGCACCGCCATGCGCATCGTTCGCATCCTGTCGCTCCTGCTGGCCGTGGCGGCGATTGCCGGCTGCGCCAGCTCCCACGTCCTCACCGGCACGCCGCGCGCGCCGATCGATCCGGCCCAGGTCCGGATCTACCACGGGCCGCCGCCGGGGCATTACGAGGAGATCGCGATCCTCAACACCAGCAGCGGCGCGCTGACCTACGGCGAGCAGAACAAGACCGACTCGGTATTGCAGAAGCTGCGCAATGAAGCGGCCAAGCTCGGCGCCAACGGTGTGCTGTTCCAGGGCACCGCCGATGGCGAGCGTAGCGGCGGCGTCAGCGTCGGCGGCGGCCTGGGCCGCGGCGGTGGCCGCTCGTTCTCGGCTGCCGGCGTCGGTGTGGACATCAGTCCGCGGCAGAAGTACGCCAGCGGGATCGCGATCTGGGTGGCCGATCCGCCGCCGCCGGGACCGATGACACCGCCGCCCCCGGTGCGCTGACTGCAGCAAGCCGCCGGCCCTTCCAAAGGTCCCCGGTCATGGCCGTCCCGGACGCCGCGCCGGGACGCCCCCCCAGCCTCAGGCCGCGTCGGCGTACCAGTGGGGCGCCAGCGACGTCTCAGGCACCGCCGGGCCGGCCAGTAGCGCCGCCAGCCCGTGGTCGGCGATCTGCGGATGTACGGCGCGCGCGTGGGCGAGGATCTCGCCGGCCAACGCACGCATGCGCGCGACGTTGTCGCCGATGCGCGTGACGAATGCGTCAGTGTCGAGCGGGTCTGCCAGCGCGCGGTTCATGTCGCGGAACCAGGCGATGTCGAATTGGTCGAGCGAGCGGACCTGCGGCGCGGCGCCGCCGGCATTGCGTGCGCCCCATTCGCGCAGCAGCGGTTGCAGCGCCAGATTGAGCGCGCCCGCATCGGCGAACGCCGGCCGCAACCGGCCCAAGGTCGCCAGATCGGTCAGCCGGTCGGCGAAGAACAGCGGTGCCAGGACCGCCCAGTAGTAGGTGTAGTCCCAGATGACCTTCAGCGGCATGACCTGCGCATCGCCGAACAGCGGGTACTGGTCCTGGTAGAGCGTCATGGTGTTCTCGTAGAACGAGAAGTACAGCTGCTGGTACAGCTCGGCATGCCGACTGACATCGATGCCGGCGTGCGACTTGCCGATCAGATCGCAGATGTAGGTATTGCTGATCGCGATGAAGTCGCTGCCGGGCGAATAGAACGGATCGAGGAACAGGCCGGCCTCTCCGGTCAACGCCCAGCGTCGCCCCGAGAACACCTGTTTGACGCTGTGCGAGAAGTGGCGCAGGAACAGGAAATCCTGCAGCGTGTGCTCGGCGCGATCCAGGCTGGCCGCGACCTGCGGCTGGTGGACCCGCAGCCAGTCCATCGCCTTGGCGTGGGTGTTCATCGTCTCGAGCGGATGCATCTTCGCGTCGCAGACGATGCCCAGCGAATGCGCCCCCGACGACAGTGGGATCAGCCAGAACCAGTAGCCCGGCCCGCACATGTGGTTGGTCGAACGCCAGCGGTCCGGCGGATCGCAGCGCTGCAGCCAGTGCGCGTCCTGCGACCAGGTGTTGGGATCGACGATGCCGTCCACCCGCCACCACACCGCATTGGCATCGTGGTCGTTGGGCTGCGCGAGGTCGAGCTTGCGTTTGAGCAGGCCAGCACGTCCGCTGGCGTCGACGAGCCAGCGACAACGCAGTTCGCGGATTTCGCCATCGCGCTCGACGCGGACGACGTGGTCGCCGTCGTCGTCGGCCAGGTCGATGCCGCGCACCACCGCGCCGTCGTCGAAGCGCACACCGCGTGCGCGTGCGCGCTCGCCCAAGTGGTTCTCAAAACGGCCGCGGTCGATCTGCCACGATGGGGTGGGCATCAACTGGCTCACGCCCATCTCGGTGCAGCGGTCGACCTGGTCGGCGCCCTCGGAGAAGAAGAAGCGGAAACCGAACTTGCGGATCTGCTCGGTGTCCAGGTGCTCGCGCAGTCCGAGCACGTCGGCGAAGTAGTGCGCACCGATCTCGACGGTCGACTCGCCGACCTTGTGCGCGGCCTCGCGCACTGGATGCGCACGGCGCTCGACCACCGCCACCGACAGCGTCGGTGTGCGATCGCGCAGTTGCAACGCCAGAGTCAGACCGGCGAGCCCGCCGCCGAGGATGAGCACGTCGGTGGTGACGGTCGCGGTATCGGACTTCGGGGGCGTGGCCATGGTGCGGACATCCTGTGTGCGTCGGGGGAGCCGTCGGCGCCGGCCTGGCGCCAGCCTACCGCAGGCCGCGTGGCGGCTCAGCCGGCCAGGGGGGAGTCGGGAGCGGGCGCGTGATCGGGTTCAGGCGAAGGCGCGCCGGGATCGAAGATCACCGGCGGACGACGACGCTTGCGCCGGTAGACGCCGACGAAGTCGCCATGCGCCAGCACCTGGCCGACGACGTGCGAGGTGATCTGGTAGAGGTCGTGGAACAGCCGGAAATGGCTCTTGCGGAACTGCTCGTCGGAATCGACGCTGTGGTAGCGGGTCTCGACCGGCACCGACACCACCCCGCAGCCCAGCTCGCGGGCGGCCGAGATCAGGATCTGCGCCTCGAACACGAAGCCTTCGCCCGGCACGTCCTGCAAGGCCAGCACATTGGCCGGATACAGCCGCTGGCCGCTCTGGCTGTCGACCAGGCGATAGCCGCAGCCCCAGGCGATGCCCCAATCGCCGAAATCATTGCCCAGCCGCCGGTACCAGGGCTGGGTGTCGCGCTTGCGCAGCCGCGCGCCGTTGACGATGCAATTGGGATGGCGTTTGGCGGCCTCGATCAGACGCGGGATGTCGCTGGCACGATGCTGGCCGTCGCCGTCCATCGTCACCACTGCCGCGAGCCCGCGGCGCCGGGCTTCGGCAAAGCCCGCGCGCAAGGCCGCGCCCTTGCCCATCCGGGAGGCGTGGCGCAGCAGCGTGACCGGCAGTGCGGCGACGATGTCGGGCGTGGCGTCGTCGGAGCCGTCGTCGACCACGATCACGTGGTCGCAATGCGCCAGCGCGCCGCTGACGACCTCGGCGATCCGCAGCGCTTCGTTGAGTGCGGGCACGACCACCGCGACATTGCCGCGGTGCAGGGAGGGCGCAGTCATTGCAGGATCTCCAGCGCCAGCTCGCGGTGCGGACCGGCGCGCAGGACCGCGCGGTCGCTTCCGGCGGCCAGTGCATCGAACAGGGGCAGCATCTGCGCCATCGCATTGTGCGGCGCACGCGCCGACAGCGGGCCGGGCGCGGCACTGGCATCGCCGTCGCGCAGCGTCGCCGACAGTCGCGGGCCATCGCCGGCGCGCGTGAGCACCAGCGCGCCGCCGAGCAGGCCTTCGCTGGGCGACATCGTCGACAGCAGGCCGGTGGCCGTACCGTCGTAGGCCACCAGCAGCACCGCCTCGCTGCCGGCCGCGAGCTGCAGCATGGCTTCCACCAGCCCCTGGGCGAACGTGGCGTCGTAGGCGCTGATCGCGGTCGCGGCCTCGGTGCACCCCGCGCCGATCGTCCAGTAGCCGGCCGCCGCGTTGTGCACCGAATTGTGGAACTTGGTCGGCGAGATCGCGGACGGGTCCTGTGCGAGGGTCTCGCACATGTAGTCGGTGATCGCCAATTCGCCGTGGGTGGAGGCGAACACCGATGGCAGTGTCGCCGGCTCACGGCCGGCGGCCTGGCAGGCCGCGAGCGCCACCTCCAGAGCGACGGCGACCGAACCGGGCGCGCGTCGGCGTTCATTGGGCGCGAGCAATTGCGGCGACGGACGCGCGGGCGCGGCGTCGGGCAGCGCGCCGGTGGCAGCGAAGGCCTGCGCGGCCGACCAGCCGGGCAGGCCATCGCTCCAGAAGCCGATCCCGGCGATCGTGGCGGTCAGCGCGCTCATGCGGCCGCCTTGCCGAACAGCAGCGCGCAGTTGTTGCCGCCGAAGCCGAACGAGTTGTTCATGGCGTAGTCGATCGTACGCTGGGCGTTGTCGAACCGGATCTGCGGCCCGCAGGCCGGGTCGCGCACCTGCGATTCGAGGATGCCCGGCAGCAGGCCGTGCTCGAGCGCGGTCAGTGCGAACACCGACTCGACGATGCCGGCCGCGCCGAGGGTGTGGCCGGTCCAGCCCTTGGTGGAGCTGGCGTGCAGCGTGGCGGGAAACAGCGCGTCGACCGCATGCGCCTCGACCGCGTCGTTGGCCGGGGTCGAGGTGCCGTGCAGGTTGAGATAGCCGACCTGGGCGGCGTCGATGCCGCCACGGGCCAGTGCGCCGCGCATCGCCAGGAGCGCGCCCAGGCCTTCGGGATGGGGTGTGGACATATGGTGCGCATCGCTCGATTCACCGTAGCCGCGCAGCTGCAGGCCATCGTCGCCGCGCGCCGGGCGCTCGAGCAACGCGAAACCACCGGCCTCGCCGATCGACAAGCCATCGCGCGCGATGTCGAAGGGCCGGCAGCGTTCGCGCGACACCAGCCCAAGCGCATTGAAGCCGAACAGCACGCTGCCGCACAGCGTATCCACGCCGCCCACCAGCGCCGCGTCGACCACACCCGCCTCGATCATCCGAGCCGCCTGCGCGAAGACCTTCGCGCTCGACGAGCATGCGGTCGCCACCGTGATGCAGGGGCCGCGCAGTCCGGTGGCGTGCTGCAGAAAATCGCCCAGCGAATGCGGGGTATGCACGATCGGCCGGGCCAGATCGTCCGGAAACCGGCGCGTGCCGTCGTCGCCGGTCACCGCGCGTGCGTAGGCCTCCTCGCTGGCGCCGATGCTGGCGGTCGAGGTGCCCACCACCAGCGCAACCCGGTCGGCGCCATGGCGCGCCACCAGGGCCTCCAGCGCGTCGGGCAGGCCATCCTGCTGCAGCGCCAGCCAGGCCAGCCGGTTGTTGCGGCACTCCCAGCGCGCCAGCGCCGTCGGCAGCGGGGCGTCCTCCAGCCCGTCGACGCGACCGATCCAGGTCGGCAGCGGAGTCGCACCGAAATCATTGCGGCGCAGCCCCCCCCTGCGATCGCGCAGGGCCTCGCGCTGCGCCGTCGCGCCGCGGCCCAGTGCGGTCGTGGCGGTGTAGGCGCGGATGGCGACCGGGGGCATCGGCGGCAACGATTGCGATGGGGGCACGTGGGGGGCGTCTTGGGAAACGGCCGAGTATAGCCACCGGGCGTGAGGCTAGAATTCAGGGCGCACCCCAGTACCGCCGTCGCGCAAACCCGCGCCATGTCCCGTCCCCGCCTGCTGCACAAGCTGCGCCTGCTCGTCGACCGCGACGCGCTGCATGCGCTCGTGGTGGCGGCCAGCGCCTGCGTGCTGAGTCTGGGCCTGGTCTACGTGGGCTACGTCGTGCACGTGTGGCGGGTTGCGCGCCATGCGCCCTGCGCGCCGGTGCGCGGGGAGTGCGTGCTGCTGTTCGGCAAGCATGCGCCCGGAGGCCGGCTCGATGCGGATTTCCAGGCCCGGCTGGCCCGGGCCGCGACGTTGTGGGATGCGCGTGCGCCGCGCAGCCTGCTGTTGCTCGGCGGCGGGCCTCAGGGCGCCCCGACCGAGGCGGCGCTCGCCCGCGAGGCGCTGCTGGCCCGCGGGATCGCCGCCGATGCGCCGCTGCTGCTGGAGGACTGCTCGCGCGACACCCTGCAGAACCTGCGCAACGCGCGTGCGCTGCTGGCGCAATCGGCCGGGACGCCCGTGGGCCAGGTCACCCTGCTCAGCAGCCGCTACCACCTTGCACGCTGCGCGCTGCTCGCCGGCCACCTGGGCCTGGACTGGGAGCTGTGCGCCGCCGAACCCACGCTGTCCTGGCGCCCGACGACCTGGTGGCGGATCGCGGGCGAGGCCGCCTACCTGTGTTGGACGGACGTCGGGATGCGCTGGGCCCGGCTGATCGGCCATCGCCGGATGCTCGCGCGGCTGGGGTAGGCGCAGACCGCGCCAAGCCGCGCTCGCAGGTGCCCAGGGCGCTCCTGCGAGCGGTCGACGCTAGCGTGTCGCCTGCGCGCGCTGCGCGGGTACGAACCGGGTCTCCACCGCCTCGGCCAACTGGGCGGGCGGCAGCAGGCCCTGGTCGAGCAGGAAGTTGTTGAAGGCCAGGCGGTCGAAGCGGTCGCCCAGCGCCAACTCGGTGCGCATGCGCAGTTCGAGGATGCGGGTGTAACCGTAGAAGTAACTGGTTGCCTGGCCGGGCGCATTGACGGTGTAGCGGTCGAGCTCCTGGCGCGCCATCGCCGGCGACAGCATCACCTCGTCGGTGAGCACGCGGCCGGCGCGCTCGCGGTCGATCAGGCCCAGGTTGAGCATCGGATCGAGCATCGCGCGGGCAGCGCGCAACAGCCGGAACTGCAGCGCGACCAACTGGCCGTCGAGCGGCTCGTAGGGCACCAGTTCGGCCTCGGCGTACAGCGCCCAGCCTTCGACGTTGACCGAGTTGAACGCGAACATCGAGCGCGCGAGCGACACCCCGCGCTCGACCATCGCGGTGAACTGCAGCTCGTGGCCCGGCCGGCCCTCGTGCGCGGAGAGCGTCCAGCGCACCGCATCGAAATTGAAGTCGTCGTAGGCTGCGTCCTCGCCGTCGCCGCCGGGGTTGCCCAGCGGCAGCACGAACGTGCCCTGCTGACCGGTGTTGCCGACCAGCGGCGCCGGGCGGAAATGCGGGGCGGGCTGGGCCGCCGATTCCGCGGCCGACCCCAGCCGCATCTGCATCGCGCGCTGTGGCACGTCGACGATGCGCTCGCGCGCGATGATCGGATCGATCGCGTCGATCACCTCGCGGTAGCTGGCTTGGAGCCGGTCGTCGGCAATCGCATCGCGCTTGAGCGCGGCGATCACCTTGCGGTAGTCGGTGGCGGCGATGTCCTTGTCCTTGGCGACCAGCGGCGCGAGCTGCTGCATCTGCGCCCGGATCTCCATGAAGGCCAGTTGCGCGCGCTGCATCAGCAGCTGCGGGTCGATGTCGGTGCCGTACTGTTTGAGTCCGAAGGCGTAGAGCTCGGGTGGCAGCCGCGTGTCCTCGCGTGCCTTGGGCAGCACGACGGTGCGCGTCCACTGCGCGTAGTCGGCGATCTCCTTGGCGATCGCGTCCAGCGCCGCATCGGCGCCCTCGATCTTGTACTCGGCGAACAGCTCGCGGATGCCGGCGGCATAGGTGTCGGCGCTTTCGAGCGCGCGTTCGACTTCGCGGCGCGTGGGCTGCAGCCGCGTCGTGTCCGACAGGCGTTCTTCGTAGCGCGCGCGTGCCAGCTGCGTGATCGGCACGCTGCCGGGCACAAGGCCTGCATAGCGCTGCAGGCGTGCGAGCGCGTGGCCGCGCCGTTCGGGCGGCGTCTGCGTCGAGAGCAAGGCGTTGATGCCGTTGAACACCAGCTGCGGCGCATCGGTCCACGGCAGCAGGAACCGCTCCTCGAGCAGGCTGCCCTCGATGCTGTCGTCGATGCTGGTCAGCAGGATCTGCAGGTCCTGGCGCACATCCGGGTCGCGCTCGAGCTCGAGCTGGGTCTGCAGCTTCGCCCGCGCCCCGGCGATCGCCTCGCGGTAACGGCGGGCGTGGTCGGGCCCGAGATCGGCGACTTGGTCGTCGTAGCCGGGCACGCCAAAGAAACCGACCGACTCGGGCTGGAACGGTGCCTGGGCGTCGATCAGGATCTGTGCAAGCGCGTTGCTGCGCGCGACCCAGGCAGGCCCGGACGGCTGCGCCGCGGATGCCGTCGCGGCGGCAGGGTCGGCGTGGGCGCCGGCCGCGAACGGCGTGGCGAGGGTCAGCGCGATGGCGAGGACGAGCGGCTTCATGGACAAATCCGGCGGCGGCGATCGGGCCACCGTAGACCCCGTGCCCCACCAGGGCAATGCCCGGAAGTCAGGGCGCGATCGCGGGCTCGCCCAAGCCGGTTGCCGGGTCGACCAGGGTCACCCGGCCATCGTCCGTCGCCTTGATGAAGAACAGCGAGCCATAGCGCCAGTGGCCGCGTTTGCGCTTGGCCTCGACATACAGCGTGCCCGCACCCTTGGGCCCGGTCAGCGTCACCATGAGGCCGGCCTCGCCGCTACCGCCGCCGAGGGTCGAGGTGTTGATATTGCCTGCCGGCATGAAGCTCTCGGTCATCGGTTCGCCGATCAGCGCGATGATCTCCCGGTCCGCACGCGCCCGCGCCACCGCATCCTGGTAGACGTCCGAGTCGACCAGGGCGCTGCGCACCCCGAACAGCAGCGCCGTGATTGCGAGGGCGGCCAGCGCGATCGCCGTGACGATGGCCACGGGCAACGCCCACTTCCAGTGCCGCCGCCACCAGCCGCGCGAGGGCGGGCTGGCAGCAGGACCGGTGGGCAGAGGCGGCGGGACGGCGACCATTCGCGAGACTCCGGCTAAGGTCAGCGTGCGAGGCAGCGTTGCAGGAAGGCCTCGGTGGTGCGATAGCGATGCAATGCGTCGCGACCGCGCAGGCCATGCTTGGCGCCGGGGTAGGTCATCAGCTCGAACGGGGTGCCGGCCGATTGCAGCTGGCTCATCAGCTGCGTGGCGTTGGTGAACAGCACGTTGTCGTCGGCCATGCCGTGGATCAGCAGCAAGGCGTTGGGCCGGATGTTGCCTGCGTGGGTGAACACGCTGGCCTCGCGATACCCGTCCACGTTGGCATTGGGCAGCCCCATGTAACGCTCGGTGTAGTGCGTGTCGTAGAGCGCCCAGTCGGCGACCGGTGCGCCGGCGACGCCGCAGGCATACGCCTCCGGCGCCTTGCCCAGCAGCATCAGCGTCATGTAACCGCCGTTCGACCAGCCGTTGACCGCGATGCGGTCGCCGTCGACCCACGGCTGCGCCTTCAACCAGTCCACGCCGCGGACCTGGTCCTCGACCTCGACCGTGCCCTGGCGCCGATACAGTGCACCGCCGAACTCGCGGCCGCGCCGCGGTGTGCCGCGATTGTCGAGCGAGAACACCACGTAGCCACGCTGCGCCAGGTACTGGTGGAAGCTCGCGTCGGCGCGCCCGGGCCAGGTGTCGAGCACGGTCTGCGACGCCGGCCCGCCATAGACGTACACCACGACCGGATAACGCTTGGACGCATCGAAGTCGGCGGGCCGGATCAGCGAGTAATGCAACGGTGTGCGCCCGTCGGCGGCGGTCAGCGTGCCGAACTCGGTAGGCAGGTGCGCGGCCCGATAGGGCGCATAGGGGTGGTCGGCCGCGGCGAGGTCGTTGTCGACCAGCGTGGCGACCTGCGTGCCGTCGGCCCGGTGCAGCGCGATCTGCGGCGGGGTCGTGGTGTTCGACCAGCTGTCGACGTAGACCGACGCGTTGCGCGCGAAGCTGGCGGTGTGCATGCCAGGCGCCGTCGACAGCGCGGTATAGGCCTGCCGGCCGTCGAGCCCGACGCTGTAGAGCCGCGACTCGATCGGCTGGGCGACGGCCTTGCCGTCCTCCAGTGCCATGCCCGCGCGGAAGTACACCAGGCCAGCGGCCTCGTCGACGGCCAGCAGCGCATCGACCGGCCAGTCGCCGCGCGTGAGCTGCGTCGCCCGGCGGCCGTCCTCGCTCATCACGTACAGATGCTGGAAGCCGTCGCGCTCCGAGGACCACACGAAGCGACCGTCGGTGAGGAACCGCAGGTCGTCGTGCAGCGGAACCCAGGTGCGGCTGCGCTCGACGAGCAGTGTGCGCTGGCGGCCGGTGGCGAGCGTGGCCTCGATCAGTTCCAGCGTCTGCTGGTCGCGCGACTGACGCTGGAACGTCAGTCGCTGCGCATCGCGCCACTGCACACGAGCGAGATAGATGTCCGGATCGGAGCCGAGGTCGATGGCGGTCGCGGTTCCGCCCTGCGGCGCGACCACGTGCAGCGAGACGCGCACATTGTCGTCGCCGGCCGCCGGATAGCGCTGCTCGACGACATCGGTGCGATCGGGATAGACCTCGTAGCGCTTCTGCACCGGCACCGGCGACTCGTCGATGCGCGCATACGCGATCGCGCTGTCGTCGGGCGCCCACCAGTAGCCCGTGTGCCGGTCCATTTCCTCGTCGGCCACGAACTCGGCCACGCCGTTGCCGATCGTCGCGCTGCCGTCGGTGGTCAGTCGGCGCTCTTCGCCGCTCGCCAGATCCACCACCCACAGATCGCGCGCCCTGATGAAGCTCACGAAGCCGCCGCGCGGCGAGACCTTCGGATCGGTGGCGAACCCGCCGCCATTCGTGAGCTGGCGGACCGCATCGCGCCCGGTCTTCGCCAGATCGTAGAGATACAGCTCGCCGCCGAGCGGGAACAGCAGTGTGCGCGCATCGGGCGCCCACTGGTAATCGACGATGCCTGATTGTCCGGCGATGCGCTGACGCTCGCGTCGGGCCTTCTCCTCGTCGCTGAGCGTCTCCTCGCCCGGCAGCACGACCTTCGAATCGACCAGCATGCGGGTCTGCCCGCTGGCGATGTCGTACTCCCACAGGTCGAACTGGTTGCGGTTCTCATCCTTGCCGCGCAGGAACGTCACCCGCGACCCATCCGGCGCGACCTGCGGCTTGAGCAACGTTGGCCCTGACAACGGCGCATCGCCGGTGATCGCCTCGAGCGTGAGACGACCGTCCGCAGGCGGTGTCGTGGCGAGCGTGTCGGTGGCGGTCGTGGCGAGCATCAAGGCGGCAGCGGCAAGAACGGAGCGCATGGCGAATCCAGTGAAGCGGGGAGGGGAGTGTATCGGCTGCTCGTGCGCTGCCTTGTGCGTGGCATCAGCCCGCTGGACAGGCCTCGCTCCGTGCGGCACTGCCCGACCAGCTCCACATTCGATGGATCTGCGGCTGGAAGGTGTGCAGGACATGGCCGCAGGAGGTGCCGGCATCGGGTGGCAGGCAGGCCGCATGCCGGCCGTCGTTGGCGACGTACCAGCGCGCCTGCGTCGGGGGCGTGGCGACGTAGGCCAGCGCAAGCAATTCGGCGGCGACCTTGGGCGCGGGGATTCGCCGCCAGCCGTCGCCGGCGAGCGCGTCGCAGCGGGCGGCATCGGCGAGGGGAGCGGAGACGGGAGCCGCGGTTGGTGTCGATGCGCACGCGGCGAGCAGGCAGGCCGCGGCGCATAGAGGGATCGCTCGCATCGGGCGCGTCCTTGGGGCCGGAGTGGAGTTTCGATCCTACGCAGGGTGTCGGGCGTGCGCACCCCGGATGCGTCGCCTCAGCGGCGGCCCTGCCCGAACAGCTGCTTCTTCTCTTCCTCGCTCAACGGCTTGCCGGCGTCCGGATTGACCGCCCGCGCTTTCGCGTAGGCGCGCTGCGTCGCCGGGCGGGCCTGGATTGCGGCGTGCCAGCGGCGGATCTCGGGATAGGGCGTCATATCGATCGGGGCCTTGTCGTAGACGCCGATCCACGGGTAGGCGGCCATGTCGGCGATCGAATAGGCATCGCCGGCGATGAACTCGCGACCTGCCAGCCGGGTGTCGAGCACCTGCAGCAGCCGGTTGGCTTCATTGGTGTAGCGCTCGATCGCGTAGGGAATCTTCTCGGGCGCGTAGACGTTGAAGTGGCCGTACTGGCCGGTCATCGGGCCCAAGCCTGCCATCTGCCAGAACAGCCATTCGATCGCTTCGATGCGCGTGCGCGGTTCGGCGGGAAGGAAGCGGCCGGTCTTCTCGGCCAGATACAGCAGGATCGCGCCCGATTCGAACACCGTCTGCGGCGCGCCGCCGTCGGCCGGCGCGTGATCGACGATCGCGGGCATCTTGTTGTTCGGCGAAAACGCGAGGAACTCGGGCTTGAACTGGTCGCCCTTGCCGATGTTGACCGGGTGGATCGTGTAATCGAGTCCGGCTTCCTCGAGAAACAGCGTGACCTTGTGGCCGTTGGGGGTGGGCCAGTAATGCAGGTCGATCATGGCGACGCTCCAAAAGACAGGTGCGTCGAGTCTAGGGGTGCTGCCGTCACGCGGCGTGGTGACGCGGCGCACGCTGCGTTGCGGTGATGTGGCCTGGGAGCGCGGGGGCGAGCACGCAACCCTGTCCGGCGGCGGGAGACTTGGGTGGGGCCAACGCTGGGGCAAGCCGGCGCTGATTCGGGCGGGCTCTGGTCCGCAGACCGATTTTCTTGGCGGACGGCCGTTGGCCCCCATCCCAACCTTCCCCCGCGAGCGGAGGAAGGGGCAATCCACGGCCCAGCCTTCCACCCCTGACGGGCGCAATGCCGGCAGGCGGGGGAAGGGGGCAAGCGACTGCGCGCGCTTACTGGGTCTTGCAGTCCAGGCGGTGTGCGGCGTCGGTGCCGACGCGGATATCGGCCACGCCCAGCGTCAGGCCAGCGGGTGCGCGCAGCGCGAACGGCGTGCTGACGCGGGTGGCGTCGAGGCCGGCGGCCGTGAGGCACTTGAGCGGCACGCCGATCGTCGTCCATTCACCGCGCGGCAGCGAGCCCAGCCATGGGCCGACCGGCAGCCGGGCCTCGCAGCCCTCGCCGCAGCCGGCGAACAGCGTGACGTCACCGGCGGCGGGCACAGCATCCACACGCACGGTGGCGAGCAGCAGCGAATCGCCGTTGGTCTCGCGGCTGAGGTCGAACGGCGAATGCGACAGCAGTTCGGCGGTCGCGTTGCCGGTCCAGGTCAGCAGGCGTGCGCCTTCCTGGGTTTGGTAGTCGACCGCGGCCAGTGTCAGCGTGCCGTCGGGCGTGGCGACGCGCGGGTGCAGCACGTCCGCGCCGCGACCGTCGGTTCCGGTCACCACCAGGCGCAGGCCGGGACCGGGGACGCCGCGGGCGAAGTAGCCCGCGTCCTTGCCGTCCTCAGCGCTGACGCCGGCATCTTCCGGCAGTGCGGCCAGGTTGCCGTCCTCGGCGTAGCTCAGGCCATGGCCGAAGGCGAACAACGGGTCGTAGCCCTCCATGCCGACGTTGTTCGCGTACTGGTCGCCGCGTCGCGGCCACGAGAAGCTCAGCTTGCCCTTGAAGTCGTGCTGCACATTGCCGTCGGCGCCGCGCAGCAGCACGTCGGCGATGCCCGCGCCCTCCGAACCCGGCAACCACGCCGCGACGAAAGCGTTGGAGGCGTTGATCTCCCGGTTCATCCACAGCGGGCGGCCGCTCAGGAACACCGAGACGACCGGGATGCCTTCGGCGCGCAGGCGCTTGATCAGTTCGAGGTCGGCGTCGTTGCCGGGCTTGTAGAGCAGGTTCGGCAGGTCGCCGAGGAACTCGGCATACGGATCTTCGCCGAACACCACGATCGCCACGTCCGGCTTCTGCCGATACGTACCATCGACGGCGAGCTGCGCGCTGCCACCGGCCGCGGTGACCTGTGCGCGGATGCCGTCCCAGATGGTGTCGCCGTTGGGGTAGTCGGCACGCTTGGTGCCGGTGCCCTGCCAGTTGAGTGTCCAGCCACCGGACTGCTTGCCCATGTCGTCGGCGCCGTCGCCGGCGACCAGCACGCGCTGCTTCGGCGCGATCGGCAGCACGCCGTCGTTCTTGAGCAGCACCAACGATTCGCGCACCGCGCGGCGTGCGACCTCGCGGTGTTCCGGCGCACCGAGCAGTTCGAACTTCCCACCCAGCGCACGCGCCGACGGCTTGGGTGCATCGAACAGGCCCATGCGGAACTTGACGCGCAGAATGCGACGCACCGCATCGTCGAGCCGCGCCATCGGCAGCTCGCCCGACTGCGCGTGCTTGACCGTGCTTTCGTACAGTCCCCGCCAGCTGTCGGGCGCCATCGCCATGTCGAGACCGGCGTTGAAGGTCGACGCGCAATCGGTGGTCGTGCAGCCGGGAAGCTGGCCGTGGCCGTTCCAGTCGCCGACGACGAAACCGCCGAAGTTCATGCGGTCCTTGAGGACGTCGGTCAGCAAGGTCTTGTGCCCGTGCATGCGCTGGCCGTGCACGCTGTTGAACGAGGCCATGACCGCCTGCGCCCCCGCCGCGATCGCCGGCGGATAGCCTGCGCCGTGGATATCGCGCAACTGCGCTTCGGTCACAGCGGTCTCGCCCTGGTCCTTGCCGCCGGCGGTGCCGCCGTCGCCGAGGTAGTGCTTGACCGAGACCATCACATGGTGATCGTCGAGGAAGTCCGGCGCGCCGGGCTTGCCCTGCATGCCCTCGACCACCGCCGGTGCGAACGCGGCGACGATGTCGGGCGACTCGGAGTAGCCCTCGTAGGTGCGGCCCCAGCGGTCGTCTTGCGGCACGGCGACGGTCGGCGCGAACGCCCATTCCATGCCGGTGGCGCGGGTCTCGATCGCGGTGACGCGGCCGATCTCGCGCATCAGCTCCGGGTTGCGCGTTGCGCCCAGGCCGATGTTGTGCGGGAACAGGGTGGCGCCGACGATGTTGCTCTGGCCGTGCACGGCATCGATGCCGAAGATCACCGGGATCGCCTTGCCACCGCCCGAGGTGTCCATCGAGGCTTCCCAGAAGGCATCCGCCAGCGCCAGCCATTCGGCGGGCGATGCATCGTAGCGGCCACCTGGATCGGAGTTGCCGCCGGCCAGGATCGAGCCAAGCCGATACTTGCGCAGGTCGTCGGGCGTGATGTCGGCGATGTCGCCCTGGACGATCTGGCCGACTTTTTCCTCGAGCGTCATCGTGGCCATCAGGTCGGTGATCTTCTGCTCCAGCGCCGCGTCCTCGGCGAGCGGCCAGCGCGTTTCGGGCCAGTTGGCTGGATCGATCGCACCGGCATCGGCAGTGTTCCCAGGCGTCGCGCTGGCTGCCGCCGCCGGTGCCGCTTGGTTGCCGCAGCCGGCCAGCGCGAGTGCGGCGGCGAGGGCCAGCAGGCGCTGGCCGGCCGGTCGAGTGGCGCCCCGGCGGGCCGCCGGTGTGGGCTGGATGGACATCGTCGGGTTCCCCTCCGCTACGTGGTCGTCAGCTTGGCTGACAGCGTTGTCATGTACGCCGCAGAATACCGCAAGCCGTCCGCGATGTTTGCTGCAGAGCGGCATAACCGCGACCGACCCCGCGCCGCCATCATGAAGTCGATGCCGGTCTGGCAGAATCTGTCGCGAAATCGCACCGACTCTGGATTCCACTACATGCGTGTCCGCATCGAGGACGTCGCCGCAGAGGCCGGCGTGTCCATGAAGACCGTCTCGCGGGTGCTCAACCGCGAGCCCAACGTCGCCGCGGCTACGCGCGCGCGGGTCGAGGCCGCGGTCGGCAAGCTGCGCTACACGCCGCATCCCTCGGCGCGCACGCTGGCCGGGCGCCGCTCATACCTGGTCGCGATGCTCTACGACAATCCGTCGAGCAACTACCTGATGGAGGTCGAGCTTGGCCTGCTCGACGCCTGCAAGGCGCACCACTACAACCTGATGCTCGCGCCGCTGGTCTACGACGCGCGCGACATCGTCGACACCGTCGAGGCGATGGTCGAGCAGTCGCGCCTGGATGGGGTGGTGCTGACGCCGCCGATCACCGACGACCCGGCGCTGCTGGCGCGGCTCGACGAGCTCGACGTGCCCTACGCGAGCATCTCGCCGATGGAAGCGCACCGACGGGTCGGCGTGACCGTGGACGAGGGCAGCGCGGTGCGCGAGATGATCGCGCACCTGGTTTCGCTGGGGCATCGCCGCATCGCGCACATCAAGGGGCACCCCGCACACGGTGCCACCGGCTGGCGCTTGGCCGGCTATCGGGCCGGACTGCGCGAGGCCGGTCTGGCCTTCGATCCTGCCCTGGTCGTGGATGGCGAGTTCTCGCACGAATCGGGATTCCGCGCTGCAACACGACTGCTGGCACTACCCGAGCCGCCGACCGCGATCTTCGCGGCCAACGACGACATGGCGGCCGGTGTGATCTGCGCGGTGTACGAGCTCGGGCTGCAGGTGCCGCGCGATGTCTCGGTCTGCGGCTTCGACGACACCCCGATCTCGCGCCATATCCATCCCGCGCTGACCACGGTGCGCCAGCCGACGCGCGAGATGGGCCAATTGGCCGGGCTGGAACTGCTCAAGGCGCTGCGCGATCGCGACGAGGCCGGCATGGTCGAGGTGCCGTATACGTTGCAGCTGCGCCGCTCTACCGGCCCGGCGCCGCGCTGATCGGCGCGCCGAAGGGGCGGCCGCGGTCGCTCCCGTCCATCCGGGACGGCATGGCTGGGACACAGCGTGCGCTGGGGCACGCACAATGGGCCGTCGAGCCGGTATCTTCGGCATTCGAGCCTGACCGGCGCCGGCGCATCCGCCGCGTCGCACGTGCCACTCCGGGGACATGGATATGAGCAGCCCAAGCATTGCCGGCGACGCGTCCGCGCGCGCTGCCGAGAACACCCGATTCATCGTCCTGATCAGTTGTGTCGCCACGATCGGCGGCTTCCTGTTCGGCTTCGACAGCGGCGTCATCAACGGAACGGTCGACGGCCTGCAGCAGGCCTTCGGTTCGAGCAAGGCCGCGCTGGGCTTCGAGGTCGCCTCGATGCTGCTGGGCTGCGCGATCGGCGCGTTCTTCGCCGGCCGGCTCGCCGATCGCTGGGGGCGACGCAGCGTGTTGATCATTTCCGCGGTGCTGTTCCTGTTGTCCGCGATCGGCTCGGGTGCGGCCACCAGCTCGTTGATGTTCATCGCCGCGCGCGTGCTCGGCGGCTTCGCGGTCGGCGCGGCCAGCGTGATGTCGCCGGCCTATATCGCCGAAGTGGCGCCGGCACGCTACCGGGGCCGGCTTGCGACAGTGCAGCAGATCGCGATCATTTCCGGCCTGTTTGCGGCCTTCCTGAGCAACTATCTGCTCGCCCGCAGCGCCGGCGCATCGACCGACGCGCTGTGGCTGGGCGCGCCGGCCTGGCGCTGGATGTTCTGGATGATGGCGTTCCCGTCGCTGCTGTTCCTGGCGCTGTTGATGCTGATTCCCGAGAGCCCGCGCTACCTGATGGTCAAGCGCCGCCACGGCGAGGCGCTCGCGGTGCTGTCGCGGCTGTACGGCCCGGTGCAGGCGCAGACGACGCTGGGCGAGATCGAACGCTCGCTGGCCGGCGATCAGCATCGCCCGCGGCTGTCGGACCTGGTCGACCGGGTGAGTGGCCGCATCCGGCCGATCGTCTGGGTCGGCATCGGTCTGGCGACGTTCCAGCAGCTGGTCGGCATCAACGTGGTGTTCTACTACGGCGCGGTGTTGTGGCAGGCGGTCGGCTTCTCGGAAAGCGATGCGCTGCTGATCAACGTGCTCTCCGGTGCGCTGAGCATCGGCGCCTGCTTGGTCACCCTGGTCTTGATCGACCGCATCGGCCGCAAGCCGCTGCTGTGGATCGGCTCGCTCGGCATGGCGGTCTCGCTGGCGGTGCTGACCTGGGTGTTTGCCAGCGGCGCGCTGGTCGATGGACACCTGCAGTTGCCGGACGGCATGGGCACGGTGGCGCTGATCGCGGCCAATGCCTACGTGGTGTTCTTCAACATGTCCTGGGGCCCGGTGATGTGGGTCATGCTCGGCGAGATGTTCCCCAACCAGATCCGCGGCTCGGGCCTGGCGGTCGCCGGCGCCGCGCAATGGACCTCGAACTTCGCGATCACCATGAGCTTCCCGGTCCTGCTGGCCGGCATCGGCCTGGCCTCGGCCTACGCGATCTACATGGTCGCCGCGTTCGTCTCGGTGGGCTTCGTGCTCAGGTACGTCCGCGAGACCAAGGGCCGCGCGCTGGAGCAGATGGAGGGCTGAGGCGGGGTCGAGGGGCGCGTCGCCCGAACGCCGTGCCGGGGGCGGGATGCCGGCGGGCGTTCAGGCCGGCGCGGCCGGGCAATAGCGCTGCAGATAGTCATGGTGCGCGGGCAGCGCATCGACCGTGCGCTGCACATCGGCGCGGACCGCCGAAAGGAAGCCGCGCAGCTCTTCATCGCCCATGAGGTCGGGGACGGGGTGGCGATGCCGGGGCACGATGCCCTGGCCCAACATCACCTGGATCCAGGAGTTCTCGGCGAACAGTTCGCCCGGCACGTGATACACGGTGCCGGTTTCTCGGAACAGGTCGATGCGATGCTGCAGCGTGTCGGGCAGCGGCATTTCCGCGACATATCGCCAGTACGCCGAGTCTCGCCGCTCGGTGGCGTGGTAGTGCAGGATCACGAAGTCGCGCACGTGCTGCAGTTCCTCGTCCATGCGCGCGTTGTATTCGGCGATGGCCGGCGCGGCGAGCACCTGCGGGAACGCCTGCAGCAAGCGGACGATGCCGCGCTGGATCAGATGGATCGTCGTCGACTCCAGCGGCTCGATGAAGCTGGCCGCCAGGCCGAGCGCGATGCAGTTGCCGCGCCAGCTCTGCAGGCGGCGACCGGGGCGGAAGCGCAGTTGCAATGGCTCGCGCAGCCGCTCGCCTTCGATGCTCGACAGCAGGCGCGCCCGGGCCGTGTCGTCGTCGACATGGCGGCTGGCGTAGACGATGCCGTTGCCCATGCGGTGCTGCAGCGCGATGCGCCATTGCCAGCCCCAGGGCTCGGCGATCGCACGCGTGTATGGGGCTGGCGGGCGGACCGCCGCGGTCTGGGTCGCGATCGCGCTGTCGTTGAGCAGCCAGTGCGACCAGTCCTCGAAGCCGACGCCGAGCGTCTGCCCGATCAGCAGCGCGCGAAAGCCGGTGCAATCGACGAACAGGTCGCCTTCGATCGTGCGGCCGTCGGTCAGCTGCAGCGCGCGGATCAGGCCCGAGTCCGGGTCGGCGACGACCTCGCCGATCCGGCCCTCGATACGCCTGCAGCCGTGCGTCTCGCTGATGCCGCGCAGGAAGCGGGCATACCGTCCGGCATCAAGATGGTAGGCGTAGTTCATCCGGTAGTCGGACAGATGGGCGAATCGGTGCCGCAGCGCGGCCTGCAGTTCGATGCAGTAGGCCGGATAGTCCTCGGCCAGGCCGCGCTCGCGGCCGCGCATCCAGAAATGCTGGAACCCCGCGCTCCAGTGGTCCTTGCCGGTGATGCCGAACGAGTGGAGATAGCGATGGTCGGTGTTGCGCCAGCCCTCGAAGGAGATACCGAGCTTGATCGTCGCCTGCGAGGCCGCCATGAAGGCCTGCTCGTCGATCCCGAGCAGCCGGTGGAACGTGAGCATCGTCGGAATCGTCGCCTCGCCCACGCCGATGGTGCCGATATCCTCCGACTCGACCAGCGTGACCTCCAATGTGCGGCCGAGCAGCTTGCAGATTGCGGCGGCGGCCATCCATCCGGCTGTGCCACCGCCGGCGATCACGACCCGCCGCACGGGTGTCTGCGGCAATAAGGACTCGGACGGCGACGATGGCGACATGACGCTCCTTAGCGGTTGAGGCGTTGCAGCAGCCGCGCACGCAGTCTGCGCGCGCGTTCCGCATCCAGGGGGGCGAGCGCCCCGCGTGCGGCATCGGGAATGTGCGCGGCGGTGGCGTCGCCGGGGGCGAAGACGTAATGCTCGAACACCTCGCGCCAGATCGCCCGTTGCGCCGGCGGCAGGTCGCGCACGCTCAGCAGCGCATGCATCAGCGCATCCATCGGTGTGTCCATCCAACCCGGCGATTGGCGCCACCAGTAGTTCACCAGCACGTTGAAGGGCTCCAGGCCCTCCATGTGGTGCCACCACATCGACGGAATCAGTACCGCATCTCCGGCCGCGAGCTCGGCCACCTGCGCATGGCGCATGGCCTCGGCGAAGCGGGGGAAGCGCTGAAGGTCGGGCGCCGCGAAGTCGACCAGGCTGATCGGCTGGCCGGCCGGGGTCAGGTCGAGCGGACCGACATACAGATTGGCGAGCTGGTCGGGCGGAAACAGGGTGACCCGCCGCCGGCCCGCGGCCACACAGGCCAGGTTGTCGGGCAGGTCCTGGTGTGCGGCAATGCGCGTGCGATTGCCGATCCAGATGCTCGCCAGCGGTGTGCGTTCGCCCAGCCCGACGACGTTGTCGCCGCGCAATCCCGGCAGCCAGGTGTCGATCGTCGTCGAGGCCACATAGATCGCGGGTGGCGCGGGATCGTCGAGATAGTTCAGCAGCGTGCGCAGCACCACCGGCAGCGGCACCTGCTCGCGCCTGAAGTTGAAGCCGTCAAGCGATGGGGTGTAGAAGAAGCGGCCCGCGATCTCCGGTGGCCCGACTGTGACGACCACCGGCGGCGCGTCTTCGCGCGCAAGATCGGCCAGGTAGCCGGCAGCGGCCTGCGCGCTTTCGCGTGCGGCGCGCACCAGCGGCCAGTCCGCAACCAGGCCACGCAGCACGACCGGCGTCTGGCTGCGCAGGATCTCGTCCGGAAGCGCGTCCGGACGCAGATCCTGCCGCTCGGCGATGGGGTCAGCGGACCAGGCCATCGGTACGGTTGGTCCGGTCGATGAGGTCGCGCAGTCGCGACATCGAGGCCATCGCCATGTGGATGGCCTCCAGGTGACCGGCGGCGTGCAACTGGCCGGCGGTATCGGGCGCCAAGCTGCGGACGCGGTCCTCGGCGATCGTCAGCAGGCCGTCGAGCCGCAGCGTGCGGCCGCTGTCGAGCCGGACCTCCAGTGCGAGGGGCTCGAGCAACTGATGGGCGGCCAATGCAGCGACGAACCCGGGCACCGTCGCCAGCCCGTCGTGAAGCGCTTGCAGTACCGTCTGCACGCGCGCAAGCAACGGGCTCAAGCCGCCGTGCTCGAGAAACAGCGGCTGTCCGCCATCCGTGCGTAATCGAGGACTGTCGAGATCGACGTGGATCGTCGGGCCCGCCTCGCTGTGACCGATCAGGAACGGTTGGCGCTCCATCGCCAGTGGGATGTAGGCCGCGTCCCATCGCCCGTCGACGAGGAAGACGTTGTACCCTCGCTCCAGACCGAACAAGGCCAACGGCTGGATGCGGTCCTGCGCATCCTGGTGGAACACGATCGGGTAGTGCGCCTGGATGTCGCGGAACTCGCCGGGAAAGGTCTGCGCCAGCATCACGCCATCGCCCAGCGAAGCACCGCGCGCGGTCTCTACGCCCAGCGTGCGGTGTTCGATGCTGTCGAGCGGGACGTGTCGGGGCATCTCCGGGACCTGCGCGATATCGGGACGGCGGGCGGTCGGTACGGCGCGCGGCTTGCAGCCGTGCGCCGTACCGGGGCGACCGTCAGAAACGATAGCGCAGTCCGAACATGTAGCGCGGTCCGGTCTGGGTCGCGAACCGGAGCATGTTCGTGTGGCGGGCATGCACGCGATAGGTTTCGTCGGTCAGGTTGATCGCTTCGGCATGCAGCGAGAGCTGGTCGTTGACTTGGTAGCTCACGTTGAGGTCGAGCTGGCCGTAGGCCTCGGTGTAGTTCGGGTTGGGCCCCTGACCGCCGATGCCCGACAGGAACTCGTCGCGCCAGTTGTAGGCCGCGCGGACCTGCCACCGGTTCTTGTCGTAGAACGCGACGACGTTGGCCGAATCGCTCAGGCCGATCATCGGATACTGCGTCCCAAGGCTGGCATCGTCGAACGTCAGCCCTGAATCGACGATCGTGTAATTCGCCGACACGCCGAAGCCGCTCTCTCCGAACATGTGCTGGACGTTGAACTCCCAGCCGTCGAGCGAATCCGAGCGCTGGTTGGCCGGCGTGCTGATGTCGAAGCCGGCGATCGGGTCGCCCGGCAGACCGACGATGCTGCCGGTCCGCTCGCCATTGGCGTTGACGCCGGTGTAGTTGACGCCCGGGTCGCCTGCGTGGTTCAGGAAGATGTAATTGCGGATGCAGACCAGGTCGGTGTTGCCGCAGCCATTGGCGACCGCGTTGTTCCAGTACGTGCCGCCGACCGGGGTGTGCAGGTTGAACGGCGTGTCGCGCACGATCGTGTCGCTGATGAAGTTCTTGATGTTCTTGCGGAACCAGCCCACAGATACATAGCTCGCTTCGCCGTAGTACCACTCGAACGACAGGTCGAAGTTGGTCGATTTCAAAGGCTCGAGCGCCGGGTTGCCCTGGGAGCCGTCGCCACCGTCGACACGCACGATGTTGGCCAGGCTCAGGCCGCCCTGGATCTGCTGCCAGCCGGGCCGTCCGATGGTCTGGCTGTAGCTGCCGCGCAGCACCATGTTCGGCGCGACCTCCAGGCTCAGGTCGAGGCTCGGCAGGAAATGATCGTACTTGCCGGTCTGACTGATGAACTGGCGCTCGCCGTCGTAGACGACATAGAGCTCGTTGGCCGAATCCCAGCTGATGCTGTTGGCCACGCGGGACAGGGCCTCGGAGGTGACATCGGTCTCCTCGTAGCGGACGCCGGCGGCGACCTTCAACGGCATCGACCAGTCGAACGTGCTGCTCCACTGCACATAGGCCGACTTGGATTTTTCCTCGGTGCGAAGATCGTCGGTGAACTCGGTCGGCGCACGGTAGTACGCATCGTCGCCAGCGACTTCGGCCGCGCGCTGCCGCAGCCGGTCGAAGTCGAACATCATGAAGCGGCCGGTGAAGCGCGGATCGTTGTGGCCGCGGAAGGCGTCGAAGTAGCGCGCCATGTCGTCGGCGTAGAAGATGCTGTCGTCGTAATCGCCAGGGCTGCCGAGGCCGCCCCAGGTGTCGCGCTGGGTCACCGCCGACGCAGACCGGTTGTTGACCTCGGTCAGCGATACGCCGAAGTCGAGGTTGGAGTAGTTCTGGAACTCGAAGCGGCCGCCCGCCTGGAACTGCTCGACCTCGGACTTGTTGTAGCTGTTCTGAAAGACTGAGCCGGTGACCACGACATCCGACGGGTTGATCTGCGAAACGCCCGGCGGCAGACCGATGGTCAAGATCGGGAACTCGCCGCTGTAGTCGACCGAGGTCGACGCGCGCTGGAACGCGGCGGTGCCGAGCACGCCGGCCGAGCCGTAGGGGCTGTCTGGGCGAGATTCGGCGGTGGAGTTGTGATAGTCGAAGCGCAGCTTCAGCGCGTCGGTGGCGTCCCATTCGACGTTGAAGCCGGTGGATTCGAGGGTGTTGCGTGTGGCCAGCTCCATGCCACCCATCGCGATATCGGCGTAGCGCGGGTTGCCGTCGTCGTCGAACGAGACGTTGTCCTCGCCGTAGTAGATCGGCGCGGCGATCGGGCCATCGGTCCACGCGCTGTCGCCGGGACCGTAGTTGAACCACACCGACAGCTCGTTGCGCTGCTGCTGCACCTTGTTCTCGGCATAGGTGTAGTCGAGCGTGGTGCGCAGGTTGTCGAGCGGCTGCCACTGGAATGTGGCCTGGCCGTTGGTGCGCTGGCGCTGCACGCCGTTGACGCTGTAGCCGGTGTTCTGCGGCCGGGCATAGATCGTGTCCGGGCCGGGTCGGTTGGTGATGCGGTCGTAGCCCGGCTCGCCCGGCAGCGGCAGGCGGTTCCAGGCGGCGGTGTCGTCGCCGCGCATCGTCGCCCAGCCGTCGGCCACCGAGGCCTGGCTGTAGCCCGAATCGCGTTCCTGGTAGCTGCCGCTCAGCGCGATGCCGAAGCGGCCGTCGGCCGAGGTGTTGCTGAAGATGCCCGACAGTTCGCCGGTGAACTTGCTGCCCGGATAGGCGTCGGGCAGGTTCTCGACCGAGGTGTCGTGCACGGCCTTGAGGCCGATGTTGGCATGGGCGCCCGGATTGTCGAGCGGGCGGGCGGTCTTGACGTTGATCGTCGCGCCGATGCCGCCGGTCGGAGTCGAGGCGCGGCTGCTCTTGAACACTTCGATCTCCGACACCGCCTCGGACGCGAGGTTGGCGAAGTCGAAGGCGCGCGAGCTGGACGTGCCGCCGCCGCCCGGGCCCAGGTTGGAGGCCGGCATCTGGCGACCGTTGAGCAACACCAGGTTGAAGTCCGGGCCGACGCCGCGGACGGTGACTTTCGAGCCCTCGCCGCTGGCGGTGCGGTCAATCGACACGCCCGAGATGCGCTGCAGCGACTCGGCCAGGTTGGTATCGGGGAACTTGCCGATGTCCTCGGCGACGATGCCGTCGACGATGCCCTGCGAGTCGCGCTTGAGGTTCATCGACGAGGTCAGGCTGCCGCGGATGCCGGTCACGACGACGGCGTCGAGTTCGGTGGCATCGGGCGACGGATCGGCGACCTGGGCAAGCGTCGGCGAGGCGATGGCGAGTAACAGGGCGGACGTCAGCAACCGCGGCTTGGGCGCGGCACGGAATGGCTTCATGGATCTTCCCCTCCCAAGGGATCTCACGAAAGTCGATCGAATTGTGGGCAGCGCACCGCGCGCGGAACACGCCGTGGGCCAGAGCGCATTAGGAAGGGAGACTGACAGCGTTGTCAACGGGGTGCTGCGCGCTCTGCAGGGGGCCGCCCGCAGGGGCGGCGGCGCTCACCGGCGGTGCACGCCGCCCTCGTCAGTCTCGACTGCCCGTCCGGGAGCCTGCAGATGATCCAAGACATCGATGTCGCGGTGGTGGGCGGCGGGCCGGCGGGCCTGACTGCGGCGACCTATCTGCGCCGCTTTCTGCGCAGCGTGGTCGTCATCGATGGCGGGCGCAGCCGGGCGCGCTACATTCCCGAGAGCCACAATTGCCCGGGATTCCCACAAGGCGTGTCCGGCACCGGGCTGTTGCGTCGCATGCGCGAACAGGCCGAGGCGTTCGCGGTCGAGATCACCACCGGCTGCGTGGACACGATCGCGCGGGAGGGCGAGGCATTCGTCGTCGCCGCGGCCGGCAGGCGCTGGCGCGCCCGCAAGGTCATCCTCGCCACCGGGCTGGCCGATCGCTTGCCCGAGGTCCCTTGGGCCGAAGCGGCGATCGCCTGCGGCGCGCTGCGCCTGTGCGCGATCTGCGATGCCTACGAGGCCTGCGACCAAGCGATCGCGATCTACGGTCCAGGGGCCGTGATCGGCGGGCATGCTGCCTTCCTGCGCAGCTATTCTGCGCGCATTGCGCTGCTGCCCACCGACGATGACGTCGCGCACGAGGCCATCGCACAGGCGAAGGGGCTCGGCGCCCTCGTACTGCCGCCCGGCGGGACGCTTGAGTTCGATGGCCGGCACTGCCGCTACCGCACGCCGGAAGGCGAGGTGCACCGCTTCGACACCGTTTATCCGTACCTGGGCTACGAGGGCGGCCCGTCGCTGCCGACCGGGCTGCGCCTGGAGAGCGACGACACCGGCGCGTTGGAGGTCGATGCGCACCAGCAGACCCGGGTGCCCGGGCTGTATGCGGTCGGCGATGTGGTCAGCGGCCTCAACCAGATCTCGGTCGCGGTCGGTCACGCGGCGATTGCCGCCACGCATGCGCACAACGCGCTGCCGTTCGTGCCGCGCGCGCCTGCGCCCGATAACCCGGGCGCAGGGCGCGACTCCTGATGTGGCCGGCGATGCCGCCGGCCCGGCTCAGAACTGGTAACGCACGCGCAGGCCGTAGGCGCGCGCATCATTGAGGAAGCGGATGTTGAGCCGCGATCCGACGAGCGCCTTCTGCGATACATCGTTGTTGAGCAGGTTGCTGCCGTAGAGCTCGTAACGCCAGCGCCCGTCGAGCGAGGTGAGCCCGATGCCGGCATTGAGCGTGACCTCGCCGCGCTGGCGATCGGGGAAGCCGGCCTCGGCCGCGCTTTCCTGCCGCACGAAGTTCCCGGCCTGATCCACGTACGTCACGTCGCGGTTGTTGTACTGGGTCAGGTAGTAGGCCGAGCGGTAGGACGCCAGCAACTGCCAGTCGAGCGAGCCGAACGACAGCTCGGTCATCTGCTGCAGGCGGATGTTGCCGGTGAAGCGCGAGGCGAGCGGCAGCTCGTTGCCGGTCAGGTCGATCAGCGATGTGACGCCGCCCTCGGCGTAGTTCTGGCTGCGCGCGTCGCCGACAGTGCCTTCCTTGATTTCGCTGTCGAGCGCCAGCGCGTTGATGTGCAGCATGAAGCCGGCGCCGAAACGCGTCACGCTTTCGGCCTCGATGCCGTAGATGGCCGAGCGGCCGATGTTGCGGTTGACCAGCGAGTAACCGGCCGGCTCACCCTCGGGGTTGAGCGAAATCACGGCCAGGTCCTGGAACACCTGATCGGTGTAGTCGTAGTAGAACGCGCTGACGTTGAAGTTGCCCGGGCGCCCGAACCAGCGGTGGCTCATCTTGCTGCCGATCTCGTAGGCCTTGATCGACTCGGGGCTGAAGGTTTCCGGGATCACGTTGACGTCGAAGGTGTCGTTGAAGCCGCCGGACTTGTGGCCGGTGGACACCGTGGCGTAGAGCATGTGGTCGTCGGTCAGGTCGAACTCCACGCCGGCGCGCCAGTCGTTGAACTGGAAACGGCTTTCGCCGAACTGCTGGGAGGGGATCGAGTTGACCGTCGCGACGCTGTAGCGGCAGTCCGGGGTGGAGGTGTCGCAGCCGAAAGCGCCGCCGTTGGCTACGCCGCCGATCTGGTTGGCAATGTTGTCGCGTTGTCCATGCCGCAGGATGCCCTGCAGCAGGAAACGGGCCATGTCCGCCTGCGAGGTCAAGCCGGTCACGTCGAAGTTCGGGCGCTTCATGAAAGCTGGCGCGAAACCTTCCGTCCCCAACCGCGTCGGTACGCTGTTGCCGTCAGCATCGATCAGTCCAATTGCCCAGTTGCCACCGATGCCGTAACGCGACTTGGCCTCGCGGGTGCGGCGCACACCGGCCTTGAGGCGGGTGCGGTCGTTGACTTCGAAGGTGCCGTCGGCGAACAGCGCGGTGGAGCGCCCGTTGACGCGTGGCATCGTGAACTCGGTGCCCGAGAACCAGGTGCCCTTGTCGGTCAGCGACAGGTAGCCAACCTGCTGGTCTTCGTTGAAGTGGAACGCGCCGCCGGTCCACTGGAAGCGGCCATCGCCCGACGAAGACAGACGCAGTTCGTGGGTCGTCGACTGCGACAGCGTCTCCCAGTACTGGGTCGAGAAGTTGTCGTAGTCGAAGCCGTCCGGATTGTTCGGTCCGCGCGGACTGACGTCGCGACCCGGCCACAGAATGCCTTCACTGGCCGCATTGGTCTGGCGGTAGTCGACGTCGCGGTAGCTGGTGTTGTACTCGGCGACGATCGGGCCGAAGTCGTAGCTCACGTTGGCCATCGCGCCCCAGTTGGTGCTGTCGAGCTTGCCCTGCGGGCCGCGATAGACCACGTTGCGCAGGTCGAGATCGTCGGGCGACAGGCCGGGGCTGTTGGGGCAGGTGTCGGGGTCGGCGCTGCCGCAGGCTGCGGTCCAGATGTTCGCGCCCGGATAGCCGGTGCCGCCTTCCTTGCCCATGTCGGCCATCGCGAAGACGCTGAGCTTGTCGTCGGGCTGGTAGAGGAACGACACGCGGCCGCCCTTCTCGTTCTGGATGCCGGCCGGATCGAGGCGCGGGTCGCCCGCATTGCGGAACGAGCTGTCCTTCTCGACCTTGTAGCCGGCAAAGCGCAGCGCCGCCCAGCCGCCGAGCGGCAGGTTGAGCGCGAATTCGCCGGCCTGGTGGTCGCGGTTGCCGGCCTCGAGCTGCACATAGCCGCCGAACGCCTCGAGATCCGGGCGCTTGGTGACGATGTTGAGCGAGCCGGCGAGCGCGTTGCGCCCGCGCAGCGTGCCCTGCGGGCCCTTGTTGATCTCGACGCGCTCGACGTCGTAGAACATGCCGCCCAGGCCGCGCGGACGCGCGATGTAGGCGCCGTTGATATGCGGCGCCGCGCCCGGATCGCCCAGTTCGGTGTTGTTGGCCGAACCCACGCCGCGGATGAAGATCTCCAGGTTGCCTTCCTGGTTGGCCATGCTCAGGCCGGGCACGACCGTTTGGATATTGCGCAGTTCGTTGTTGATGCCGAGGGCGCGGGCATCGTCACCGGAGATCGCCTGCGCGGTACCGGCGTACTTCTGCAGGTCCTGCTCGCGGCGCTCGACGGTGACGATCACAGAGTCGAGCGTCTTCGCCTCGTCCCTGTCGGCGGCGGTCGACGGCGCCGTGGTCTGGGCGGCGGCCGGCAGGGCGCCGAAGGCCAGCGCGGTGGCGATGGCGCAGCACAGGGCGCGCCGCGGGTGCGGTGTGTACATCGGATCCCCTCCCAAGGGCGTAGTGGCGCGTCGCGTATCGGGACGCGCTCGAGGGGCGCATTTAGCTTGGCTTTGACAGCGCTGTCAACTCGTTCGCGACGCGGCGTGATGCGCCCGCTTGGCGGCTGCGCAGGCAGGCGGGTTCGTGGCCGTGCGTGGTGTGCACTGCAGCATGGACTTGCGCAGCTGAAACGGCGTCAGCGTCGGCGCGTGTGCCCGCGCATCACTGCCAGCACGTCGTGGCAGGCGCCCATCGTGTGATAGTCGGTCTTGCCCGCGGGGCTCTTGAGATCGTCGTACTTGCCGTTACGACGGTCGAGGATGCGGTACCAGGCACCATGCGCGTGATCGACGAAATGGTCCCAGGCGTAGGCCCACAGGCGCAGGTAGTCGTCGCGGTAGCGCACCTCGCCCGTGGCCTCGTACAGCCGCCAGGCCGCCGCGATGGCCTCGGCCTGGACCCAGAAATACTTGTCGTCGTCGCACCAGAACATCGGGGCGGCCGCCAGGTCCGGCGGCGGCGCGTCGGGGTAGGGCGAGCTGTCGCGCAGCGCCTGCGGCGCGAAGCCGTAGACGATGCCGCCGTGCGTGGCGTCCCAGCCATGGGCCAGGGCCGTGTCGTAAAGATGGCGTGCGGTCGGCAGCAGCCAGTCGGGCGCATCGGGCCCCAGGTGCGCGCGCAGCGACAGCAACAGCTTGGCCCATTCGACCTGGTGGCCGGGCTGGAAGCCCCAGGGCCGGAACAGGTGCTTGGGGTCGTCGCGGTGATAGTCCCAGTCGACCGACCAGTCCGCGTGCCAATGCTCCCAGACCAGGCCGCCCGACAAGGCGGCCTGGCGCCGGGTCATGTGGTCGGCCAGGACCTGGGCGCGCGACAGATAGCGATCGTCGCCGCCGGCCTCGTGCGCGGCGATCAGTGCCTCGCACAGATGCATGTTGGCGTTCTGGCCGCGATAGGGCGCGTAGCGCCACTGTGCGTCGGCCTCGTCGCGGTACAGCCCCTGCACCGGGTCCCAGGCGTGCTGCTCGAGCAGGTCCCAGGTCTCGTCCATCGCGGCCGCGGTGTCGAGGCCGGCCTTGCGTGCGCTCGCCTGCGCCAGCAGCACGAACGCCAGCCCGTAGCTGTGATGGGTTCGGTCTTCGGCCGCGCCGTCGCGCAGGGTCCAGGCGTAGCCGCCGCTCGCCGGGTCGCGATGGACCTCGTGCAGGAAGCGCAGGCCGTGCAGAGCCGCGGCGCGGTCGCGGTCGGCATCGGGCCCATCCGCGAACTCGACGGCGGCCATCGCGAAGTCGTAGACGAAGCGGGTGCTGCTGACCAAGTGACGGTGGCTGCGGTCGTAGACCGTGCCGTCGTCGCGGAAGTTATGGAAGAAGCCGCCGGCCGGGTCGAGCGCACGCGGACGGTAGAACGCCATCGTGTCGGCGATGTGCGCGCGCAGCGTCTGGGGCGAGGTGAAGTCGGGAACAGGCGTTGCAGGCAACATCATTCAGCGGTCTCGAGCAGGCGGTCGACGGCCTCGCGCGCGGGCATCGCGTCGAAGGCGCCGTGTCGGGTGGTGGCCAGCGCGCCGGCGGCCGCGGCGTGCGCCAGCAGATCGGCGCGCAGCGCGGGAGTGTCGAAGGCGGCGGCCAGGCTGCCGGCATCGACCGCGCGGTCGGCCAGTCGCCACAGCAGCCCGGCGACGAAGGCATCGCCGGCAGCGGTCGTGTCCACGGCGCAGACCGCAAACGTCGGCGCCGTCCCGGCGCTCGTGCGCGTCCACCAGCGGATCGGCGCGGCGCCGTCGGTGACGACGAGCACATCGGCCGTTTCCAGAATGCGCCCCACGGTCGCGGCGGGGTCGCCGTCGCCCGCAAGGAACGTCAGTTCCTCGGCGCTGAGCTTGACCAGGTGGGCGTGTGTGAGCGCGCGCCACAGCGTCGGCGTCGGATCGGTTCCGGCCGACCACAGCGCCGGACGCCAATTGAGATCGAAGCTCACCAGTGCGCCCTCGCGTGCGGCGCGTGCCATGCCGTGCAAAGTGGCCTGGGCGATGGCGGGCTCGGTCAGGCTGTTGGAGCAGGCGTGCAGCACGGTCACGTCGGCGAAGGCATCGTCGGCGAAGTCGCGTTCGGTGAACAACAGGTCCGCGGCCGGCGGGCGGTAGAAGCTGAAGCTGCGCTCGCCGTCGTCGGCGAGCGAGACGAAGGCCAGCGCCGTCGGCGCGGCGTCCGTGCGTCGAACCTGCGACGTGTCGACGCCGTGCCGCTGCAGCGCCGCCGCCAGGGTGTCGCCGAACATGTCCTGCGCCAGCATGCCGACGAAGCGCGCCGCACCGCCAAGCGCGGCGACGCCGACGGCGACGTTCGCCGGTGCGCCGCCGGGCTGCTCGACGAATCGCCGCGCCTGGCCGGCGGTCGCCGACTCGGCACGGAAATCGATCAGCGCCTCTCCGAAGCAGGCGATGGTGCGTCGCGTCCGATCCATCAGTGCATCGCACTCGGGCGCGGCGTCGGCGTGCCGGCAGGCGCGAGCGCATCGCCCCGCACCCGCGAGCCACGCAGCCCGTACCAGATGATGTAGACGTAGCAGACCAGCGGAATGACGAACGACAGCTGGATGCCAACGCGGTCGGCCAGCGCACCCTGCGCCAGCGGAATCAACGCGCCGCCGACGATCGCCATCACCAGCAGGCTCGAGGCCTTGCTGGTCAGCGTGCCCAGGCGCTCGATCGCGGTGGTGAAGATGGTCGGGAACATGATCGAGTTGAACAGGCCCACCGCCAACGCGCTCCACATCGCGATGCTGCCGCTGTTGGTCATCGTCACCGTCAGCAGCACGCACACCATGACCGCGGCGAACGCGAGCAGTTTGCGAGCGTCGATCTTGGTCATCAAGGCCGCACCGATGAAACGGCCGACCATCGCGCCGCCCCAGTAGAACGCCAGGAAGCGCGAGGCCGCTGCTTCGCTCAGCCCGCCGATCGCGGGCTCGGCCATGTAGTTGATCAGGAAGCTGCCGATCGCGACTTCAGCGCCGACGTACATGAAGATGCCGAGCACGCCCCAGCGCAGGTGCGGGTGGGCCAGTGCTTCGCGGAAGGTATGCGGGTCACGGGTCGATGCGCCTTCGGCGCGCAGCGAGGGAATCCGCATCGTCACCACGAATACCGCCAGCAACAGCAGGCCGCCGGCCAGCATCAGGTAGGGCATCTCGACCGAGCGTGCCTCCGAGGCGCGGTAGGCGATCTGGTCGGCCATCGGCATCGCGGCGATCTGGTCCGCCCCCAGCACCGTGCCGGCCAGGATCAGCGGCCCGATGAAGTACGGGAACGCGGTCGTGCCGAACGAGTTGAGCGCCTGAGCGAAGGTGAGCCGGCTGTGCGAGGACTCGGGCGGGCCCAGCAACGCGATATAGGGATTGGCGGAGACCTGCAGCAGCGTGATGCCCGAGGCCAGCACGAACAGCGCGGTCAGGAACAGGCCGTACGAGGGCAGCCGGGCGGCCGGGAAAAACAGCGCCGCCCCGGCCGCGGCCACCAGCAAGCCGACGACGATGCTGGCCTTGTAGCCAATGCGCGAGACGATCGTGCCGGCAGGAATCGACATCAGGAAGTACGCGCCGAAGAACGTGAACTGGATCAGCAGCGTCTGCACGTAGTTCATCGAGAACACGGCTTTGAGATGCGGGATCAGCACGTCGTTGAGGCTGGTCAGGCCGCCCCAGGTGAGAAAGATCAGGCTCACCACCGCGATTGCGGCGGAATTGGACATCGTGGAACGGGGTGTGCTCATGCGTCGGCTCCGGTGGCCTGCGTCGGGACGTTGGAAAAGGAACGGCGGGCGCGCACGCGCCATGTCATGCGTGCGATGGGGGAGGCGGTGGCTTCGGGCGGCACCGTGCGCCGCCGGCCCGACAGGATCGTCCCTTGAACCGATTGAAGGTCGGACATGGTGACGCTGCCGAAGTCGGGCGGCATCTTGCAATGCAGCATGCGAAAAGCGGGATCGGGTGCTAGGGTCGAACGAATTGAATCGATACAAACGAGGGCGCGATGGCCAGGCTGGGGGCAGCGATGACGGTGGCGATGGGCGCGTTGTTGGGCGCGGGGGTGGCGCTGGCCGATCCGGGCACGGTGGGCGACAAGGCCTACCGCGCGGTCGATCCGTTCATCGGCACCGGCGGCGAGGGCCATACCTACCCCGGCGCGACGGTGCCCTTCGGCATGGTCCAGCTTAGCCCCGACACCCGCATCCAGCCACGCGAGAAGGGCTACGACTGGGCTGCGGGCTACCGCTACGACGACACCAGCATCGTCGGTTTCTCGCACACGCATTTTTCGGGCACCGGCCACTCCGACCTCGGCGATGTGCTGCTGATGCCCACGACCGGACCCGAGCGGCTCGAACGCGGCGACCCCGATCGCCCGGGCAGCGGCTACGCCTCGCGTTTCCGCCACGACGACGAGGTGGCGCAGCCGGGCTACTACGCGGTCACGCTCGACGATTACCGCGTGCGCGCCGAACTGACCGCCAGCGCCCGCGCCGGTGTGCATCGCTACACCTTCCCCGCGGGCGAGGACGCGCGCGTGCTGCTGGACCTGCGCACGTCGATGTACGACTACCCGGGCAAGATCCTGTGGTCGCGACTGCGGCGCATGCCCGACGGCACGATCACCGGCTTTCGCCAGACCCGCGGCTGGGCGCCGGGCCGGCAGTTGTACTTCGCGATGCGCTTCTCGCGTCCGCTGCAGGGCCACGCCTTCCACAACACCGAGACCGAGATCCTCTACAAAGGCTTCGCTCCGCCAGCCGACCGCACCCCGAGCGAACGCGCGCAGATCGAGGGCCGGCAATTGGTCGGCACCCTCGATTTCGGCAAGCTCGACGCGCCGCTCGTGGTCAAGGTGGCGATCTCGTCGGTCGACGAGGCCGGCGCGATCGCCAACCTCGACGCCGAAGTGCCGGATTTCGACTTCGACCGCGTGCACGCGCAGGCGAAGGCCCAGTGGACCCAGGCGCTGTCGGTGCTCGACATCGACGCGCCCGAACACGACCGCCGCAGCGCCTACACCGCGCTCTACCACACGCTGCTGGGCCCGACGCTGTTCATGGACGTCGATGGGCGCTATCGCGGACCGGACCAGGCGATCCATACCGCCGACGGCTTCGCCCACTACTCGACGTTCTCGCTGTGGGACACCTATCGCGCGCTGCATCCGCTGCTGACCCTGGTGCAGCCGGAAAAGCGCAACGCCGACTTCGTCGACTCGCTGCTCGCGCACCGCCGCCACAGCCCGTACGGGATCCTGCCGGTGTGGTCGTTCCACGGCCAGGAGACCTGGACGATGATCGGCTACCACGCGGTGCCGTTGATCGCCGACGCGTATCTGAAGGGCATCCGCGGCTTCGACGCCGACGCCGCGCTCGAGGCGATGACCGCCAGTGCGTCCTACGGCCCCTACGACGGGCTGCGCCAGTACATGGAACTGGGCTGGGTGCCGATCGATGAAGAAGGCGAGGCCGCCTCCAAGACCCTCGAATACGCCTACGGCGACTGGACGATCGCGCGCATGGCCCAGGCGATGGGGCGCGACGCGGTCGCGCGCGATTTCGCGCGGCGCGCGGCGAACTGGCGCAACGCCTTCGATCCTGAGACCGGCTTCATGCGCGCCCGCAACCGCGACGGCAGCTTCCGGGTGCCGTTCGACCCGACCGCCAGCGGCTACGGCACCGACTACACCGAGGGCAATGCCTGGCAGTACTCCTGGTACGTGCCGCATGACGTCGCCGGTCTGGCGACCGCCCACGGTGGGGCCGACGCGCTGCTCGACAAGCTGGACGCGGTGTTCGAGGCCGATGTCGACCCGGCGATCTTCGAGCACATGGAGGACATCACCGGCTTGATCGGCTGGTATGCCCACGGCAACGAGCCCAGCCACCATGTGGCCTATCTCTATGCGCATGCCGGCCAGCCCTGGCGCACCCAGGCGCGCCTGGGGACGATCATGGCGAGCCAGTACGCCGACCGACCCGACGGCCTGGCGGGCAACGACGACCTGGGCCAGATGTCGGCCTGGTACCTGTTTACCGCACTGGGCTTCTACCCGGTCGCACCGGGCAGCGGCGAGTACGTGATCGGCCGGCCGTTCCTGCCGCGCGCCACGCTCGACCTGCCCAACGGCAAGCGCTTCACCATCGTCGCCGACGGTCTGGCGGAAGGCCACGGCTACATCGGCGCGGCGACGCTCAACGGCAAGCCGCTGCGGCGCGCATTCCTGCGTCACGACGAGATCCTGGCCGGCGGCGAGCTGCGCTTCACCATGCAGGCCGCCCCCAACCGCGATTGGCCGGGCGTGGACGCCGAAGCGCCGTACTCGATGAGCACCGCGCCGGTGCGCTGAGCCGATCCCGGTCTTCCCGTGCAGCCGCGTCGCACCCGCGCGGCCGCGCGCTGTCGCGGCACGTCGGCGACGGCCGTCTCGCTCGGCATCCTCGATCCTCCCAGATCCGGAACGCGGCGCCTGAGCGCGCCGCCCGGTCCTTGTACGAGGGCATGACAACGCTGTCAATGCGTCTGGGTCCTCAGTGACGCGACCCGATCGCCGGATGAGCGTTGCGAAAAGGGCGCTGGGCGCCGCGACCGATGCCCCCGTGCCCGCGCGATCGTCCCGGTTCGACGCCCCGGCGCCCAGGTGACGCGTGCCCAGCCATCAGCACGGTCCACGATTGGCAAAGTCACAGGCCCTCGCTACGCTCCGCGCACCTCCCGCAGGCTCCCCCCATGTCGACCCCGCTGTCCGCGCCGCCCCGCCTCAACCCCCTGTCCTACGTCATCTTCGGTTCGCGCTGGCTGCAGCTGCCGCTGTACCTGGGCCTGATCGTCGCCCAGGGCGTCTACGTGTTCCTGTTCGTCAAGGAGCTCTGGCACCTGGTCCACGGCGCGACCACGCTGACCGAGCAGGGGATCATGCTGCTGGTGCTGGGCCTGATCGACGTGGTGATGATCTCCAACCTGCTGGTGATGGTGATCGTCGGCGGCTACGAGACCTTCGTCTCGCGCCTGGGCCTGCAGGGCCATCCCGACCAGCCCGAATGGCTCAGTCACGTCAATGCCAGCGTGCTCAAGGTCAAGCTGGCGATGGCGATCATCGGCATCTCGTCGATCCATTTGCTCAAGACCTTCATCGCCGCCGGCGAGGTCGGCCTGCCGGTGTGCGGCACCGCCGACGCGATCGCCGCGGCCGCCGCGCATGCCCAGGCGATCGCCGGCGGGCTGTCGCTCGCCGCGCCGGCCTGCACCAAGGTCACCACCGCCGGCGTCATGTGGCAGACGATCATCCACGGCGGCTTCATTCTCTCGGCGATCGGCATCGCCTACACCGACAAGCTGATGACCGGCAGCAGCGCTCGCCGCGAGCACGCCGCGCACTGACCAGAACCGGGGTCAGAGTCGATTTTCCGTGCCCGATATCGACGCTGGCCCCGAGCTCTGAGCGCCGCCACGCCTTCGGCCGCGTCGTCGAAAAATCGACTCTGACCCCGGTTTGGGAGGGGCGTAGAATGCGGGGATGGATGTCTCGCACCTGCTCGATGGGCTGAACGCAGCCCAGCGCCAAGCTGTTTCGGCGCCCGATTCGCACTATCTCGTCCTGGCCGGCGCCGGCAGCGGCAAGACCCGCGTGCTGACGCACCGGATCGCCTGGCTCAACGAAGTTGTCGGGGTGCCGGCGTACGGCGTGTTCGCCGTGACCTTCACCAACAAGGCCGCGGCCGAGATGCGCCACCGCGTGGACGCGCAGTTGCGCAATGGCGCGCGCGGCATGTGGATCGGCACGTTCCACGGCCTGGCGCACCGCCTGCTGCGCCTGCACTGGCAGGATGCGAAGCTGCCCGAGGGCTTCCAGATCCTCGACAGCGACGACCAGCTCCGGCTGGTCAAGCGCGTGGTCCAGCAGCTCGAGCTCGACGACGCGCGCTTTCCGCCGCGGCAGATCGCCTGGTGGATCAACGCGCAGAAGGATGAGGGCAAGCGGCCGCAGCACATCCAGGATGGCGGCGACGAATGGTCGAGCGTGATGCTCAAGGCCTACGCGCTCTACCAGGAGCGCTGCGACCGTGCCGGCCTGGTCGACTTCGCCGAGATCCTGCTGCGCGCGCACGAACTGCTGCGCGATACGCCGGCCTTGCTCGCGCACTACCGCCAGCGCTTCGGGCATCTGCTGGTCGACGAGTTCCAGGACACCAACGCGATCCAATACGCATTCGTGCGCGTGCTCGCGGGCGACACCGGCAAGGTGTTCATCGTCGGCGACGACGACCAGGCGATCTATGGCTGGCGCGGGGCGAAGGTCGAGAACGTGCAGCGCTTCCTGCGCGATTACCCGGGCGCGCAGACGATCCGGCTCGAACAGAACTACCGCTCCAGCGCCAACATCCTGGGCGCGGCCAACGCGGTCATCGCGCACAACCCCGACCGGCTCGGCAAGCAGCTGTGGACCGACAGCGGCGAGGGCGATCCGATCGACCTCTACGCGGCCTACAACGAGATCGACGAGGCGCGCTACGTGGTCGAGCGCGCGTTGCAGTGGGTCCGCGACGGTGGCAGCCACGGCGACATCGCGGTGCTCTATCGCAGCAATGCGCAGTCGCGCGCGATGGAAGAGCAACTGGTCGCCGAGCAGGTGCCCTATCGCGTCTACGGCGGCGTGCGCTTCTTCGAACGCGCCGAGATCAAGGACACGCTGGCCTACCTGCGCCTGATCGCCAATCGCGACGACGACGCCGCGTTCGAGCGTGCGGTCAACACGCCGCCGCGCGGCATCGGCGAGCGCACGCTCGACGAGGTGCGCCGGCAGGCGCGCGAACATGCGATCCCGTTGTGGGAATCGGCGCTGCGCTGCGCCCAGGGCGGCGGTCTGGCGGGCCGCGCCCGCAATGCGCTGGCCGGCTTCGCCCAGCTGATCGACGCGCTGGCCGGCGAGGTCGCCGAGTTGTCGCTCAAGGACAAGATCGATCACGTGCTCGCGCGCTCCAACCTGCGCGTGCATTACGCCAACGAGTCGAAGGGCAGTGCCGATTCGCGGGTCGAGAACCTCGACGAACTGGTCTCGGTCGCCTCGCGCTTCGTGCGCGGAGACGACGAGGAGAGCGCCCAGCTCACCGAACTCGTTGCGTTTCTGGCCTATGCCGCGCTTGAAGCCGGGGAAGGCCAGGCGCAGGCCGGCGAGGATGGCGTGCAGCTGATGACGTTGCACAGTGCCAAGGGTCTGGAGTTCCCGCTGGTGTTCCTGGTCGGCCTGGAGGAAGGGCTGTTTCCCAGCGCCCGCACCGCCGAGGAGAGCGGCCGGCTGGAGGAGGAGCGCCGGCTGGCGTACGTGGGCATCACCCGCGCGCGGCAGAAGCTGGTGCTGACCTACGCCGAGGCGCGCCGCCTGCACGGCCAGGACATGTTCGGCGTGCCGTCGCGCTTCCTGCGCGAGATCCCGCCGGCGCTGCTGCACGAAGTGCGGCCGAAGGTGCAGGCGACGCGCGCGACGTTCCCGCAGCGGCAGCGCCCCGACTACGGCCACGCCAGCCTGGCGCCGTCGGTCGGCGTGCGCCTGGGCCAGAACGTGACGCATGCGAAGTTTGGTGCCGGTACCGTGACCGATATCGAGGGCGACGGCGCGCATGCGCGCGTGCAGGTCAACTTCGACGAGGCCGGCAGCAAATGGTTGGTGATGGCCTACGCGAATCTGCAGCCGGCCTAGCGCACGGCATCAGGGCGCGCGGGTTGCGACGTTCGGACGCGTCGGCCCGTCGGGCGCCGGGCGTATATTCGGGACGACCCTCGTCATTCCCGGGAGCAGGCCATGTACCGCAACATCCTTGTCGCCACCGATGGATCGGAACTCGCCGCGCGCGGTGTCGAGCACGCGGCCACGCTCGCCGCAGGCCTCGGTGCGTCGCTGACCATCGTCACCGTCTCCGAGCCATGGAACACCGCGCTGACCGATCCCAGCGGGCTGGTCGGCTTCGATGAGTTCCTCAAGGACTACCGCGCCGCGGCCCAGGCCCGTGCCGACGACGTGCTCGCCGCCGCGAAGCAGGCCGCATCGCGGCATGGGGTCGAGGCCACGACGCTGTTCGTGGCCGAGCAGCCGCCGGCCGATGCGATCCTCGAAACCGCGCAGGCGCGCGGCATCGACGTGGTGGTCATGGCCTCCCACGGACGCCGGGGGCTGGGCCGGCTGTTGCTCGGCAGCCAGACCCAGGCGGTTGTGGCGCGCAGCGAGCTGCCGGTGCTGATCGTGCGATGACCTGAGCCGCTGTGCCTGCGCGGGCGGTGCCGACGCACGGGCTGCTACTCGCGCAGCGCGAACCCCGGCGACTCGTTGAGCTGCCCGTCGCCTTCGACCACCAGCCAGCGCCCCCCGGCCTTCTCGAACACGACCGGGACCGGTTCCCGGAACAAGGGCCGGCGCACGAAGCGCAGTTCCCAGCCCAGCGCCTCGAGGGTCGCGATCGCAGCGGCCTGTTCGGGCGTCAGATCCTGGCGCAGGGTGGCCGGATCAGGCGGGGCCGGGCGGCGACGTTCGGATCGGCTCATGCGGACTCTCGCTCGGGACGCGACGGATGCAGCGCGGCATCCGCTCGCCGCATCGTACGTGAAGGTGCCGGGCCCGCAAACTTCCGCGCCCGGCCATGACCTCCGGGTCTCGCGCCGCAGACACGGCAGGCTCTAGGCTGTACGGGTCCGGCCCGCGAGGCCACCTCAACCCGGAGAGTCGCCCATGGCGCCCCAGACCCCATCGTCGCCGCGGCTGCTGTCGCGGACGCGTGCCGCCGTTCTCGTTGCACTGGCCTTGCCGTTGGCCGGCCAGGCCGCAGAAGGCATGTGGACGCTCGACAATCTGCCGCGCGATGCGCTCAAGGCGCAGTACGGTTTCTCGCCCGACCAGGCCTGGGTCGACCACGCGATGCAATCGTCCGTACGCCTGGCCGGCGGTTGTTCGGGTTCGTTCGTCTCGCCCGACGGCCTGGTACTGACCAACGCCCATTGCGTGGTCGGCTGTGTGCAGGGCCTGTCGTCGCCGCAGCGCGATCTGCAGAACGCGGGCTTCGTCGCCAACGCCCGCGGCGACGAGCTGCAATGCCCGGCCGAGGAGCTCAACGTGCTGCGCGCGATCACCGACGTCAGCGCGCGCGTGGCCACGGCCGCCGAGGGCAAGCAGGGCCAGGCCTATGTCGACGCGCGCAACGCCGAGAAGGCACGGATCGAATCGGAATGCGTCGGCGATGCGGCCGACACCACGCGCTGCGATGTCGTGGAGCTCTACAACGGCGGCCAGCAGCACCTCTACCGCTACCACCGCTATTCGGACGTGCGGTTGGTGTTCTCGCCCGAGTACGCGGTCGGGTTCTTCGGCGGCGACCCGGACAACTTCAATTTCCCGCGCTACAACCTCGACGCTGCGCTGCTGCGCGCTTACGAGGATGGCAAGCCGGCGACGGTCGAGCATCACTTCACGCTCAAGCCCGAAGGCGCGCAGGCCGGCGAACTGGTGATGGTCACCGGCCATCCGGGCCGCACCCAGCGCCAGCTCACCGTGGCCCAGTTGGAGACGGTGCGCGATGTCAGCCTGATCAACACCCTGCTGTGGTTGGCCGAGCGCCGCGCGATGCTCGGCGAGTATGGCCGGCTCGACGAAGAAGCCGCGCGCCAGGCGCAGTCGGATCTGACCTTCACCGACAACAGCTACAAGGTTTACCGGGGGCAGTTGCAGGCGCTGCTCGACCCGCAGGTGTTCGCCGCCAAGCGCGCTGAGGAAGTGCGCCTGCGCGAAGGCGTCGATGATGCGCCCTGGCGCGAGGTCGAGGCCGCGCAGGCCACCGCGCGCCAGATCGCCGTGCCCTACATGCTGCTCGAACAGGGACGGGGCTTCGATTCGCGGCTGTTCTCGATCGCACGCACGCTGGTGCGTGGCGCCGACGAGCGCGCCAAGCCCAACGACGCACGGCTGCCGGAGTTCCAGGACGCCGGCCAGGGACGCCTGCGCCAGACGCTGCTGAGCGCGGCGCCTGTCTACCCGGCGTTCGAGACCGCCAAACTCACCTGGTCGCTGACCAAGCTGCGCGAACTGCTCGGCACCGACGACCCGCTGGTCAAGTCGGTACTCGGGAACCGCTCGCCGGCGCAGGTGGCCCAAGCCCTGGTCGAAGGCTCGACGCTGGACGATGTCGCCGAGCGTGAGCGATTGTGGACGGGCGGCGCCGCGGCGATCGCGGCGTCCGACGACCCCTTCATCCGGCTCGCACGCGCAGTCGATGCGCCGGCGCGCGCGGTGCGCCAGCGCCAGGAAGCGGAGGTGGGTGCGATCGAGTCGCGTGCGGCCACGCAGATCGCCAAGGTGCGCTTCGACAAGCTCGGCACCACTGTCTATCCGGATGCGACGTTCACGCTGCGGCTGTCGTACGGCGATATCGCCGGTTGGGAAGAGAACGGCAAGGCGATCACGCCGTTCACGACGATGGCCGGTGTGTTCGCCCGCAACACCGGGGCGGCGCCGTATGCGTTGCCGCAGCGCTGGCTGGACGCGCAGGCCCGGATCGCCGGCGACACGCGCTTCAACTTCGTCAGCACCAACGACATCATCGGCGGCAACTCCGGCAGCCCGGTCATCAACCGCGATGCGCAGGTCGTCGGCCTGGCGTTCGACGGCAATATCCACTCGCTCGGCGGCAGCTTCTGGTACGACCCGACGCGCAACCGCACGGTGTCGGTCCACAGCGGCGCGATCGTCGAGGCGCTGAAGTCGGTGTACGGCGCCGATCCGCTGGTGGACGAACTGCTGCACAAGTAACCGGCCGCTGCTGCACGCACGACGCCTCGCAGACCGGGGCGCCGTGCGCATGTTCAGCCGTAGATACGATCACCCCGTGCACGACGACTCGCGGCCTCGCGCCGCAGCCAGCGCGCCGTCGCTACAGCGCCACGACCTGCCCGCGCGCGGCGCTGTCGATGCCGGCCTGCAGCACCCGCATGACATCGAGCGCCTCGTCCGGTGCAACCGGCGGGGGGGCGCCGTCTGCGATCGCCGCACGCAGGCCGGCGTAGTAATGGCGATAGTCGCCGGCCGGCGTGGGTGAGGGCGCTTCGTGGACGGCGCCGTCTTCGCCGACGCGCAGCAGGCGGCCGGGCGTGGGGTCGATGCCCCAGTCCGGCCCGCCCGGACGCTGGCCGGCACGTAACGCGGCCTCCTGCGGGTCCAGCCCGTGCTTGAACCAACTGCCGCCGGTGCCGTGCACCGCGAAGCGCAGGCCGGCGCCCGGCACCAGCGCGCCGGCGTGCAGCACGACGCGCATCTGACCGTAGCGCAGCACGACATGGAACCAGTCGTCGACCTGCGCATCGGTGCGCTGCAGCGCGATATCGGCCTGCACCGCGTCGGGCAGGCCGAACAGCTGCAGGGCCTGGTCGATCAGATGGGGCCCCAGATCGAGCCAAAGCCCCGCGCCCGGCCCGGCACGGTCGCGCCAGCGGTCGGGCACGTCGGGCCGGAAGCGGTCGAAATGCGAATGGACCTCGGCGATGCGACCGAGCGTGCCCGCCGCGACGAGTGCGCGCAGCGCGAGGAAGTCGGCATCCCAGCGTCGGTTGTGGAACACGCTGAGCACACGACCGGACGCGCGTGCCGCCTCGGCGACGGTCCGCGCCTCGGCCAGATCGACCGCCATCGGTTTGTCGATCACGACGTGACGGCCGGCGGCGAGCGCGGCGATCGCCAAGGGGGCATGCGTGACGTTGGGCGAGGCCAGCACGACCAGGTCGATCGCCGGGTCGGCGAATGCCTCGTGCGGATCGGTGCACACGCGCGCATCGGGATGGTCGGCGTGCACGCGCGCCGGGTCGCGCGAGACCACGGTGTGCAACCGCAGGCCGGATGTGGCGGCGATCAGCGGCGCGTGGAACACCCGGCCGGCAAGGCCGTACCCGACCAGCGCGACCTGCAGCGCATCGCCCATCGCAGGCTTACCAGCCGAACAGCTTGAAGTAGGTCTGCGGGACGTCGTCGCGGTCGCTGTCGATGCTGCCGTCACCGTCGCGGTCGTAGAGGAAGTACGCCGGGCCGCGCGAGGGCACCACCTGCACCGCGCGCAACTGACCGGCGACGCGGAACTCGGTGATGCGGTCGCCGTTGGATTCGGTCCGGGTCACCTGCTCGGCATCGGCCGGGATGCCGTCGGGCAGCGATGCGCCCGGACTGACACAGGCGGACAACCCCAGCAACGCGATCGCGAGCACAGCAGTACGAAAGGCGGACATGGCGGATCTCCAGCGGGCGGACCGCCATTATGCGCGCACGGCGTGCAACCGCCGTGCGCGCACCAGCGGGCTACTGCAAGGGGTCGTAGCTGAAGAGCCACAACTGTGTATTGCCCTGCTGCACGCCCGCGCCGCTGTGGAACTGGCCGGGCGTGGTCAGTTCGCCGACGAAGGTGTAACGCCGTCCGGCCTCCAGCCGGCCACCGGGCATCAGCTGCTCGGTCTGCGGCTGCATGTACAGCGTGACCTCGTTGCCTTCTTCGGTTTCCACTACCAGGGCGCGCCAGCGGCCATCCTTGAGGATCGCCTCGTTGACCTTGAACTGCGCCGGTGCCGGCTGCAGTTCCTTGACCGTTGCGCTGAAGCGCACCAGTGCGCCGATGATCTGGTCGCGGTCGTCGTCCCACGGCCGTCCGGCCGCGCGCTCGGCCTGACGCTCGGCGGTGTAGTCGACGATCTCCTGGATGTCATTGAAGCGGATCCGGAAGGTCCGGCCGCTGCTGGTGAGCACCCGGACCTGGGATTCGACGATGTTGAGCAGGCTCCGGGTCGAGATGCCGCAGCCGTCGTCGTCCAGGCAGTAACGCTGCCAGGTCTCGGCCGTCCAGCTGTCGAACTGCTTGGGCGGATTGCCGAACTCGAGTTGCTTGGCCACGCCGGGCGCGTAGGCGACCGCCGAGGTGCCCTGGTTGGGCGCAACGACGAACACGCCGCCATTGCCCAGGTCCAGCTTGCCGATGCGCAGCTGGCGCAGCATCGTCCAGGCGTAGTCCTGCGCACTCATGCCGTGCAGGTCGTCGACGACCAGCAGCGCGAGCTCGATGCCCTGCTTCTGTGCCAGGTCGTAAAGCGTGGCCTCCAGGCCCTTGAGCAGCCCGGGGTCGAGCCGCCCGGTCTCGTCGACGACGAAACGGCCGTACTTGAGCGGGATTGTTGTCGCCGATGGCGCAGGCAGGTGGACGGTGGCGCTGCGGGCCGGGGGTGGCGCCTGCGGCGGCGCAGTGCCGGTCCCCGCACCGGCCTGGCAGCCGGTCTGCCCGGCCTGGGTGCAGGCCTCCATCCAGCCATCCTGGATCGCCGCCAGCCGGTCGTTGCGGGCCGGATGGGTCGCGGTCACGTGATCGGCGCCGAGCGACTGCATCGCGCTCTTGGCATCGGCGAGGCTGGCGCCCATGCGCTGCAGCACGAAGCCGCTGAACTTGTCGGCCTCCAGTTCGATCGGCGGCTGGCTGCCGGTGCCGGTGATCGTGTGCCCGGACAGGTGGTGGCCGATCTCGTGCGCCATGATGCTCACCGGCGCCCAGGGGTTGCCGTTGGTCGCCGCACGGACCTCGCCGAGAAAATCCCGGTTGAAGGCGATCACCCGCTGCGGGACCCGCTGTTCGTCGAGCAGGATCACCGCCGCGGCGTTGGCGACCGGGCCTTCGGTGACCACGAAGTTCTGCGGCAGGCCGGTATAGCCCATGACGCGTTCGACCATGCTGCGGCAATCGGCCGGCGGCGTGCCGGTCAGCGTCGTCGGGTCCAGACGTTCGGGGCGGCCGTCGTAGGAGCAGGCCTGCAGCGTCGAGGCGAGCTGTTCGACGAGTTCGGCGCGGCTGGGCGCTGCTGTGCCGGACGCGGCGGTGGGTGCGGCGGGCGCCGCAGCGCGCTCGCCGCAGGCGGCGAGCAGCAAGGCCAGCGGCAAGGCGGCCGGCAACGGGCGGACCAGGCGGTGCAGGGGGCGTCGGGACATGGGCCTTTCCTCTGGCAGTCGGTCGGGGAAGATCAGGCGGCGCGCGCGTACAGCAGCGCGACGATGGCGTGGACGTAGGCGCGGCGCAGTAGCCAGTCGACGGCGACGAACACCGCCAGCGCCAGGGCCAGGCGCCAGGCATCGCGGCGCAGATCGAGCTCGAAGAACTGGTGGAATGCGAGCGCCAGCACGACGACCTTGACCGCGTACATGTACCACTTGGCGGCCTCGCGCCAGGGCAGCACCAGCGCCGGGTCGCGGATGACCAGCAGCGGCAGTTGGTTGACCAGATTCAGGCCGATGATCACCGCGTACGCATAGGCTGCCAGCACCAGATGTTCGACGGCGTTGTAGCGGCGACGCCCGAACACCAGCAGCGAGCTGGCGACGACGGCGAAGATGCCCAGGGTGAACGTCCAGTTGGCGTAGTGCTGCATCATCGCCATCGCGCCCAGGTAGGTCTGGTCGCCCGCGCGCAGGAAGCCCGTGGTGTCGAGCACCAGCAGCAACAGTGCCACGCTCACCAGCAGCAGCTTGAGTGGATGCACGTGGCGGCTGCGTGCGCCCTCGACGTATTCGCGGGCGACGGTGCCCGGACGCAGCAGCAGGCGCCCGGCGGTGCGTGCGACCGACCACTCGAACAGGCGCCACTTCTGCCAGGTCTCCTGGCGCAGGTCGCCCAGGCCCAGGCGATGGGCGGCCTTCTGGCCGCACTGGCCGCAATACGGCGCGCCACCGCGGGCCGCGCCGCAGTTGCGGCAGGCGTCGCGGGCGGGCCAGTCCGCCGTCGGCGGTCCCTCGCGATCGGACGTGCTCACCGCGCGGCCTCCGGCCGCGGCGCACGTTGGGCGAGCGGCCGCCCCGCAGGCCGGCCATGGCAGGCGATGGACATCCAGACCCCCTTGGCAGGGGGCGATTATCGCGACACAGCGTTCGGATTCCGTCATGTCGGTGCACCCGGCGGGGTCTGGAGGGTGAACGCCCCGGCCCGGCGGATGGGGTCGAACGCGGCGCCCACGGTCGACGCCGTAGAATCTGCGGATGACGAAACGGCTGATTCTGATCGACGGGTCCTCGTACCTGTACCGCGCCTTCCACGCGCTCCCACCGCTGTCCAATGCCGATGGCGAGCCGACCGGCGCGCTGTTTGGCGTGGTCAACATGCTGCGCGCCACGCTCAAGGAGGCGCCCGACTACGCGGCCTTTGTGGTCGATGCGCCGGGGCGCACCTTCCGCGACGATCTCTATGCCGCCTACAAGGCCAACCGCCCACCGATGCCCGATGACCTGCGCGCGCAGGTCGATCCGATGTGCGACATCGTCGAGGCGCTGGGCTTCCCGATCCTGCGCGTGCCCGGCGTCGAAGCGGACGATGTGATCGGCACACTCGCCGTGCAGGCCGCCGAGGCCGGCATCGCGACCACGATTTCGACCGGCGACAAGGACTTCGCGCAGCTGGTGCGCCCGGGCATCACGCTGGTCAACACCATGAGCGGCAGCCGCATGGACAGCGAGGCGGCGGTGCATGACAAGTTCGGCGTCCGCCCCGACCAGATCGTCGACATGCTTGCGCTGATGGGCGACAGCATCGACAACATCCCCGGCGTGCCCAAGTGCGGGCCGAAGACCGCGGCCAAATGGCTGGCCGAGTACGAGTCGCTCGACGGCGTGATCGCGGCCGCGGGCAACATCAAGGGCAAGATCGGCGAGAACCTGCGCGAGGTGCTGGACCAGTTGCCGCTCAGTCGCACGCTGGCGACGATCCGCACCGACGTGCCGCTCGACGGTGGGCCCCAGACCCTCGTGTTGCGCCAACCCGCCGCCGATGCGCTGCGCGGGCTCTATGCCCGCTACGGCTTCACCCAGGCGCTGCGCGAGCTCGAAGGCGGCGGTCCGGCCGCGGCCGCCGCGACGACCGCGCCGGCGCCTCCGGTCGAGGTCGACCCGGCACTGTCGGCGCCGGGCGAGTACGAGACCGTGCTCACGACCGAGCGTCTCGAGGCCTGGATCGCCCAGTTGCGCGCTGCCGAGGAGTTCGCGTTCGACACCGAGACCGACGCGCTCGATGCGATGCGTTCCAACCTGGTCGGCTTGAGCGTGGCGGTCGAGCCGGGTCGGGCGGCCTACATTCCGCTCGGGCACGACTATCCGGGCGCGCCCGCCCAGCTCGATCGCAGCCAGGTGCTCGAGGCATTGCGGCCCGTGCTCGAGGACCCGACGCGGCGCAAGCTGGGCCAGCACGGCAAGTACGACCTGCATGTGCTGCGCCGGCACGGGGTCGCGCTGCGCGGCTACGCGGACGACACCCTGCTCGAGAGCTTTGTGCTCGATGCCGGCATTGCCCGGCACGACATGGACTCGCTGGCCAAGCGGCATCTGGGCATGGACACGATCCGCTTCGAGGACGTCGCCGGCAAAGGCGCCAAGCAGATCTCGTTCTCGCAGGTCGCCATCGACGATGCGACCCGCTACGCCGCGGAGGATGCCGACATCACGCTGCGTCTGCATCGGGTGCTCAAGCCGCGGGTCGAGGCCGAGCCGGGCCTGGCGCGGGTGTATCGCGAGATCGAGATGCCGCTGGTGCCGGTGCTGGCCCGGATCGAGGCCAACGGCGTGTGCATCGACGTCGACGAACTGCGCCAGCAGAGCGCGGACCTGTCCAAGCGCATGCTCGCCGCGCAGCAGAAGGCGACCGAACTGGCCGGGCGCACGTTCAATCTCGACTCGCCCAAACAGGTCTGCGCGCTGCTGTTCGAAGAACTGGGGTTGCCGGCCGTCGTCAAGACGCCCAAGGGCCAGCCCAGCGCCAACGAAGAGGCCCTGGCGGCGATCGCCGATCAGCACGAGCTGCCGCGGGTGATCCTCGAGTACCGCAGCCTGGCCAAGTTGCGCGGCACCTATGTCGACAAGTTGCCGGAGATGATCAATCCCGACACCGGCCGTGTGCACACCAGCTACCACCAGGCCGGTGCGGCGACCGGACGGTTGTCGTCCTCCGATCCCAACCTGCAGAACATTCCGATCCGCACCGACGACGGCCGCCGCATCCGTCGTGCTTTCGTCGCACCGGCGGGTCGCCGGCTGGTCGCGTGCGACTACTCGCAGATCGAGCTGCGGATCATGGCGCACCTGTCCGAGGATCCGGGCCTGATCGGCGCGTTCGAGACCGGGGTCGACGTGCACCGCGCGACCGCGGCCGAGGTCTTCGGCCGGCCGCTCGACCAGGTCACCGCGAACGAGCGCCGCGCCGCCAAGGCGATCAACTTCGGGCTGATGTACGGCATGAGCGCGTTCGGCCTGGCGCGCAATCTCGGCGTCGGCCGCGGCGAGGCCCAGGACTACATCGCGCTGTACTTCTCGCGCTATCCGGGCGTGCGCGACTTCATGGAGCGAACCCGCCAGCAGGCGCGCGAGACCGGCTTCGTCGAGACGGTGTGCGGGCGCCGCCTGACGCTGGACTTCATCCAGCGCGGCAACGCCTCGCAGCGCGCGGGCGCCGAGCGCGCCGCGATCAACGCGCCGATGCAGGGCACCGCGGCCGACATCATCAAGCGCGCGATGGTCGCCGTCGACGACTGGCTGGCGGGCCATGCCGCGCAGGCCAAGATGATTTTGCAGGTGCACGACGAACTGGTGTTCGAGGCCGATGCGGACTTCGTCGAGTCCTTGCTGGCCGGCGTGGTGCCGAGGATGACCGGGGCCGCCGAACTGCGGGTGCCGCTGGTGGTGGATTGCGGGGTCGGCGACAACTGGGACCAGGCGCACTGACGTCGCGGCAGGTCGGGCGGGCGCCGTGGTGAGGGTCTGCCCGCGCGCGCCGCGATACCCCCGCGAACTGCGCGATTGAGCGGGGTAAATGCAGCCTGAATTTGCCCGAAAATTGAATGTCGCCTTCACGAACCATCAATGCGTCGGGTGGTCTCATACTCGCGACAGATGCAAGGTCTGTCGCAGATCTCTCCCTTCCCCTGGAGTGATCGACCGGAACCAACAGGCTTCTCCCCGAGCCCGGTTCCCGAGCCCCGTAGGCCCCCCCTGCCTACGGGGCTTTTTTATGTCCGTCTGCCGTGTTCGACCGCTTTACTCCGGATGGGCAGCGGCCTGCCAGCCGGAAGCCGCTCTTCCCTCGGTCAAGGCCGCTTCGCGGTCCGGCCACGCGAAGCACGCGTGGCGTTCACCTGGATGCGCGGCAATGCCGCGCACGCCATCCATGCTCACCCTGCCTTGACTCGGGCGCGCGCGCTCCGCTGCGCGGATCGGTCCGGCCCGGCGCAGCGCGCCGGGCGTTCGCCCGCTCGCGCGGCATGCCGCGCAGGCAGAGCGGGCTCACCCATGGCGCGCTCGGCGCGGCCACCGGCTGGCAGGCCGCTGCTGCGGACGATTGCAACTGGACTTCGGTAGGCGCGGTGTCGCCCGCTGGAAGAAGTCGAGCACTGTCAGCCTCAGTGCGTCGTGCGGGTCGGGGATTGCGATAGCGGGCCATGGATGGTCCGCGGCGGCGAGTCAGCCATGGGTGAGAGTGGGCTGCTTGCGCGGCACGCCGCGCAGCCCGCACGAACGACCGGCGTGCTTCGCCGGGCCGGACCGCGGAGCGGGCTGACCGAGCCGGGGAGCAGTCCCCGGCCTGCGCGACGCGCGCTCCGGAGAGAACTGCAGATCGCGCGATTAGAAGAAGATATTCCTGATTTTGGAGAAGACCCCCGTTCATGTCCGTCGCTCGCGGAGATAGCGGTTCGCAATGCGCTGGACGCAGCGGTCTTTCAATCCGGTGCAATCCTCGATCACCCCTGTTCTTCTAGAACGGCGTCGGGCAATGCAGGCGCAGCGGTGCGCCGGTGGCGGGGTGGGGCAGTTCGAGCGATTCGGCGTGCAGCAGCAGACGCGGGGCGCGGCGCTGTGCAGGCTCGGGCGCGTACAGCGGATCGCCCAGGATCGGATGGCCGATCGCCTGCAGATGAACGCGCAACTGGTGGCTGCGGCCGGTCACCGGCATCAGCGCCACGCGGGCGACCGGTGCGCCGTCGGCGGCGGTTTCGCGGCGCAGCACCCGCCAGCGCGTCAGCGCAGGCTTGCCGTCGACCGGATCGATCTTCTGCCTGGGCCGCTCCGGCCAGTCGACCAGCAGCGGCAGGTCGATCTCGCCGTCCTCCTCGGCCGGCCAGCCGTCGACGACCGCGATGTAGCGCTTTTCGACCCGGCGTCGCTCGAACGCCGCGCCCAGCGCGCGCTGGGCGTCTGCGCCGCGGGCCAGCAGCATCAGGCCGGAGGTCGCCATGTCCAGCCGGTGCACGACCCGGGCGTCCCGCCATTGCGCGCGGGCGCGGGTGGCCATGCTGTCCTGCTTGTCCGGCCCGCGGCCGGGCACCGACAGCAGCCCAGCGGGCTTGTCGAAGGCCAGGACGCAGTCGTCGCCGTAGAGCTGGCGCAGGCAATCGGGCACCACGTCGGGATGGGCGATGTCGAGGGCTGCGGTCGCCATGGGATCAGGCCAGTTCGGCGAGCCAGTCGCGCGGGCGCAGGTAGTCGGCCAGCCGCGCCTCCGCGCTGTCGGCCTCGGGCGTGTAGCCGTACTCCCAGCGCACGCGCGGCGGCAGGCTCATCAGGATCGATTCGGCGCGTCCGCCCGACTGCAGCCCGAACAGCGTGCCGCGATCGTAGACCAGGTTGAACTCGACGTAGCGGCCGCGGCGATAGAGCTGGAACTCCCGCTCGCGCTCGCCGTACGGGGTGTCGCGGCGTCGCGCGACGATCGGCAGATACGCATCGAGAAAGCCGTCGCCGACGGCCCGCATATAGGCGAACTCGTGCTCGAAATCGCCGTGTTGGTCGTCGAAGAACAGCCCGCCCACGCCACGCGTCTCGGCGCGGTGGCCGAGAAAGAAGTACTGGTCGCACCAGCGCTTGTGGGCCTCGTAGCGCGCCTGTCCGCCGAACGGCTCGCACAGCGCCCGCGCAGTCCGGTGCCAGTGCGCGATGTCCTCGTCGACCGGGTAGAACGGGGTCAGGTCGAACCCGCCACCGAACCACCAGGCCACCACTTCGCCGTCGCGCATCGCGCGGAAGTGGCGCACGTTGGCGTGGGTCGTGGGCAGGTGCGGGTTGCGCGGGTGGAACACCAGCGACACGCCGGTGGCACGCCACGACGCGCCGGCCAGTTCCGGCCGGTGGGTGCTGGCCGAGGGCGGCAGCCGGGTGCCGCTGACGTCTGAGAAGCCGATGCCGGCCTGCTCGAACACCGCGCCATCGCGCAGCACGCGGGTCCTGCCGCCACCGCCTTCGGCGCGTTGCCACAGGTCCTCGGCGAACCGGGCCTGGCCGTCGGCCTGCTCGATCGCGGCGCAGATGCGGTCCTGCAGCCCGGTGAGGTAGTCCCGGACCGTTTCGAAAGTGTCGTTCATCCGGGGCATTGTAGGTGCGTCGCCCCGGTCGGCATTGATCCGGGTCAATCCCCGGCGGTCGACGCGTAGGCCCGGTGCCACTGCTGCAGCCGGGCCGCGAGCGCCTCGGCGCCCAGGCCATAGGTATCGGGCAGGGCGCCATGGAAGCCGCTCAGGCCGCGGTTGACCCGCCGCAGCCGCGCGCCGCGATCGACGTGCGCGGCGAAGTCCAGCCCGACGACCGGGTGCAGGCCGACCCGTGTGGTGCCGAATCGGGCGATGTCGGTCCAGGCCAGGCGCGTGGTCCTGAACAGCGCACGCACTTCGAGCCCGTCGCGGTCGAGCCGCAGATGGTGGGCGCCGGGCAGCAGGCCGGCCAGCGCCAGCAACGCGCAGGCCCCGAACACCCCGCCCAGGGACCAGGCGACCGCGGGCTGGCGGCCGCCCACCGCGACCGCCAGCCCGACCAGCGCCAGCGACACGGCCAGCAGTGCCAGCCGTTTCCACGGCGCCGGTCGCAGCAGTTCGACCGCCGGCAGCGGCGCGGATGTCACTTGAGCGTGCGTTCGAACAGCTCGTAGATGCGGCGGTACTGGTCGTACCACGAGGCCGGGTGCTGGTAGGCGTGCCGCTCGAGCGGGTAGCTCGCCAGCTCCCACTTGTCCTTGCGCAGCTCGATCAGGCGCTGGGCCATCATCACCGAGTCCTTGTAGAACACGTTGTCGTCGATCATGCCGTGGGCGATCAGCAGGTGGTCCTGCAGGCGGTCGGCGTACTCGATCGGCGAGGACTTGAGGTACGCCTCCGGATCGATCTCGGGCGTGTTGAGGATGTTGGCGGTGTAGTCATGGTTGTACTGCGACCAGTCGGCGACCGGGCGCAGCGCCGCGCCGGCCTTGAAGCGGCCCGGTTCGCGCATCAGCGCCATGAATGTCATGAAGCCGCCGTAGCTGCCGCCGTAAATGCCCACGCGATCGCGGTCGGCCTGGTGGTGCTCGACCAGCCAGTCGATGCCGTCGAGATAGTCCTCCAGCTCCGGGTGGCCCATCTGCCGGTAGATCGCGGTGCGCCAGTCGCGGCCATAGCCGGCCGAAGCGCGAAAGTCGAGGTCGAGGACCAGGTAGCCCTGCTGCACGAGCATGTTGTGGAACATCTGCTCGCGGAAGTAGTTCGGGTAGCGGTCGCTGACGTTCTGCAGGTAGCCGGCCCCGTGCACGAACAGCACCACCGGATACTTGCGGCCCGGGTCGTAGTCCTTCGGACCGTAGAACTTGCCCCAGACCGTGCCGGCGCCGTGCTTGGACGGGACCTGCACGTACTGCGGCTGCAGCCAGTCATGGGCCTTGAACTCGGCGGTGCGGGTGTCGGTGAGCACCCGCACCGCGCCGTCGTTGACGTCGGCGACCGCCAGTTGCGGCGGCAGGTAGCTCGACGAGGTGCGCAGCAGCAGGCGGGTCTCGTCGGGCGAGAGCACGAAGTCCTCGATGCCGCCGGTGGCGGTGATCTCGCGCACGCCGCCGTCGCCGGACATGCAGACCTCGTAACGGCCCGGCCACTGCTGGTTGCACAGGAAGAAGAAGCGGCTGCCGTCATGCGACATCACCGGCGAGGAGACCTCCCAGCGGCCGGAGGTCAGCGCACGCTGGCGCGTGCCGTCGTGCAGGTAGAGATGCGAGTAGCCCGATTCCTCGGACAGGAACCACAGCGTGCGGTGGTCGGGCAGCCAGCCGAACTCGTTGAAATCCCAGTTGATCCACGCCGGGTCGGTCAGCCGGTGGCGGCTGCGCAGCGTCGCGTTCTCCAGGTCGACGGTCGCCAGCCAGCGGTCCTTGTTGTCGACCGAATGGATCGACAGCGCGACGTTGCGGCCGTCGTCGCTCCAGCGGATCGCGCCGCCGCCGCCGCCGCGGCCATCGATTTCCAAGCGCACCGGGCGGTTGCCCTGCAGCGGGTCCTTGCCGGCGGCCCGGCGCAGATCGGCGAGCGGATCGGTGCCGATGCCCGGCAGCGTGCCGGTCTCGAGCTCGCGCACGCGCCCGGTGGCCAGTTCCACCAGCCACAGCCGGTGCGGCAGCGGGTCATTGCGACCCACGCGGGTGCGCACGTCCTCGAATTCCTCGTAGCCCGATTCGGTGACGTACTTGGGCATCTTGCCGTCGCGGCCTTCGTCGCCGTCCTTGGGCGCGGTGACCACGATCAGTCGATCGCCGGTCGGGGACAGCGCACTGCCGGCGATGCTCACGTCCTTGCCCAGATACACCGCGCCGGGCGCGCGCGTGGCATCGGCCTGGCGCCAGCGCTCGTTCTGTGCGCGCAGGCCGTCGCGGCGCTCGCGCTCGGTGCGCAGGGTCTCGATCATGCGCAACTGCCGCTCGCGCAAGGCGTCGGCCGGCGGCGGCTTGGCCGGGTCGGCCTCGGCCTTGAGGCTGGTCAGCTGCGCGGTGCCGCGTTGCGGGTCCCAGCCGTACCAGTCGTCGCCCGACCGCCACACGAGGCCGCCGCCGGTGGTCCACTGCGCCTGCGTCTCGGTCGCTTCGGTGCGGGTGATCTGGCTCAGCTGGCCGGTGCGCAGGTCGCGCACGAACAGATCGCCATTGCGGACGAAGGCCATGCGCGTGCGGGTCGCATCGAGGAGCGGATCGCGCCCGTCGATGTCGGCACGCGTCGCATCGTCCACCGGCACCGAGGCGCCGCCGGCAAGCGGCTGCACCCAGGTGTCGCGCACGTTGCTGCCTTCGCGCTTGGCGGTGTAGTAGGCGCGGCTGCCGTCCCAGCTCCACCAGGCCGATTCGACCGGCGCGCCGATCCAGTCCGGATCGGCCATGATCCGGTCCAGGGTCAGCGGCTGCGCGGGTTGCGCGGCAGCGAGCGGGGTGGCGAAGGCGCAGGCGAGCACCCAGTACAGCGGCAGACGACGCATCGGCAGCGATCCGTGGAGCGGAAAGGAGGCCGCAGTGTACCGGCGCGCGCCCCATGACCGCTCTGGCGAAGGTCATGGTGCCTGTGCGCGGGCGCGCAGCGCCGGATCAGGCCGCGTCCTTGGCGCGCTTCATGTCTTCCTTATGCTTGTCGGCGTCGAGATACGAGATAGAGGTGGTGGGCTGCCGGTTGTCCTCCCAGCGACTGCGGAACTCACCGAACTCGGATCGGCGATGCTCGAAGATGCTCACGTCCTCCGGGCTCTTGCGGCCTCCCCACTTCGCGTCCCGGAGGTCCCAGTAGTTCCCGACGGTCTCTTTGGCATCCTTGAAATCGGCCAGCGTGGTGCGCACCCAGTCGTACTTGACCGCCCAGTCGCCCTTCGCGACGCCATCGTTGGCCAGTTGGTGGAACCAGTCGTACTGCTCGCGATTGATCGCCTTGCTCTTCGCCCGCGACGTGAAGATGTTCGCTCGTCGATGCGTTCGCTGCCCGATGCCTGATTCAGGTCGTGGTGCTCGGCCACCGCGTATGCGCCCGGCGCCTTCGCTTCGGGAAGCGCGTAGTGATCGCCCTGCTGGGTGGTGACCTGCAGCCAGCCCTCGCCGCCGGCGCCGGGGTGCGCGCTGGACTTGATGTCGTCCACCGACAGGTCCTGATCCTTATCCAACCTCTTGAACTTGCCGCCGTCGGTGATGACGTCCATCGTCTTGCGCTGCGCGTTCGCACCATCGGCGATCCGGATGAGGTCGCCGACCTCCTCGGGCACCGCCCCACGGTGGCAGCGAGGCGATGATCTCGGCCTTGTCGGCGGCCCAGTTTTGCGAGGATGCTGCCGGATCGAGACCCGGAGCGGAGGCATTGACGGACAGGTCGGACACGGGCGTTCTCTCCTGCGGGGGGGAACGCAGCGTGGTCGTGCGTCGGCCCGCTCGCCGCGGCCAGCCTGGCCCGATTGCGCCGGTCGCTCAATCTGGGCGGCAACCCAATGTCGGCCTGGGCATGGCGCCGAACAGCGAACGCGCGCGAAGCGTGGGCAGGCGCCGGACGAAGCTGCATGCCCGTCGCTCGGGGCGACGATCGGCCGCATCCCGGTTTCACGGCAGCTCGCGCACACTCATGCACCGACCGTTGCAAGGAGCGTCGGCGTTGGACACGCTGCTGCTGTCTCGGATCCAGTTCGGATTCGTGATCTCCTTCCATGTGCTGTTCCCCGCCTTCACGATCGGCCTGTCGAGCTGGCTGGCGTTCCTGGAGTGGCGCTGGCTGCGCACGCGCGAGGCGGTATGGCGGGATCTGTACTTCTTCTGGCTGCGGATCTTCGCAGTGTCGTTCGGCATGGGAGTGGTGTCGGGCATCGTCATGAGCTTCCAGTTCGGCACCAACTGGTCGGCGCTGAGCATCGCGGCCGGCAGCATCCTCGGGCCGCTGCTCAGCTACGAGGTGCTGACTGCGTTCTTCCTGGAAGCGAGCTTCCTGGGCGTGATGCTGTTCGGCTGGGGGCGGGTCTCGGAGCGGCTGCATTTCCTGGCGACCTGCCTGGTGGCCGTGGGCACGCTGATCTCGACGTTCTGGATCCTGTCGGCCAACAGTTGGCTGCATACGCCGGCCGGCTACGACCTCGTCGACGGGGTCTTCCATCCCGCCGACTGGATGGCGGTCATCTTCAATCCCTCGTTCCCGTACCGCCTGGCGCACATGGTGCTGGCGGCCTTCATCACCACCTGCTTCGTCGTCGGCGGCGTCGCGGCGTGGTATCTGCGGCGCGGCGAGCATGTCGAGGCGGGCACGCGGATGTTGAAGCTCTCGATCGTGTTCGCTGCGATCACCGTGCCGCTGCAGATCGTGGCCGGCGACCTGCATGGCCTGAAGACGGGCGAGGTCCAGCCGGTGAAGCTCGCGGCGATGGAGGCGCATTGGCATGAGGGCGCGTCCGGGGCGGGCGTGCCGCTGGTGCTGTTCGCGGTGCCCAACGTCGACGAAGAGCGCAACGACTACGAGATCGCCATCCCGCGCCTGGGCAGCGTGATCCTGACCCACAGCTGGGATGGGACCATCGCGCCGCTGACCGCTGTGCCGCCCGAAGACCGGCCGCCGGTAGCGCCGGTGTTCTATGCCTTCCGGGTCATGGTGGGCATCGGCATGGCGATGCTGGCGCTGACGGCGGTGTCGCTGTGGGCATGGCGTCGGCGCACCCTGCTGCGCTCGCGCTGGCTGCTCGATGCCTGGCGATTGATGGCGCCCAGCGGTTTCGTCGCGGTGCTGGCGGGCTGGTTCGTGGTCGAGATCGGCCGCCAGCCGTGGGTGATCCAAGGGTTGATGCGTACCAGTGAGGCGGTCAGCGACATCGATCGTGCCAGCGTCATCGTGTCGCTGTCGGCGTTCGCGATCGCCTACGCGGTGGTGTTCGGCGCGGGTGGCGGCTACATCCTGAAGATGATCCGCAAGGGGCCGCAGCCGTTCGACGACGGTCCGGATCGCGATGCCGGCGAGCGCACGCCGATGCGGCCGATCTCGGCGGCGGACGGCCCGGTGGGGGAGGACTGATGGAGCTTGCGACCGTGCTGCCGGTGGTCTGGTTCGGCGTGATCGGCTTCGGCGTCTTGATGTATGTGCTGCTCGATGGCTTCGTGTTGGGGCTGGGGGTACTGGCGCCGTTCGCCGAGGACGAGGCGCAGCTCGACCACATGATGAGCACCGCCGCCCCGATCTGGGACGGCAACGAGACCTGGCTGGTGCTGGGCGGCGCGGGGCTGCTGGCGGCGTTCCCGCGTGCCTACGCGATCGTGCTCTCGGCGCTGTACCTGCCGGTGCTGCTGATGCTGATCGCCCTGGTGTTCCGCGGGGTGGCGTTCGAGTTCCGCTTCAAGGCCCGGCGCGGCAAGCGGTTCTGGGGGGCGGCGTTCGCACTCGGCTCGCTGCTGGCTGCGTTCGCGCAAGGGGTGATCCTCGGCGCGCTGGTCGAGGGCATGCCGCTGGAGGCCGGCAAGTACGCCGGCGGCGCGCTCGACTGGTTCAGCCCGTTCTCGATGCTGACCGGCGTGGCGGTGGTGTTTGGCTACGCATTGCTGGGCAGCAGTTGGCTGATCCTCAAGACAGAGGGCCGGCTGCAGTCGATCGCGCGCACGCTGACCCGGCCCTTGGTGCTGGTTGTGGCCGCCTTCATGGGGCTGGTCAGCGCCTGGCTGCCGTTCCTCGATTCGCGGATCATGGCGCGCTGGTTCGAGGGCGGGAACTTCTGGTGGCTCTCGCCGGTGCCGCTGCTGGCGCTGCTCAACGTGCTCTGGCTTTGGCGGGCGGCGATGCGCGAGGGTCGCGATGCGCGCCCGTTCCTGCTGACGCTGGCGTTCTTCGTGCTGGGATTCGCGGGCCTTGTGCTGGGCATCTGGCCGAACATCGTGCCGCCGTCGCTGAGTATCTGGGAAGCGGCATCGCCGCCGTCGTCGCAGATGTTCGTGCTGGGCGGGCTGGTGGTCCTGCTGCCGCTGATCCTGGGCTACACCGCGTGGTCGTACCGGGTGTTCCGCGGCAAGGTGCAGGCCGACGCGGGTTATCACTGAACGCGACGCAGGCCACGCGATACCCAAGGCGGTCCTTTTGCCGCACAATTCGGCGCATATCGCCGATTCTGCGCACATGCACGCCTACGTTTACAAAAGTCAGCGCAAGGCGGACACCTACGTGTACCTCGCCACCAGGGACGCGTTCGACGTCCTGCCCGATCCGCTGCGCGCCGAGCTCGGCGCGCTGGTGTTCGTACTCGAGGTGGCGCTGACGTCCGAGCGTCGGCTTGCCCGCGAAAACCCGGCGCAGGTGCGCGGCAACCTGCAGTCGCAGGGCTTCCACCTGCAGATGCCGCCACGCTCGGTGGCCGATCCGCTGACCGATGACTGGAGCGGAGATGCCTGAGCACTTGCGTCGCCACGCGCCAACGGCCCCGCCGCGACGGTTTTTGATCGCGCTGGCCGTGGCGCTCGGACTGGCCGCGTGCACGCTGCTGGGTGGCGTGCCGGCGGCGATTGCCGGCGTGCTGGCGCAGCCGGCCTTCGCGCTGGCCGCGCGCGCGCGTGGCGGCACCGATGGTTCGCCCTGGCCGGATGTCCGTGCGCTGGCGATCGTCTGGGCGAGCGCGGCCGCGGCCGGCGCGCTGCTCGCGGCCTGGCCGTTGGCCGCGCTGCGCCGCGGCGGCGATCTGGGGGGTGCGCTCGGGCTGAGCGTCGCGGTCGGCCTGGTGATGGTCGGCGTCTGGCGGACCTGGCCGTTGTGGCACGCGATCGAACGCGACGGCGGCGACCTGCGCGCGCACTGGCGGGCGCTGGCCGACCAGGACATCGGCGCCGCGCGTGGGATCGCGGTCGCCGCTGCGGTGACTGCGGCGCTCGCGATCGCACTTGCACCGGCCTGGCTGCCGACGCTGGCGCCGGGTGTGCGGGTCGGCCTGGCCGTGGCCGCTGCGCTGGCGTGGTGGCTGTTGCACGTCGGCCTGCAGCGGCTCGCTCCGCCGCAGGCGCTGCCGATGCCGGTGGTGGACATGCCCGGCGACCCGGCCGCCGCGCTGTTCGACGAGCCGGTCGACGCCGATCCCGAAGTGGCGCTGTATGCCGCGGCGCGCGCGGGCCGGGTCGAGCGCGCGTTGGCGTTGATCGAGGCTGGCGCCGACGTGCGCGCGTTACCTTCGCCCGAGACGCGGGACCAGCGCAGCCTTGCCGTGCTGGCGGCGGTGTTGCCGGATCTGCGGCTGCTGCGCGAACTCATTGCGCGCGGCGTCGACGTCAACGCCGCGCATGCCGGCATGACCCCGTTGCTGGCGGCCACGCGGGACAGCTGGCATGGCCGCCCCGATGCGGTGATGACCCTGCTCGCCAATGGCGCCGATCCACGCGTGACCGACCATGAGGGCAATACGCCGCTGCACCTGGCCGCGCGCAGTTCCGACCCGGGCGTGGTCGCCCTGTTGCGCGATGCGTCAGCCGAGCTCGACGTCACCAACCACGAGGCGCTGACCCCGCTCGGCGTGGCCTGCGCCGCGGGCAACTGGCGGTTGGCGAAATTCCTGCTTGAGCACGGCGCCCGGCCCGAAGTCGAAGGCGCCACGCCGGCACTGCTGGCAGCGTCGGGCGGGGACGAGGACGATGCGGCCGGCGTGCAGTTGCTGATCCGCCACAAGGGCCGGGTCGATGCGCGCGATCGCCAACGTCGCAGCGCGCTGCACGTGGCTGCCTCGCACGGCCACGTCGAGATCCTAGCGGCCCTGCTGGCGGCCGGCGCCGACGTGCGTGCGCGCGACAACGATGGCCGCACGCCGCTGCTCGATGCCGCACGCGGTGGCAGCCTGGCCGCGCTCGACGCGCTGCTTGCCGCGGACGCGGACGTTGCGGCGGTCGACATCGCCGGGCGCAACGCGATCATGCTCGCCTGCGCGGCCGAGCCTGCGTCGCCGGCGCTGGTCCAGCGCCTGCTCGCGCTGGGCGTCCCGGCCGATGTGGTCGACGGCGACGGCAAGCGCGCCGTCGACCGTGCAGCCGAGGCCGGGCGCTGGTCGCTGGTCCGTCTGCTCGATTCCAGCTATCCGCTGCCGGTCAATCTCGACATGGACGGCGACGACACCGCCGGCGACCGTGCGCCGCTGTTGCTGTTGCGCGCCGGGCTGAGCGAAGGCCGGCAGGCGCAACTGGGCGACCTGTTGCGGCTGGTCGGTCCCGCCGAACTGGGCAGTCTGCTGGCCGACCCGGCGTCGCCGCCGTCGCTCGAGCAGGTGGAGTGGCTGCTTGCCCATGGCGCCGACCCCAACGTGCGCGATGCGGACGGCCGGACACCTCTGACCGCGCTGCTCGCCCGCGCGCCGGACGCACTGCCGGTGCTGCAGGCATTGCTGCGCCATGGCGCGTCGCCTGCCGGTGCGGGCGGCCTGGCGGCCTATCTGGCCGCCTGCGTCGAGGGCGACCATGCGGCGCGCGCGTTCGAAGGGTTGTCGCTGGAGCTACTGGCGCGCGGCGCCGATCCGTTCGCCGCGTCGCCGCAGGGCGATCCGCCGCTGGCGCTGGCCGTCCGGCTGGGATGGCCGCGGCTGGTCGAGCGCCTGGCCGGATTGGGTGTCGATCCCGATGCGCGCGATTCTCGCGGCATGACCGCCTTGCATCTGGCGGCGGCGCTCGGCCGCGAGGGCGCGCTCAAGGCGCTGGTGCGGCATGGCGCATCGCCGTCGGCGCGGGCCGCCGATGGACAGACGCCGCTGGGCGTCGCGCTGTCGGCCGGCCGGCGCGACCTCGCCGATTGGCTGGACTGGCAGGGCTGGGCGCTCCCGCGTCGCGCGCTCGCGGCCACCGATCTACCGCAGGCGGCCTCGGCCGGCGACGCCGAGGCCGTCCGCCGGCTGCTCGATCTTGGCTTCGATATCGACACGCCCGACGCGCAGGCCTGCACCGCGCTGCTGCGCGCGGCCGGGGGCGGGCATCTGGCGGTCGTCGACCTGTTGCTCGCGCGCGGTGCCGACACGACCTGCGCGGCAAGCTCAGGTGCGACGGCGCTGTCGGCGGCGGTCAGCATGCGCCATGCCGCGGTCGTCGATCGTCTGCTCGCCGCCGGGGCGCCGCTCGACCAGCGCCTGCCCGGCGAGGTCAGCGTGCTGATGCTGGCCGCCGCGCTCGGCCTGCCGGACCTGGCCGAGCGCCTGCTCACGGCCGGCGCCGACATCCACGCCACCGATGCCCAGGGATTGACGCCGCTGCATTGCGGGGCGCTGTATGGCTTCACCTCGCGCGATCGCACGCGCCTGCTGGCGCTGTTCGACACGCTGCTGCTGGCCGGTGCCCAGATCGACGCGCCGGCGGCCGGTGGGGTGACGCCGTTGTTGCTGCTGCTCGGTGCGCGCGCCGAACCCGGCACCGCGTGCGACGAGGATGTCGTGCTGGCGGCGATGGAACACCTGCTCGATGAGGGCGTGTCGCTTGACGCGCAAGACCCGCGCGGTTTCGGGCCGCTGCACCTGACCGGCCTGCACGGGCAACTGCGCCTGGCCCGGCGCCTGCTGCGCGCCGGGGCCGATCCGGACCTGCGCGACACGCTCAATCGCACGCCGCGGGAGATCGCGGTGATGCGTGGCTTCGTCGACGTCGCGGCGGAGTTCACGCCGGTGTCGGCACAGGACGGCGTGTCGATGGCGCGATTCCTGCGCGAGCGCTGAGCCGCGTTCGAAGGTATCTGCGTTGCGCCCGCCTGTTCAGGGGGGCATGATGGCCGCCCATCAATGCAGGACGCAATCATGGTTCGCAGGCGTGTCGTTGTGCTGCTCGCGCTGTTGGCGCTGTGTCTGCCGCCGGTGTTCGCGCAGAACGCGCGCCAGATCCGCAGCGAGGTCGAGGCCAGCATGCTGGTGACCGGGACCGTCGACATCGAACGCGATGGCCGGGTGTCGGCCCATGCGATCGATCAGGAGGACAAGCTGCCCGCGCACGTTGTGAACTTGCTGCGGCGTTTCGTGCCTGAGATGCGGTTCGAACCGGTGCTCGTCGATGGCGTGCCCGTGCCGGCGCGCGCGAAGATGGGGCTGCGCGTGGTCGCGACCCCTGCGGGCGAGGACCATATGACGATCGCGATTCGCAGTGCGCACTTCGGCGATGAGGCGTCGGCCGACAACCCCGACTCCGCCAGGGTCCGATCGGTCGAAATGCGGCCCCCTCGCTATCCCCGACAAAGCGTGATGATGGGCGGCCAAGGCACGGTCTACCTGCTTGTGCAGGTGGTACCGAACGGCGGTGTAGGCGAAGTTGCGGCCGAGCAGGTCAACCTGACCGCGCTGGGCACTGTACGTCAGATGGCGACTGTCCGCGAAGCATTGACCAAGGCGGCGCTCGCGGCCGCAAAGGACTGGCGCTTCTTGCCGCCGGATGACGGCAAAGTGCCCGAAAGCGGTTACTGGATCGTTCGCGTGCCGGTCGATTTTGCGCTCACCATGGGGAATCAGCCGCCGGCAGTGCCGGCCTACGGCCAGTGGAGCGCCTACCATCCCGGCCCACGCAGCAGCCCGGCCTGGGCGTTGCCCGATCCGCCGGGCTTCAGTCCGGACACGCTTGTCGCGGGCACCGCCCATTCCACAGAGTCGCGCTTCCGGCTGCTGACGCCGCTGGAGGGCTGACCGAGGGCGCCACCGTGAACCGCGCGGGCGCCGGCGTCGGCACGCGGTTGCATCGAGTCCCATTCGGGACTATAACAGGCATCAAGTCCCATTCATGGACTTGGAGGCCTGCCATGCACGTCAACGAAGCGCCGCTGATCCCGTCGACCCGTCGCGATCTCGCCGGTCCGGCCCTCAAGGCGTTCTTCAACATCGCCGAGCGCTGGGGGCTGAGCGCCGATCAGGAACGGCGGCTGCTCGGCAACCCCGGGCGGTCGACCTATTTCCGCTGGAAGCGCGACCGCGCAGGCGCCGTCTCGGGCGACGTGCTGGAGCGGATCAGCTATCTGCTCGGCATCTACAAGGCGCTGCACATCCTGTTCCCCGACGACGCGCAGGCCGATGCTTGGGTGCATCGGGCCAACACCGCGCCGCCGTTCGGCGGCACGTCGGCGCTGGAGCGGATGCTCGGCGGCCACGTCGCTGACCTGTACGTGGTCCGCGAGTATCTCGATGCCCAGCGCGGCTGGAACTGAGGCGACGCCTCCGCTCCGCCCGATCGCGTGGCGGCCGAGCCATCGCATCGTGTCCAGCCGGTTTCCGCCGGTCGGCGTCTTCGACGCGATCGCCGACCCCCAGGACCTCGAGGCGCTGTTCGAGCTCGAGGGCATGACCAATCCGAGGCTGCGCCAGGAACTGGGCAGGATCCAGCTGGTGCCGCCAGGGCGTCGGATCGCCGGTCCCGGGACCACCGCGATCATGGCCGCCTTCACCCATCCCAACCGCGACGGCTCGCGCTTCGCGGACGGAACGTTCGGCGTCTACTACGCCGCCCGCGACCGCGATACCGCGATCGCCGAGACCGTCTATCACCGCAGCCGCTTCCTGCGGCACACGCGCGAGCCGCCCTGTGTGCTGCAGTTGCGCAGCTATCTGGCGGACGTAGCCGGCGACTTCCACGACATCCGCGGTGGCTGGCCGGCCCTGCACGATCCCGATCACTACGGCGCCAGCCAGCGTGCGGCCGTCGCACTGCGCGCGGCCGGCAGTGAGGGCATCGTCTACGACAGCGTGCGGCGGCCGGGTGGCCAGTGCATCGCCGCGTTCCATCCCGACCTGGTCTCGCCGGCGCGCCAGGGCCCGCATCTGCACTATCACTGGGACGGCGAGGCGATCACCCACGTCGCGATCGGCACCGAACTGCTCGCGCTCGGGCCTGCCCGACCGGGTCGCTAGGCAGAGACGTGCCGACGGCCGTTGGTCGGCAGCGACGCACAAAAAAGCCCGGCACACGCCGGGCTTCTTCGTCTCGCATGGCGCGTGGCTCACTCGGCGGCGGGCCGGCGCACGACGTAGATCAGGTCGTCCTTGTACGCCTTGGCCAGGTCGGCCTTGGAGATCGAGATGCGCTCGCTGTCGTCGAACACGACGGTCGACGGGTCCTTGATGTCCGAGCGGGCGCGGTCGCGGGTGCCCAGGGCGGCGTTCTCGGTCACCACGACCACGCCGTCGTCCTCGACCGCCACCACTTTCATCAGGCCGTAGGCCGGGTCGATCGCAGTCTGCTTGTCGTCGGTGAACTCGTAGTCGGAGAAGGCGCTGAGCTCGGCGGCGTACAGATCGCCAACGGCCGGCGCCTGCAGCAGGGCCTGATCGGCCTCGCCGCGCTGGCAGGCCGACAGCAGGAAGGCCGCGGACAAGACGAGAAGCGCGGGCAACAGGCGGAACATGCGACGCATGGCGGTATCCATCAATGAGAGAGGGCGAAAGTATAGGTCGGGGCCCGTGATGTTGGCAGCGTTTTGCGCCTTTTCGCGCCCGGCCGCGTTAGGCTCGCCCCATGGATACGATGACTCCCGAGATAGTGACCGCGTTCTGGCGCGAGGCTGGTATGGCGAAGTGGTTCGGTGGTGGCGAGGCCTTCGACCGCGACTGCGAGCGCCGCTTCCGCGACGCCCATTTTGCCGCTGCCCGCCGCGAGCTCGACCACTGGGCCAAGACCGCCGAGGGCGGGCTGGCGCTGCTGATCCTGCTCGACCAGATTCCCCGCAACATCTTCCGCGGCAGCGCGCACGCCTTCGCGACCGACGCCCTGGCCCGCCACCACGCGCAGGCGATGGTGGACGCCGGCCTCGATCGCGAACATGACGATGCGCTGCGTGGCTTCGTGTACTTGCCGTTCGAACACGCCGAGGATCTCGCCGACCAGCAGCGATCGGTGGAGTTGTTCGCCGATGTCGGGATCGCGACCTACCGCGAGTATGCGCAGGCGCATCTGGACGTCATCGCGCGCTTCGGCCGCTTCCCGCACCGCAACCACGTCCTGGGCCGCACCAATACGCCCGAGGAGCAGGCTTGGCTCGATGCCGGCGGCGGGTTCTAGGGCGCACGCGCCGCGCAGTCGTTACAGGAACGAGTCGGCCAGTCGGGCGATCCCTTCCAGGCTGCGACGCCAGGCCGGGCGCCGTTGCCAGTCCTCCAGCGTCACCGGGGTGGCGTCGGCCAGGTAGCCGGCCTCGATCGCGCGCATGCGCGTCACCACGTCGCGGTCGTAGACCAGCAGGCCGATCTCGGCGTTGAGCGCGAACGAGCGGATGTCGAGATTGATCGAGCCGACCAGTGCCATCTCGTCGTCGATACTCATGTGCTTGGCGTGCAGGAAGTGCGGCCGGTACAGCGCGATCCGGATGCCGCTTTCGAGCAGTTCGCCGTAGTACGAGGCCTGCGCCCAGGCGGTCAGCCGCTGGTTGTTGCTGGCCGAGAGGATCAGTTGCACCTCCACGCCCGACAGTGCAGCGATACGCAGAGCGCTGAGCGTGGCATCGTCGGGCACGAAGTAGGGCGTGGTCAGCACCAGCCGGCGCCGGGCCAGGTGGATCAGCGCGTTGACGGTATCGCGCGCGTTCTCGAATGGATAGGCCGGCCCGCTGGGCAGCAGCTGCGCGGCGACATCGGCATCGGGCAGTGCGGTGGTCGGGGCGACCGCGAGCCGCTCACCGGTCTCGATGAACCAGTCGCTGGCGAAGACCGCCTCCAGGTGCGCCAGCGCCGGGCCCTGCACGCGCGCGACCAGTTCGCGGTTGGGGGCACTGACGATGAAGTCCGCATCGGCCAGGTTCTGCGAGCCGACATAGGCCGCGGTGTCGTCGATCACCGCGACCTTGCGGTGATTGCGCAGGTCCATGCGTCCGCTGCGGCGCCACTGCAGCCCGCCGGGCAGCATCGCGTGGACCTGCACCCCGGCCGCGAGCAGCCGGCGCGCATAGCGGCGCAGGCCACGCTTGGCGCCGACCGCATCGAGCAGCAGCCGGCAGGTCACCCCGCGTGCGGCCGCGCGTTCGAGCGCTTCGGTCACCGCCTCGCCGGTGCCGTCGTCGAACATCAGGTAATAGAGCAGATGGACGCGGGTGCGCGCGCCGTCGATATCGGCCAGCAAGGCTTGCAGTGCACCGTCGTAGTCGTCGATCAGTTGCACCGCATTGCCATGTGTGGGCATGAAATCGCCCAGCCGTTCGAGCAGCGGCGCCATCTCGGCCGAGGCGCCGGCATCGGGCGGTGTCCAGCGCAGGTCGGCCAGCGGCAGTTGCTCTTCGCGGATCACCTGCGAGGCCTGGCGCTGTCGCGCGATGCGGTCGCGCGAGAGCCAGGGATGGCCGAACAGCAGGTACAGCGGCAGGCCGGCCAGCGGGACGAAGCCGATCAACAGCAGCCAGCTGCGCGCCGCCGCCGGACGGGTGCGCGAGGGAATCCACAGCAGGGCGACGATCCGGATCGTCCAGTCGGCGATCAGAATCGCCAGTCCGAGGTTCAGGGCATGCCAGTCCATCGGACGATTGTGCAGGGCGCGGCGTGCTCACGGCGCAGATCTGGGCTCGGATGCACGCCAAGGTCGGGCGCATGGAGGCGTTGAACGGATCGGCTTGGACGGACTTAGCGCTTGTACGCCCTGGGCCACCGCCATCGGGCATGCGCCCCGAAACGCAGAAAGCCCGCCTTGCGGCGGGCTTTCCAGGCCCCGCGGATGCGGGGGTGACACGACGGCGTTCGCGTAGGCGAACGCGCGGTCAGGTCACTTGATCTTGCCTTCCTTGTAGACCACGTGCTTGCGGACGACGGGATCGTACTTCTTGATCTCCATCTTGCCGGGGGTGTTCTTCTTGTTCTTGTCCGTCGTGTAGAAGTGGCCGGTGTTGGCCGAGGAAATCAGACGGATCTTGTCGCGCTTGCCTGCCATGTTGCGTTACTCCTCAGATCTTCTCGCCGCGGGCACGGAGCTCGGCGAGGACGGCGTCGATACCGTTCTTGTCGATGGTGCGCAGGGCCTTGGTGGACACACGCAGCTTCACCCAGCGGTTTTCGCTGGCGACCCAGAACCGGCGCTCGTGCAGGTTCGGGAGGAAACGGCGGCGGGTACGGTTGAGCGCGTGCGAGACGTTGTTGCCGGTCGTCGTGCGCTTGCCGGTGACTTGGCAGACTCGGGACATGGTGCACCTCGATAATGGGAAGTCCGACGGTGAGTCGGGCTCCTGCGGAAAGGATGTTCCGCGAACGGTATCGCCCTTGGCCAGGGAGATGGCGGCCCCGACGGCAAGGCCATCGCGCGGTACGGGAGTCGAAACCTCTCGTGGCACCGCCGCCGGGAAGACCGCGCTTCCCCGGGCGGGTCGGGACCATGTCGCCATGATCCGGACGCAACGAGCCGGCCATATTGCCGCAACCGACCCTGCGATGCAAGGCGGGTGAAGACGAGCGTAATGCGGAAGGCGCCGCCTGGCGTGCGGGCGCGTGAGGGCGTGCTTCAGCCGCCCTCGCCCTGCCGCCGGCGCGACTTCGACCGGGCGCGCGGCTTGCCCGCCGGTGTCGGCGCCGCTGTCTGGCCCGGCAGGGCACCGGCCTCCTGCAACTGCGCCAGGCCCGACAGCGTGTCCACGTAGGCCAGGAAATGTTGCAGGTAGTCGGGCGAGACCTGGCGCATCAGGGTCAGCGAGCGGTGCACCAGACGGGCCGAGTTCAGCGGGCCGGCGTCGTCGGACGTCTTCGCCAGCGAACGTCGCACCTGGCTGCCGATGCGCACCGCCGACCACAGCCGCCGGAACGTATCGAGCGCGGGCAGCTCGGGGTAGCGCGTGGCATCGGGTCCGGCGCACATCGCGCGCGTCAGCGCGCCCAGCGGACCGGGCGCCGTCGGCTCGGGCGCGGCGGCCTTGGGCGCTGGGTCCACGCGCTCGGCCCATGCGCCCGCCCGCCGCAGCAGCGCCTCGCGCGGCGCCCCGTGCAGGCGCGAGGCGCGTTGCAGCAGCGCCGCCACCGTCTGCACACGCAGCGGTTGGTGCCGGTCCAGACCCTGCGCGCGCCAGGCGTCGAGCCGGGCGTGCAGCGCCGCGGGATCGGGCAGGGGGGGCTCAGCGGCCATCGCGCGCGGCCGGGTTGCGCGGTACCGGGGCCATCTCGACCCGGCGGTTGCGTGCGCGGCCCTCGGCGTCGGCGTTCGAGGCCACCGGCTGCTGCGCGCCGAAGGCGGCGGCGAACACCGAATCGGCCGGCACGCCGTCGCCGACCAGCGCGCGGGTCACGGTCAGCGCGCGCTGCGCCGACAGGTCCCAGTTGTCGGCGAAGTGCACGCGGTCGCGCAGTGCACGGTCGTCGGTGAAGCCGCTGACCATCAGGATCTCGTCGCGTGAGGCCAGGTACTCCGCCAGCGGGCCGGCCAGGCTGCGAAGCAGGTCGCGGCCCTCGGGCTGCAACTGGTCGGAAGCATCTGCGAACAGCACGCTGCCACGGATGCCGATGCGGCCGTCGACCAGCGTGATGCGCCCTGCCGCAAGCGGTGCGGCCAGGGCCTGCTCCAGCGTTTGCAGGCGCTGCTGCTCGGCCTGGCGTTGCGCGATCTCGGCGTCGAGCTTCATCTCCAACTGCAACTGCACGCCGATCACGCCGACCAGGATCAGCACGAACGCGCCGAGCAGCACCGACATCAGGTCGCCGAATGCGGCCCAGACGGGGGCTGCGCTCGATTCGTCGCCGTCGAGCTCCAGGCTCATGCCGCGCCGGCCTGGCGGCCGCCCAGTTGTTGCAGCTCCTCGACGATCTGCCGCTGCGCCAGCACGCTCAGGTCCACGACCTCACGTGCCTGGGCGACGTAGTAGGCCAACTGCTCGTCGCTGCGCGCCAGGGCCTTCTCCAGCGTGTCCTCGATCCGCGCCAGGCGCTCGGCCAGTTGCGCGTTGGCCTCGCCGAACACCTGCGCGGCGGCGCCGAAGGCCTCACCCAGGCTGGCGACTTCGGCCGCGCCGACGGTCACCTGGTCGGCGACCGCACCTAGCTTGCCGGTTTCGGCCTCGACGTGGTCGGTGAAGCGGGTGCCCACGCGCTCGAGCAGGTCGGCCGAGGTCGACACCAGTGCGTCGATCGCCGCCCGCTGCTCGGTCGAGGCATGGTTGACCGCGCCCAACAGCGTATCGAGCGTGGACAGCATCTGGGTGCGTTCTTCCAGCATCGCGGTGTCGCGGGCCATGCTGTCGGACAGCGACTGGCGCAGTTCGGCGATCACTTCGGCCGCGGCCCGCGGGGCCTGCGAGGCGGTGTCGATCAGGCGCGAGATCTCGGCGATCGTCTGGCCGGCTTGCTCACGGGTCTGCGCGGTGATGGTGTCGGCGGTGGCCGCCAGCGTGTCGCAGATGGTTTGCTGCTGGCGGGCGGTCTCGGCGCCCGCCTGCGCCCAGTCCTCACGCAGCGCGCCGGCCAGTGCGGCCAGGCTGTCGGTCCAGGCGGCCAGCCGTGCGCGGTCCTGCTCGGCAAGCGCGGACTGCAACGCGCCGTGCGACGCATCGACGCGCTCAAGCAAGGCGGCCGAATGGCGCTCGAACGCCGCCGCGGCCGTGGTCAGGGCCTGCTCGTGGCGGTCGGCCTGCGCATCGTGTGCGTCGGTCTGCTGCGCCAATGTCTGGCGCCACCCGTCGGCGATCTGGCCGGTGGTTGCCTCCAGTCGCGTCGCGACGCCGTCCACGAGCGTCGTCGTGCGCTGCTCGAAGGTCTCGCCGACACCTGCCAGCGTCTCGCGCAGATCGTTCACCAGCGCGGCCTGGGCGGCCTGTTGGCCGGCGAGCGCCTGCTGCCAGCGCTCGGTGACCTCGGCTGTCGAGGCCGCCAGACCGGCGGTGACCGCCTGCAACTGGCGATCCACGCCGTCAGCGACGGTGCCGTGCAGCGTCGCGGCCTGCGCGGCGGTGGCATCGAGGCGCGCGACGACCGCGTCGAGCAGCCCGCTGGCGCGTTGCTCGAAGCTGGCGTTGAACCCCGCCAGTGCTGCCTGCAACTCGCCGGTCAGGGCTGCACTGGCCGCCTGCTGGCCGTCGAGCGCCTGGTCCCAGCGTGCGGCCACGGCGTGCGTCGAGGCCTCGAAGCCCTGCGTCAACGCCTGCAACTGGCGGTCCACGGCTTCGGCCACTCGCGCCTGCAGCGCCGTGGTTTCGCGGGCCAGCGCCGCCATCGTGGTCTCGAACACCGGCTGCAGCGCCGCGGTGGCGGCCTGCGCGCTCTGCGCCACGCTGGTCTGCAGCGAGCGCTCCACCGAGGCGGCGAGCTGGGTGTACACGGTCTCGGTGCGGGCGTGGAACGCGGCCTGCTGCGCCGCCTGGCGTTCGTCCGTCGCGCCGGCCTGCTGCTCGATCGTCGCCATCATCGCCTGCAGCCGGTCGACCAGCGCCGGCATCGTGTCGACCTGGCGCTGCAGCAGGCGCAGGGTTTCCTCGTGCCGGTAGGCGTGGGAATGCGGGCGCAGCGTCGTCGCGATCGCGGCGTCGAGTCCGTGCACGATCGTGGACCGCTCGCGGCGGACCAGGGCCGATGCCAGGCCCAGCATCGCCGAACTCGCGATTCCCGCGATCGATGTGCCGAACGCAAAGCCCAGCCCCTTGACCGGCGCGGCCAGCGAATCGCGGATCGCCTGCAGGTCGGTCGCGGTCTCCAGCGCCAGCCCGGTGCCGCGCAGCATCGCCATCATGCCCAGCAAGGTGCCGAGCATGCCCAGCAGCACCAGCATGCCGACCAGATATGGGGTGAGCGCAGGGGTCGGCAGCGCAGTCCGCGCGCCTTCGACCCGCAGGCGCACGGCCGCGCGCAGCGACGGGTCCAGCCGGTCGAGCCAGTCGCCCAGCGACGGCGGCGTGGTCGACAGCCCAGCGACGGCGTCGGCCAGCGTCCCTGTCGCGCGGCGGTAACGCCACAGTTCGAGCGCGCCGGCCGCGTAGCACACGCCAATCAGCAGCGTCACCGCGAGCGCCAAGGGGTTGGTGCCGATGTAGCCCAGCGCGATCCAGGCGATCGCGGCCAGGCCCAGCGCGAACGCCAAGGCGGGAAGAAGGGAGAGCGCGCGAGTACGTGAGGACATGGACATGACTGCGTCAGGGGGCACGAAGCGCGGCGAGCAGCGCTTCCACCGGTTGGAAACGGACATCCAGTTCGGCGCTCAGTACGCCCTGCATGTCCCTGCGAAAACCATCGAGCCAGGGGCCGTGCGCCGTGGCCTGGGAGTCGGCCGCGGCCGCGCGCAGCCGCTCGAAATGCGCTTCGAGCAGCATCGGCACCGCGCCCAGCAACGCGGATTCGCGCGGGGCCAGCGCGCCTTCCATGACCGCATCCACCTCGGCCAGCCGCGCCGCCTGCGCCGAGCGCTGGGCCAGCGCTTCGCGCAGTTCCCCGCGCAGTCGCCCGGTGGCGGCCTGCATCGCGCGCTGTAGCGTCAGGCAGCGCTGGCGCAGCGGTGCGAAATCGGGTGCAGCGTCGCTGGCGGTGTCGCCCGGATCGGCATGGTCTGATGGCGTGACGGACTGCGGCGTCGCCAGTTCGGGCGCACTGGCGATGGCCTGCGCCAGCGTCGCGCGGACCCGCGCGCAGGCGGCGGTCGGGTCGTGCGCGCTGGGCGTGGCCGGCGTGTCCGCCGCCGCCGGCCGTGCGTCGAGCACCTTCGACAGCGCCACCGCCCGCGTCCAGTCGATCCACTCGCTCAGCCGATCGGCCGGCACCAACGCCGCCCGCGCCGCCTCGGCGTCGGTCAGGCGGGCCAGCAGCCGGACGAACGTCGGACCCTGGAGGGCGGGGCGGGGCGAGTAATCCACGGAGAGGCGCGCAAAAGACGGCGATTTTACAGGCCCCGGCGGCGCAGGGGTCGGCTCGACGGCGCCCGCCCGCCGCGTCGAAAGCCCCGGTTGTGCTTCGGCGGGCGGTTGGGCCTCGCGGTGTGCAGTCGGGTGGGCAGCGCTCCGGGCTGGCCGACTGGAAGGGCGTGCCGGGCGATGTCCGGAGCGAATGGCCCGGACGTTACGGCCAGGTCGCGTGCAATGTTTGCCTGCGCCACTACCGCGACTGGATCGAAGCAATGACCGCCACGAGGCGGTCGACTGGGGCGCTGGCTGCAGGCGCCGCCCAGGCAGTGCGCCTGCCTCAGCGCCGCGCCTCCGGGGCGCGCGTCGCCTTGTCGAACTTCCTGACGAAGGCCACCAGGTCCTGGCCGCAGGCCTGGCAGTACTCCTGCAGTTGCAGCAGATCGAGCCGGCGCACGCCCCGCTCGACATCGCTGACGTAGGACTGCGACCGTTCCAGCTGCCCGGCCAACTGGGCCTGCTTGAGTCCGGCCTTGTCGCGCATCTCGATCAGCAGGGCCAGCAGGAGCTTGTACTCGGGCTTGTGGATCGACTTGCCGGGCATCCGGATGTCCTCGTTGGAAGTGGCAGTACCGTATATCCGGAATCCCGGTATCCGGAAACGGGATGGTGCGTCAGGACCGCCTGGTCTTCGGTCGCCCCCTCGCTTCGGTACGCGCCACGTGTCCATGCCTCGAGGCGCGCGGCCCGACGGCAGCGGGTGGCTTGCCCGTCGCGCGTGCGCGTCAGGCCTGCTTGAACACCGTCCGCTGGCCGATCGGGGCGCTTTTCTTCGCGGTCGGACGGGCGAGCCCCGGGATCAGGAAATCCGCAGCGCTCTGGCCGCGCTTGGTCTTCTCGGCCAGCCAGCGCGGCATGCGGCCACGGCCCGACCAGGTATTGCGCCGGTTGTCCGGGTCGCGGTACTTGACGGCGGCCTTGGCGCGCTTGCGCTTTCTGGCAGGCGTCCGGGCACTGTGCGGTGCGGACGGTATGCCGACGAGTTCCTCGATCGCATAGCCCTGGGAGGCGGCGAAGGCGATCAGGTCCTGGCGCACGGCGGCCAACGGTCGTCGGCTGGCCAGCACTGCCCTGCGTTTCTCGGCTGCGGCCAGCAGGGCATCGAGCTCGCGCACGCCGAGCGCATCGATATCAATCTTCATGCTGCCAGCGTCGGGCCGAGCCGGTGATGTGTCAAGCAAAGATCGGTACGGGATGTCGATGGTCACGCTGTGTGGATGCGCGGTGCGCGCGAGGCGGCGCGAATGTACACAAGCAGACTCGGTCTCCCGCACTCGGCAGGCAAGCGGCGAGGCGGATTTACGACGAATTTACGATGACACCCGTCTGGCCGCATGGAGACTTTATGGCCTCCGGACCGAGACTGCGCGGCATCGGCGGCGCCTGTCCGCCAGGACCGATGCCATGGATCGTCGTGCTGTCACCCCGCGCCGGGTTGCCCTGTCGCTTGCTTTGCTGGTGTCGTCGGTCGGCAGTGTTGCGGCCACCGAGCTGTCGGGCAGTGCAACGCTGACCAGCGATTATGTCTGGCGCGGCACCAGCCAGAGCGACGAGGGGCCGGCCGTGCAGGCCGGCATCAAGTTCGCCGGCATGCACGGGTTCTATGCCCAGGCTTGGGGCTCTGACGTACGTTTCGCGCCGCAGACGGCTGCCTCACACGAGCTCGACCTCGTGGCCGGCTGGGCCGGTCCGCTGTCGGACGCGTTCGCGCTCGATGCCGCGCTCACGCATTACCGCTATCCCGGTGCCGCGGTCGATCTGGACTGGACGGAGTTCGGCGCCACGCTGACCTGGCGCACGCGCGCCTGGCTGCAATTGGCGCATGCGTCCGATGCGTTGGCCAGCGGCGCGCCGGGCACCTATGCACAGGTGGGCATGCGGATCCCCGTCGACGACCGTCTCTGGTTCGAGATTGCGGTCGGTCGCTACTGGCTGCATGCGGCCAGCGGCGCCAACGATTACACGCACGTCCAGGCGGGCGTGGTGTGAACGCTCGCCCCGCCGCTGGCGTTGCGACTGACGATGCACAACACCAGTGCGTCGGTCCAGCGTGCGTTCGGCGGATGGGCCGGGTCGCGAATGGAGGCGGCGCTGCAAGCGTCGTTCTGAACATGCTTCTTCATCGCTACGGATGCGCGTCATGATCGAATTTCTGGTTGCCCTCGCCCTGGCTGCCGTGCTGGCGTGGCCGCTTGGGCGCTATCTCGCGGCGGTGATGCGCGGCGGGCCAGCGCCGGGCGATCGGGTGTTCGCGCGCTTGGAACGGCCGTTGTACCGGCTGCTCGGCGTCGACCCTTCGGTCGGTATGGGCTGGAAGGCGTATGCAGCTGCATTCCTGGCCAGCAACGCGGTGCTGCTCGCACTCGCGACCGCGGTGTTGATGGTGCAGGCGTGGCTGCCGCTCAACCCCAACGGCGCGCCGAACATGCGCTGGGACCTGGCGCTGCATACGGCGATGTCGTTCCTGACCAACACCAACCAGCAGCATTACGCCGGTCAGGCGCAGCTCTCGCACCTGGCGCAGATGACGGCGATCGTCGGGCTGCAGGTGGTGACGCCGATGATGGGGCTGGCGCTGGTCGTGGCGACCTTGCGCGGGTTGTTCGGTGGACGCCTTGCGATGCAGACCGAGAACGGCGCGCAATCAGCGCCCCCCGTTGTTGCGGCTTTGCCCGGCGATGCGCGTGATCGAACGGCCGCGCACATCGACATCGGCAACTACTGGGCCGACGTCGTCCGCCCGATGGTGCGTGTCATGTTGCCGCTGTGTCTGCTGTGGTCGCTGCTGCTGACGGCACAGGGCGTGCCCTCGACGCTGGCAGGTGGACCCGAGGCGACGCCTCTCGACGCGAGCGCGGAAATGACCCGCCAGAAGATTCCGCTCGGCCCGGTGTCGGCGATGGTTGCGGCCAAGCAGCTGGGCAGCAATGGCGGCGGCTGGTACGGGCCCAACAGCGCTGCGCCGCTGGAGAATCCGACGCCGCTGTCCAACCTGCTGGAGATGCTGGCGATCGTATTGCTGCCGGTGTCGGTCGTGACGATGGTCGGTGCGTTCACCGGCCGGCGCCGGTTCGCCGGACTGGTGTTCGCATGCATGCTGGCGATGTCGTTGCTGTCGGGAGGCGCAGCGCTCTGGGCCGAGCGTCATGGGCCGGTTCCGGTCGAGGCGGCGCTGATGGAAGGCAAGGAAGTGCGCTTTGGCGTCGACGCCTCGGCGGCATGGGCGGCGCTGACCACGCAGGTCAACAACGGCTCGGTGAACATGATGCACGACTCGGCGGCGCCGCTGACCGGGCTGGTGGCGATGGGCAACATGCTGGTCAATGCGATCTGGGGCGGCATTGGCTGCGGCCTGCAGCAGTTCCTGGTCTACCTGCTGCTGGCGGTGTTTGTGGCCGGGTTGATGACCGGCCGCACGCCGGAGCTGTTCGGCCGCAAGATCGAGGCGCCGGAGGTGCGCCTGCTGGCGGTCCTGGTACTGCTGCAACCCGTGGTGCTGCTGGGCCTGACCGCGACGACACTGGCGATGCCGTCGCTGGCAGGCACCTCCAACCCGGGCGCGCACGGCATCGGTCAGGTGTTCTACGAGTACGCATCTGCGTTTGCCAACAATGGTTCGGGCTTCGAAGGCCTGGCCGATGCGTCGCTGTGGTGGAACCTGACGACGACCGCGGCGCTCGCGCTCGGCCGCTATCCGGCGCTGGTGATCCCGCTGGTCATCGCCGCGCTGCTCGCAGCCAAGCGCGCGGCACCTGAGAGCGTCGGCACGCTGCGGATCGAGACGCCGACGTTCGGGCTGACGCTACTGGCGATCGTCGCCGTACTCACGCTTCTCCAATTCATGCCGGTGCTGGTGCTCGGGCCGGTGGCCGAGCATCTGGCACTGGCCGCGGCCCATACGGGGACTTGATGCGATGACTTCCGTTTCCCAAGACGCCGCGCCCGTGCGCGGGACCAATCCCGGTCTGTTCGATACCGGCATCCTGCGCGCCGCGGCGCGCCACGCATTCGTCAAACTCGCGCCGCAGCACGCGTTGCGCAATCCGGTGATGGCCGTGGTCTGGCTCGGCACGCTGATGACCGCCGCGCTGACCGTGGCCGGCCGGGCGTCGTCGCCTGGCCTGGGTTGGGCGGTGACCGGATTGCTGGCGATCACCGTGCTGTTCGCGAACTTCGCCGAGGCGATGGCCGAAGCGCGCGGCCGTGGACAGGCCGCGTCGTTGCGGCGCGCCCGCCAGGATCTGGTCGCACGTCGGGTGGCCTCGGCGCAGGCCACCGAGACGCCGGAACATGTGGCCGCATCCGCGCTTCGGCCCGGCGATCTGGTGATCGTGTCGGAAGGCGAGTTGGTCCCGGCCGATGGCGAGATCGTGCTCGGCCTGGCAACGATCAACGAGGCGGCCGTCACCGGCGAGTCGGCACCCGTGCTGCGCGAGGCCGGCACCGATCGCAGCGGCGTGATCGGCGGCACCAAGGTGCTCTCCGACGAGATCGTCGTGCGGGTCACGGTCGAGGCCGGGCACAGCTTCCTGGACCGCATGATCGCGCTGGTCGAGGGGGCGAATCGACAGAAGACGCCCAACGAGGTCGCGCTCGGCCTGCTGCTGGCGACGATGACGCTGACGTTCCTGGTCGTGGTGGTGACGCTGCCGGCGATTGCCGGTTTCGTCGGCGCGACGCTCGATCCCTTGCTGTTGATCGCGCTGTTGGTGTGCCTGATCCCCACGACCATCGGCGGGCTGCTGCCGGCGATCGGCATCGCCGGCATGAACCGCGCGCTGTCGGCGAATGTGTTGGCGAAGTCCGGCAAGGCGGTCGAGGTGGCCGGTGATATCGACGTGCTGTTGCTCGACAAGACCGGCACGATCACCCACGGCGATCGGCAGGCGACCGCGCTGCATCCGCTGGCGGGAATCGATCCTGACGCGCTGCGCGAAGCGGCGCTCCTCGCCTCGCTCGCCGATCCCACCCCCGAGGGCAAGTCGATCGTGCGGCTGGCGCGGCGGCCGGGGACCTCGCTCGAGGCCCCGGCGCAGGCGCACTTTGTCGCGTTCACTGCACAGACGCGCATGAGCGGGGTGGACCTGAGCGGAGGTGATGCGCCCCGGCTGATCCGCAAGGGCGCGATGGATGCGATCGTCGCGCATGTCGCCGCGCTGGGCGGCGCGGTGCCGACGGAACTGCGTGCGCGCGTCGAGCAGGTCGCACGCGGCGGCGCCACGCCGCTGGTCGTCGCCGAAGGCCCGCACGTGCTCGGCGTGGTCGAGTTGTCGGACGTGGTCAAGACCGGCATCCGCGAGAAGTTCGCGCAGCTGCGCGGCATGGGCATCCGCACGGTGATGATCACCGGCGACAACCCGCTGACCGCCGCTGCGATCGCGGCCGAGGCCGGCGTCGACGACTACATCGCCGAGGCCCGTCCGGAGGACAAGCTCGCACGCATCCGCGCCGAGCAGGCGCAGGGCCGGCTGGTGGCGATGGTCGGCGACGGCACCAACGATGCGCCGGCGCTGGCGCAGGCGGACGTGGGCCTGGCAATGCACGCCGGCACCCAGGCGGCCAAGGAGGCCGGCAACATGGTCGATCTGGACTCCGACCCGGCCAAGCTGCTGCGCGTGGTCGAGGTCGGCAAGCAGCAGTTGATCACGCGGGGCGCGCTGACGACGTTCTCGCTCGCCAACGATGTGTCCAAGTACTTCGCGATCCTGCCGGCGCTGTTCGCCGCGTCGGTGCCCGCGCTCTCGGCGCTGGACGTGATGCGGCTGTCGAGCCCGCGCAATGCGGTGCTCGCGGCGCTGGTGTTCAACGCCGCCATCATCCCGCTGCTGATCCCCCTGGCGCTGCGCGGTGTGCGCTTCCGCGCGTCCGGCGCGACCGCGTTGCTCCGCCGGAACATGCTCGTCTACGGCCTGGGCGGCGTCCTGCTGCCGTTCGCCGCGATCAAGCTCATCGACATGGCGCTGGCCGCCGGTGTCGGCCACTAGAGGATTCGCCATGACCGACATTCCGTCTTCGCATTCCACCGGCGTGCTGCGGCCGGCCCTGGGCCTGGCCCTGATCGCGCTGTTGGTCGCCGGCCTGGGCTACGCGCTGCTCGCCACTGGACTTGGGCGCGTGCTGTTCCCGGTGCAGGCCCAGGGCAGCCTGCTCGAGCGCGACGGCCGTATTGTCGGCTCGTCGCTGGTCGGCCAGCCGTTCGCGGGGGCACGCTGGTTCGTGCCGCGTCCTTCGGCGGCCGGTTACGACCCGATGGCGATGGCCGGCAGCAACCTGGCACGAGGCAATCCGACGTTGCTGGCCGAGATCGCAGCCGCGCGTCGGGCCATTGCCGCGCGTGAGGGCGTCGCCGCCGTGGACGTGCCGGACGCGTTGATCACCCGTTCTGGCAGTGGCATCGACCCGCATATCGGGCCAGCGGCGGCGCGCCTGCAGGTCGCGCGGGTCGCGGCGGCGCGCGGCCTCGACCCGGCGTGGGTACAGGCGCTGGTCGATGCGCACACCCAGGGGCCGACGTTCGGCCTGTTGGGCGCGGCGCGGGTGAACGTGCTCGCGCTCAATCTCGCGCTGGAGGCGCACACCCAGGCCACCGGCGCACAATAGGCCGATGTCCGCCGACCGCGACGCTCGCGCCGATGCCTTGCTGGCCGATGCCGCCCGCGAGCAGGGCGGCGGCCGACTGACGGTGTTCCTGGGGGCTGCGCCCGGCGTCGGCAAGACCTGGGCGATGCTGGCGCGGGCGCGCGAACTGCGCGCCCAGGGGCATGCTGTCCTGGTGGGGTTCGTGGAGACCCACGGCCGGGCCGAGACCGCGGCGTTGCTCGACGGCCTGGACGTGCTGCCGCGCCGGCGCGTGGCGTATCGGGATCGCTGGCTCGACGCCTTCGATGTCGATGCCGCGCTCGCGCGGCGGCCGTCGCTGGTGCTGGTCGACGAACTCGCGCACCGCAACGCGCCGGGGAGTCGGCACGAGCGGCGCTGGCAGGATGTGGTCGAGTTGCTCGATGCCGGCATCGATGTCTATACGACAGTCAATGTCCAGCACCTGGAGAGCCTCAACGACGTCGTGTACGCGATTACCGGCGTGCGCGTGACCGAAACCGTGCCCGACAGCGTGTTCGACCGCTTGCGCGACATCCGCCTGGTGGACCTGCCGCCGCGCGAGCTGATCGAGCGGCTGGAAGCGGGCAAGGTCTACCTGCCCGAACAGGCGACCCAGGCGCTGCAGGGCTTCTTCACCCCGTCCAATCTCGCCGCGCTGCGCGAACTGGCGATGCAGGTCGCAGCCGATCGCGTCGATGCGGACCTGCGCGAATCGCAGGCGGCCAGCGGGCATCCAGCGCACCCGCTGCGAAGGCGGGTTCTGGTCGCGATCGACGGGTTGGGGAGCTCGGAGTACCTGGTGCGCGCGGGGCGGCGCATCGCCGAGCGGCGCGACGCGCCGTGGACGGTGATCACCGTCCAGTCCGGGGCGCCGCCCGATGCCACGCGCCAGCTCGAGCTCGACCGCGCGTTTGCGCTGGCCCGCAGCCTGGGCGCTGGGACCGATGTCGTGCACGGCGACGACGTCGCCGATGCATTACTCGACCAGGCCGAGGGCGTCGGCGCGTCGTCGATTGTGCTCGGTCGAACGCGCGAGCGGCCCGTGGCGCGGGCGTTCAACCGCACGCTTACCCAGCGCCTGCTGCAGCGTGGGGCGCGCTACGAGCTGGTGATCGTCGGCACGCCGGACGCCCGGGCACGAGCGCGCCGGGTCCGCCGCGGCGATCGCACCGCGCGAGGCCGGGGCGTCGCGTGGGCGGGCGGCGTCACCTTCGGCGCGGTGGCGGTGGGATGGGGAGCCCAGCGCTGGCTGGGCCTGGAAGACCTGTCGATGGTGTTCATGCTCGCGGTCGTGCTGGTGGCTGCACGCACGCGCATGTCGACCGCGGTGGTGACCGCCGTGCTGAGCTTTGCCAGCTACAACTTCTTCTTCATCGAGCCGCGCTTCACCTTCGCCATCGCCGCCCATCGCAGCGTGGTCACCGTGGCGCTGTTCCTGATCGCGGCGCTGGTGGCCGGGCGGCTGGCCTCCCGCCTGCGGCAACAGGTGCTGGCGCTGCAGGCTGCCAATGCGCATGCGACCGGCCTGCAGACGCTGGGGCGCGAGCTTGCCGGCGCGGCCGACCTTGGCCAGGTCCTGGCCGCCGGACGCGACGCGCTGGTGCGCGGATTGCGTGCGGAGGCGTGGCTGCAACTGGACGAGCGTTCGACCACCCCGGGCCTGCCCAAGGGGCTCGATCAGGCGGCGGTGGACTGGGTGCGTCGCCACGGCGAGCCGGCGGGCCGCGACACCGACACGTTGTCGGCATTGCGTTGGTGGCTGCTGCCGGTCCGCGACGGCGACACGGTCCACGGCGTCGCCGCATTGCGTTTCGATGCGCAGGCTCCGCGGCCCGGGCTGGAGCAGCGCCGGCTCGCCCAGGCGATGCTCGACGATATCGCCCAGGCCGTCTCGCGGGTGCGCCTGGTTGGCGAGCTCGAGCGGGCGCGGGTCGACGGCGAGACCGAGCGCTTGCGCGCCGCGCTGCTGTCCTCGGTGTCGCACGACCTGCGCTCGCCCCTGGCCTCGATGATCGGCTCGGCCGGCAGTCTGGCCAGCTATGGCGATGCGATGGATGTGGGGGATCGGCGCGCGCTGCTGGAGACCATCGTGCTCGAGGGCGAGCGCCTGGACCGTTACATCCAGAACCTGCTCGACATGACCCGGCTGGGCCACGATGGCTTGTCGCTCAACCGCGACTGGATCGGTGCCGACGAGCTGGTCGGTTCGGCGGTCGCGCGGCTGCGCCGCTATCGTCCCGACGTCCGTGTCGTGCTCGACCTCGCGCCCGGCTTGCCGCCGCTGTGGGTGCATCCGGCCCTGCTCGAACAAGCATTGTTCAACGTGTTGGAGAACGCGGCCGGCTTTTCGCCCCCTGGCGAGGCGATCGCGGCGGTCGTGCGCCTGCTGCCCAGTGCGGCGCCGGACGCGCAGGACGTGCTGCGCATCGATGTCGCCGACCGCGGCCCCGGCATTCCCGACGAGGAGCGCGCGCGCATCTTCGACATGTTCTACAGCGTCGAGCGAGGCGATCGCGGCTGCAAGGGCACCGGTCTTGGGCTGACGATCTGCCAGGGCATGGTGGGCGCGCACGGCGGTACGGTCTCGGCGTTGCGCGGGCCCGACGGCACCGGCACGCTGATCCGCATCGAGCTGCCCTTGCAGCGCCCGCCAGACACGGAGCCCGACCATGCCGGCGAAGCCTGAGTCTTCTGCGCCGATGCCGGCGCGCATCCTGGTCGTCGACGACGAGCCGCAGATTCGGCGGTTCCTGGACATCAGCCTGCGTGCGCAGGGGTACCGCGTCACGCTGGCCGAAGACGGCGGACAGGCGCTGACGCGGCTGGCCGAAAGCGGCGCCGACCTGGTGGTGCTCGACATCGGGCTGCCCGACATGGAGGGGCACGCGGTGCTGCGCGAGATCCGCGGCTGGTCGCAGGTACCGGTCGTGATGCTGTCGGTGCGCAACGACGAGGGTGGCAAGGTCGCCGCGCTCGATGCGGGCGCGAACGACTATGTGACCAAACCGTTCGGCACCGCCGAACTGATGGCACGGATCCGCATGCTGCTGCGCCAACAGGCGCATGGCCCGGACGAAGCGCCGGTGTTCGACGACGGGCATCTGCATATCGACCTGGCGCGCCGCGAGGTGCGCCTGGACGGCGTGCCGCTGCCGCTGTCGCGCAAGGAATACGCCTTGCTGTCGCTGTTGCTGCGCAATGCCGGCCGCGTGCTGACCCAGCCGCAACTGCTGCGCGAGATCTGGGGGCCCAGCCACACCGAGGATGCGCATTACGTGCGCATCCTGGTGGGCAAGCTACGCGCCAGGCTTGGCGACGATGCGGCGGCGCCGCGCTACATCGCGACCGAGCCGGGTGTGGGGTTGCGCTTCATTGCGGTGGACGACGCGGGCGCTCCGAACACCGGCGAGCGCCGCGGGGTATAGCGCCCTCGACGGGCTGGCCGGCTGCGCCGGACCGCCATGCGCAGGGCCCGCAGGCTGCACCTGCTCGTCAGGCGGGGGCCGGTATCCTCCAGGGCTTCGCGACAGCCCGACCCGAGGACCGCCATGCTGGAATCGACCATGACCGCCATCGCCATCCGCGATGGCAAGGGTGACGCGGATGCGCTGCATCCGGTCGAGCTGCCCATGCCGGTACCGGGCGAGGGGCAGGTGCTGATCCGGGTGCGTGCGGCGGGCGTCAACCGACCGGACCTCGTCCAGCGCATCGGCAGTTACCCGCCGCCGCCCGGTGCGCCGGAGACGCTCGGCCTGGAGGTGGCGGGCGAGATCGTGCACGGCGCAGGGCGATGGCGGCCGGGCGACCGGGTCTGCGCGCTACTGGGCGGCGGCGGCTATGCGACACACGCAGTGGCCGATGCCCGGCACGTGTTGCCGATGCCCGATGGGCTGGATTGGATTCACGCCGCCGCGCTGCCCGAGACGGTGTTCACGGTCTACGCCAACGTGTTCGAGCATGGCGCCTTGCGGGCGGGCGAATGGCTGCTGGTGCACGGCGCGACCTCGGGCATTGGTGTGGCGGCGATCCAGATGGCGCGCGCGGCCGGCGCGCATGTGCTTGCGTGCAGCCGGGGTGCGGACAAGGCCGCGCATGCGCGCGCCCTGGGCGCCGACGTGTCGGTCGATACGCGGACCGAGGATTTCGCCGAGCTCGCGCGTGCGCACGGCGGCATCGACGTGGCGCTGGACATGGTCGGCGCACCGACGTTCGAAGCGACGCTGCGTGCGCTCAACCGCGGCGGCCGCATTGTCTACATCGCCGCGCTGGGCGGCGCGGTGCTGGACGTGCCGGTCATGCGGTTGATGCAGAAGCAGGCGGTCCTCACCGGCTCGACGCTGCGTCCTCGCAGTGCAGACGAGAAGGCGCGCCTGGCCGAGGCGGTCGAGCGGGTGGTGTGGCCGTGGATCGCCGAAGGGCGCGTGCGCGCCGTCGTCGACCGCACCTTCCCGCTGGGCGACGCCGCGGCCGCGCACGCCTACCTCGAGGCCGGCGCGCATTTCGGCAAGGTGGTGCTCGAGGTCGCGTAGGCGCGCACAGGAAGCCGCACGTCGTTCGCTGCGCCGCCGTGGACTCAGCTGGCCGGGGGCCAGTGCTGCGCGGATGCGCGGCACCGGCGTAGCAATGCCGCGCACAGCGTGCGCAATCGACGGTTGTCGTGGGCCAGGCGCGCGAAGACGAAGGCATCGACGGCGGCGTCCGGTGTCCGCGGCGCAGGGTCGAGGATATCGTCCAGTGCACGGGTGCCCGCGACCAGTGCGGCGGCATCCGCATCCGCGCTGGCGATCCCGGCGTGTGCGATGACCGGCGCCACTGGGACCAGCAGTCGGTAGCCGCGCCGGTGCAATGTGTCGATGTAGCGCGGGGCCTGGGCGCTGTCGCCCAGTGCGGCGCGCAGCAGCGCCACGTGCTTGTGCACCGCGTTGTCGCCCAGGTCCTGTCCGGGCCAACAGGCATCGAGTAACGCGTCGGCGCTGCGGACCGCGCCGTTGCTCGCAGCCAGCGCGCACAGCAATGTCATCGTTCTGGGTTCCAGGCGGCGGTGATGGCCTGCGCGCAGCAGGCGGCCCTCTGCGGGAACGACGATCCAGTCGCCCATCCGGAATCGGCCCAAGATCGCCGGGGTCTTGTTCGCCATTCGCCCTCCTGTGGCGCCGGCACAGATGCCGGTGTCTTCGCGTGTCCGTGTTGGAACGCGCGCGCCTGCGATCGGCGCGAGTCGCGCATCGATGGCTGTCGCGTCGAGCCGCCCGCCCGGAAGCTTTCCGGAAGGACTTAGGTCGGCGCACTGGCGATGCTCGGTCCGGAGGCGGCGCTCGCCGCGTCATCGACGCTAGGGAGGGAGCGATGATCCGGCGACGGCATGGGAACGAGGTGACCGCGCAACAGCGCGAGGCGTTGGGATCGGGCCAGGGGATGCGCGGAGGTGCACGATGACGCTGCGCATCCTGCTGGCCGACGGCCAGACGATGGTGCGCGACGGTGTGCGCGCATTGCTCGCCGGCGACCCACAGCTCGAGATCGCAGGGGTGGCCGGCGACGGCCTGGAGATGCTGCGGCTCGCGCGGCGCCTGGCGTTCGACATCGCGGTGGTCGAGCCTGCGATGTCGGGCATGAATGGCATCGAGGCGACCCGCCGCCTGCTGGCGAGAACGCCGCAGGCGCGCGTGCTGTGCCTGGCGCACGCGGGCAGCCATAGCGCGGTCAAGGAGGCCTTCGATGCCGGTGTGCGCGGCTATGTGCTCAAGCGCGATCCGGTCGAGGTCCTGCTCGCCGCACTGCGCGGCGTGGCTGGTGGCCGCATGGTGCTCAGTCCGGGATTGGAGGCGGTATTCATCGATGCCTACCGCAACCGCGATGCCGCGTTGGGGCCGTCGCCGTTGACCGGACGCGAGCGCGAGGTCACCCAACTCTATGCCGAAGGCTGGTCGACGCGGCAGATCGCCGCGCGGCTGCACATCAGCGAAAAGACCGTGGCAACGCATCGCGAGCATGTGTTCGCCAAGCTCGGCGTCGTGGGCATCGCGGGCCTGACCCGCTATGCGCTGCGCGAAGGGATCAGTCGCCTGGAGGAGGCCGGCGCCGATGGTGCGCACGGCGCCCGCTGACGGCACGCGCGTTGTGCGCGTGCGCGCTGGCGGGCAGGGAAGCGGCAGAAGGTGTGTCGCCATGCGGGTGCCGGGTTCGGACGCGCGCAACGGCGCGTGCACGGCACTGTTGTCGCCGGTCGCACCGTTGACCATCGGTGCGATGCCGATCCTTGGCGGCGCCAGGTCCGATGCCGCGGGCGCGAACGCCGAACGCTCGCGCGCGCAGGTGATGCAAGGTCGGCATGCGCGCGTCGCGGTCTCGGCATCCTGCCGATGGGCCCCGGGCAGGGCGTCGGCGAGGCTGCATCCACCGCACAGCGCAGCTGCGCAACGAGGATGTCATGGCCGACTTTGAACGCTTCTTCCCCCATCTGCTGCGCTTGGAGGGCGGTTACGTCAACGACCCGGCCGACCCGGGCGGCGCGACCAACAAGGGGATCACCTTCGCGACCTTTCGCCGGCATGCGCAGGCCCTGCTGGGCGTGGCGCCCAGTCTGGACGCGTTGCGTGCGCTGACCGATGCGCAGGCTGCAGTGCTCTATCGCCGACTGTACTGGGACACGGTGCATGGCGACGCGATCGCGCTGCAGCCGCTGGCCGAGATCGTGTTCGACTTCCACGTCAACGCCGGCGCCAACGCGATCAAGCTGCTGCAACGCGTGCTCAACGATCTGGGGGCGCAGCCGCGGCTGCAGGTGGACGGGGCGTTCGGCCGCGGCACGCTTGCCGCGCTCCAGGCGGCGGACCCGGTCGCGGTGTATCTCGCCTATCGCAAGGGGCGCATCGACTACTACCGCACGCTGGTCGCGCGACGGCCCTCGCTGCAGCGCTTCCTGCGCGGCTGGCTGGCGCGGGTCGAGTCCTTTCCCGCCGATCCGGCGGCCGGTTGAACGCACACCCGGCGCCCGCCGACGAGGACTCCGAACATGACGACACAGACGACGCTCAACAGCCTGATCGAAGCGCTCGCAGGCGCGGTGATCGAGGCGCAGGACCGGATCGAGCAGCACCAGACCGCGCACCTGGGCGAGTTCTTCGACGAGGACAACCGGCCCAAGAGCGTGGTGATCCGGCTGCCGTCGATGCATCCCGACGCGCAGCCCGGCGACGAGGACCTCTACCGGGCACCGCTGCTGCCGCTGGTCTCCACCAACGTGCTGCGCATCAAGGACGTCGAGATCACCTTCGACGCCGACCTGGGCGGATTGACCGCGCGCGAAGAGCAGACGCCTGCCCGCGACGATCCGCCCGAGCGCGCCTGGACGCGCCGCGGCAGCGGGCCCCGGCCCTGTATCAACGTCGACACCGGCGCGGCGGTCGCTGGTGGACAAGGATCCGTCCACGTGGTGCTGCGCGTGGAGGGCTCCGAGCCGACGGACGGCGCCGCCAGACTCATCAACCATCTCGCGCAGACCCAAGGCGTCTTTCGCACGGTCGGCCAGAGCTGGCCGCCCGAGGACGGCGACCTTCCGGTCTAGCGGACTTCAAGGAGCACTGACATGGCAAACGAACTCGTCAACATTTCCGATCAGTTCCAAGGGTTGCCGATGGGCGATCTCATCGGCGGACCGCTGAACGCGGCCTGCGACGCGCAGGTACGGCTCGCACAGGCCACCGCCGACTTCATCAAGGTCATCGGCTTTCTGCCGCCCGCCGATCCGGCGAACGACCCCCATGGCGTCGGCGACACGCGCACCGCCACGTTCCGCTTCAAGCGGCCGGTGGACAGCATCGACCCGGCCAACCCCGGCATCCACGAAGAGGAAGTGGAACTGGAGGTGCCGCTGCTGGCGATCGTCAAGGTGCCCAACCTGTCGATCAACACGGTGGACGTCACCTTCGACATGGAGGTGAAGTCCTCGTTCTCCAGCAAGGAGAGCACCGACGCCTCGGCGACCCTGGACGCAACGATGCAGGTCGGCTGGGGGGTGTTCAGCGCCAAGGTCCGCATCCAGGGCTCGGTCGCTACCCACAAGGAGAACACCCGGTCGTCGGACAACTCGGCCAAGTACCACGTCAACGTGCATGCCGAGGACAACGGCCTGCCCGAGGGACTGGCGCGTGTGCTCGACATCCTGCAGACGGCCTGTGCACCGAGGAGGATCAGCGCGCCGGTGCCGGTGACCTGATCGCATCGCGCCCGCGCCGCGTGCGCGGGCGCGCTTTCGCAGTGATCTGCATGGAAGGCGCGACGCCGACGGCGATGCGCTCCGGTGTTTGGCGACCGAACACGAATCGAGAGCACGCAATGTTCGACCTGAGCGAGGTGAAGTTCGTCAAGCGCATCGTCGTGGGGACCGACAACCCCACGCGCCTGCGCACCGACGAGGAAGTCGAGACGGCGCGTGCGCTGCTCAACCGCTGCCTGACCGATGCGCCGCGCGGCAGCATCATCGGGCTCGAGAAGAGCTTCACCATCCTCCAGGTCGGTGAACACCAAGTGGTGCTGCAGTGGCTCTGCTATCACGTGGGTTTTCCGCGCAGGCCTGCCTGGATGGAGGGCACCTGAGTGAAGACGCAGCGCTATCCGCTCGACATGCTGGTCGAGGCCTTCCGTGGCGCCGTGCTCGATGGGCGCGTGCGCATGGAGGCAGTCTTCCAGCGTTGTCGGCACGACGCGCTGCTGCGGCTCGCGCATGGCGGCGCTGCGCTCGAACGCCTGCGACCCTGGCGCCGGCATCGTCTCGGTCATGCCGAACTGCATTTCGCCTGCACTGTGCGGCGCGATCCCGATGGCGCCGTGCGCGCGCTGCGGTTGCTGGGCCGCAGGCGCAAGCGGGCGGCGATCCACCAGGTCCGGATCGAGTTGCACGGCGAGGGGTGCGACGACGTGCGGATCTACTTCGATGGCGACCCGCTACCGATGGGTCGCCCGGTCGACGAGACCGGGGCATGAAGCGCGTCATCGAGTTCGAGTTGACGCCCGAGGCGGCGCAGTCCATCGCCCGGCGGTTGCCGCCGATGGCGCGCCGCGGGCGCGCGACCGCCTGGATCGCGGCGATCGCGGCGGCACTGGCCGCGACCGCGGCCACGGCGACGTGGTGGGCGTGGGGGTGATCGGCTGCATTCCGCGGCCGACGAACAGGGAGACAGGACGATGAGCAAGTCGGGGATCCGATGGGCGGCGGTGCTCGCCGCGATGCTGCCCGCATTCGCGGGCCAGGCAGTCGAGCCCAGTGTCTGGCTGGGCAGCGACTGGAACGGGGCGATGCCGCACGCGATTCGGTTGAGACTGGATGCCGGTGGCGGCGATCTCCGTTTGGGGGCGCCACTCGCATGCACCGTGCCGCTCAAGCGCGATGCGGACGTCTACGTGGTGGGCCTGTCCGTGGCCGGCGGTGCGGCCTGCGATCGCCTGCTGGGCCGCAGGCTGACCGTGACCCGGGACGGCGGCGAGATGCGCCTGGGCGGCGTGTCCGCGGCGTCGCTGACCTTGTACCCGGCGGGCGATGCGACGACCGCGGCCGGTGCGCAGACGCTCATGCTCAGGGAGGCACGTGGGGGCGCGGTCGAGTTGGCGCTCGACGCCGCTGTGCTGGGCCAGCGGTCCGGCAAGTGGTACCAGTATGGGGCGGGGGGCTGCCAGGTCATCCTGGAGCTGGCAGCGCTCAAGCCCGGACAGCAGTGGCACGTGTTCACTGCCAATTCGAATGGCGGGCGGTGCGACCGGCTGGTGGGCGGGACGATCATGCTCGCGCCTACGTCTGGCGGCTTGCCCGTCGTGCGCGACGGCAACGGCGGTGCCGTCGTCCTGGTGCCGAAGTGAGGGCGGGGCTATGAACAGCATGCTGGTCCAGCTCTGGATCGTGCTCGCTGGCGTCAGCGGTGCGCTGCTGCCGCTGATCCTGGACGACACGCCGTCGCGGCATCGCGCGATGGTGCGGGTGACTTGCGGGGCACTGGTGGCGGTATTCGTCGGACCTGCGCTCAACGAGCGCTTCTTCGCCGGTGCCGGGGCGCATCTGCAGGCGGGTATTGCGTTTCTGGTCGGCTGTTTCGGCCTGCAGGCGACCGCCATCCTGCAGCGGCTGCTGCACCGCCGGGGCGATCGCATGGCCGAACGCCTGGTCGAGCGGGTCGTGGGCAGGGATCGGGAGGACGCGCCATGAATCCTGCGTACCTGGTCGTCACGTCGCTGCTGGCGGCCGCGGCGCTGTGGATGATGACCGCGACCGTGTACGGACGCGGGATCAAGCTCTGCTGCGCGCTGGTCGCCGCCGGTGCCATCGTCGACGTGGTCGGGCTGGTCGAAGCGATGCTGACAGCCAGCGGCTACGCGGCGATCTGGCCGGGCGAACTTGTGCTCAACGCCGGCATGGCGCTGCTGATGATCGAGTGGACGCGTATCGACCGTCGACCGTCCCACGACCCGGCAGCGCATGGGCCGGGGGCGGGTGCGGACGGCCCATCGCCGTGATGGTGCGTCCAGCGCGGTCGATCTGGCGGCGTCCGCTGGCGGCCTGGGACAGGATCCGGGCACCGAAGGCCGGGACGGCGACGTGCTGCAGGCCGGCTATACCGGCAAGCCCACGCCGACATCGGGCGAGTACGCCGACACCGGCCTGGCCGGCAGGTCGATGGCTTCGCATGTCGCGAGGGGGCGATCGGGATCGCCGCCCGGTCCCGAGGGCTGCGTCAGGCGCGCCGCTTCTGCAGCCGGATGTCGCCGCCGCCCACGTCGCGCTCGTCGCCCCATCCCAGGCGCCGGTAGAACCCTGCCGCGCGCGATTCGCGCGCCGTCTCGAGCCAGGCGACGGGATGGCGGGCGAACAGCGCCTGCTCGGCGCGCGCGACGAGCGCCCGGCCGATGCCGCGGCCTTCGTGGCTCGGCAGCACGAAGGCGGCGAAAAGCGACCCCGCCTGCTCGTCGATCATCGCGAACGCCACGATCGTCGACGCTTCGCATGCCACCCACGCGCACGGCGCCTGCGCGAGCATCTGGGCGACCGAGGCATGGGTGATGCCCAGCTCGGCCAGTTCCTCGAGCGTCAGCGCGTTCTCGCGCACCGACGTGCGCACCGCGAAGATGCCGTCGATGTCTTCGATCTGGGCGGCGCGCAGTAGCAAGGGCATGGCCTGGGGCATGTCCGCAATGATAGCGCCCTGCGGTCCCACCCTGCAGCCTGCGGCGGCGTCGCGGCCGGCGCGCGGACCGCTACGGCGCCGTCGCGGTGTCCAGGCGCTGGCGGATCTCGCCGAACTGCACGTCGCCCGAAGCGCTGCGGTAGCAGGGTGTATTGAAGAAACCGACGATGTACGACTGCGGCCCCTTGTCGAAGCCCGAATCCAGCGAATAGGCATCGCCGGTCTCGCTGTCGGTGGCCGCGACGTTGACGCCGCCGTTGGGCAACTGCCGGTATCGCGTGACAGGCCAGCCGGCCGCGTTCCAGCGAGCGTGCACGTCGTCGAGGATGCGACCGGCATCTTGCGCATGGGCCACGCCCTGCAGCCCCACCCAGATGTAGTAGAGGTCGTTGCGCTGTTCGCCTTCCGTGCCTTCGCAGCGGTTGACCCGTACCGAGAACTTCTCCCGGCCGATCGGCAGGGTCTCCAGGAATGCTTCGACCCGAGGCACGAACTCGCGTGCCGCCTGCAGGCTGTCCTTGGTCTCCATGGTGTCCATCTGTACTCCGTCGAATGCGGCCTGACAAGCCGTGCCGGCGGACACGGCGAGCAGTACGCTGGCGATGGCGCCAGCATGCAGGTGCGCGCGCAGTGGGGTCACGCCTGGGTCGTTGCTGGCCTTTGCAACGTGCCGGCGCAAGATCGGGCGCGAGGCGTCAACGGGGCGCCACCGTGGAGACCATGCCGGGGTTTCCGGTCATGATGTACGCCTGGTTGCGTAGCGATTCGCCGCCTGGATTCCAGTACTGCGAATGCCCCGAGGCGTCGCCGGTGTCGATCCGCTGGCCACCGTAGCCCGCGTTCACGGGATTGGGCCCATGGATCCAGCGGGGGGTGAACCTGATCTCGTCGTTGTTGGCCATGCCCGACCAGAAGTGCGCGTCGTCGACGTGCAAGTCCTCGACGCTCCCCACGCCGAGTCCGGGGCTGCCCATGACGACGACATCGTCGACCGCCAGGCCGCCGGTTCCCAGCGCATCGGCGTCGCCGATCACGGTCGAGCCGTAGGAGTGGCCGATGATGGTCACGCGCGCGCCCGGGCTCTGGCTGGACGTGCGCAGCCCTTCGGTGAAGGACCTCAAGTCCTGCGCGCCGTCCGCGGCAAAATCGTCGCGGCGCGCGCTCCAGACAGTGTCCGGCGCGTCGTAGCCGAGCCAGACGATGGTGGCGTTCTCGCCTGCGCCCGGAACCATGTCCGCTTCCGCGCGCAAGTCGTCGACACGGTCGAGCGAGCCGCCGATGTTGGAAAGATCGCTGCCCGTGCCGGGCACATAGATGCCCACGTTGTCCGCGGTGTCGGGATTGCCGAGGCTGGCGACGACCTGGGCGTCCGGCGAATTGCCGGCCCCTGGCGGCGTGTAGCCGAGCAGATAGATGTCCGCCGCATCCGGGTCGTGCCAACTGCCCTCGATCCGGTCCAGCAAGGCCTGGGCGTTCTGCCGGTCGGTGCCGTTGACCGCATCCGCCCGCAGCACGTCGAGGTTTGCCGCATGGCGGACCTCCGCCGGTAGACCATCCAGCGCACCCAAGCTGGCGGACTGGTAGGTCTGGTAGGCCTGCTGCTCCTGAGGCGCCAGGCCGTGCCACCAATCCGCGGACTGGCGCGCGTCCATGCCTGCCGGCGGCGGCGCGGGACAGTACGGCGGCAACGGGCCGCCGGATACGGCATCGAACTGGAGTGCGTGTGTCACGGCAGCCTCCTGCAGACCGCGGGTGTCGCGTTCGAGCATAGCCAGCCCGGACCCGCTCGCAAGCTGGGGGCGACCCGGGGGTCCCGGCTCGGCGGCCGAGGGCGCGATCACGTCGAATCCCGCGTCTTCGGGCGACCGGGCGCAACAACCACGCGCGTCCGGATGTTCGCTGTGGCCGGGCGGCCGGCACCACGCCCGTCGCATGACACGCCTGCCGCGATGGCCTAGGCTTCGCGCCTCCCCCCATGCAGACGAATCCGGCGCCGCCGGCGTGGCCTGTCGCAGCCGGCGCGTTCGCGTCCACCGTCAGTCCCAGCGATGCGGCGCCGGCTCGATCGATCACACGAATGTCGCAGACCCCGCCGCTGTCCGATCCCGCCGCCGTGCCCGGTCCCGCGTCCCCACCGCAGGGGTTCGCGCTCGGCGTCGTCGGCGCTGCCGCGTTCGCGCACCTGCTCAACGACCTGATCCAGGCCACGTTGCCGGCGATCTTTCCGATGCTCAAGGCCGACTTCGATCTGAGCTTCGCGCAGATCGGCGGCATCGCGCTGGTCTACCAGATCACCGCCTCACTGCTGCAGCCGTGGATCGGTCTGTACACCGACCGTCACCCCATGCCGTATCTGCTGCCGGCCGGCATGGCGGTGACGTTCGTCGGCATCGCGACCCTCGCGGCGGCGCACAGCTATCCGATGCTGTTGCTGGCGGCGGCGATCGTCGGCGTTGGCTCGGCGACGTTCCATCCCGAGGCCTCGCGCGTGGCGCGGATGGGATCGGGTGGGCGCTTCGGCACCGCGCAGTCGACATTCCAGGTCGGCGGCAACACCGGTCAGGCCATCGGGCCGCTGCTGGCGGCCGCGGTCGTGATCCCGCACGGGCAGTCGGCGGTCGCCTGGCTGATGCTGGTCGCCGCGCTGGCGGTGTTTGTGCTGCTGCGGCTCACGCGCTGGTCGGTGCAGCATGGCCAGGCGCGGCTGGCGAGTCTGGCGGGCCGCCGCGGCAGCGGATTGCCGCGCGGCAAGGTCGTCCAGGCGATCGCGGTGGTGGCGGTGCTGATGTTTGCGAAGTTCGTCTACATCGCCTCGTTCACCAACTACTTCACGTTCTACCTCATCGAGCGGTTCGGCCTGGGTGTGCAGCAGAGCCAGGTCTGCCTGTTCCTGTTCCTCGGCGCGATCGCACTGGGCACGTTTGCCGGCGGTCCGGTCGGCGACCGCATCGGGCGCAAGGCGGTGATCTGGATCTCGTTCCTGGGCGTGGCGCCGTTCGCGCTGGCGCTGCCGTATGTCGGGTTGGTGGCGACGGCCGTGTTGGCGGTGGTGATCGGCCTGGTGATGTCGTCGGCGTTCGCCGCGCTGGTGGTCTACGCGCAGGAGGCGGTCCCGGGCCGCGTGGGCATGGTGTCGGGCGTGATGTTCGGCCTGATGTTCGGGATCGGCGGGATCGGCGCGGCCGCGCTCGGCCAACTGGCCGACGCGCGCGGCATCGTCTGGGTGTACCACGTCACCGCGTTCCTGCCGCTGCTGGGGCTGGCGACGGCGCTGCTGCCGCGCACGCCCGGCGGCCGGATCTGAGCGAGCCCACCGCGCGCGGCGACGCTTACCCGCCTTGCCCGAAGAGCCCGAACACCAGACGCCCACCGGCAAGCAGGAACCCATCGTGGATGCGCAGGCTCACGACCAGTTCGAGCGCCAGTGCCAGTGCGAGGATCCACCGCAAAGGCAGACGGGCGGCGATCGCGAAGCCGAGCATCGCAAAGCCGGTGTCGGCCAGCGAGTTGAGGATGCTGTCGCCATGGTAATCCGGCGCGGCGTTGGTCGCATTGTTCAGTAGGGCGATGACGCCCGGCGTGTTCTCGACGATCTCCCAGGCGGTGCTGCTGATCAGTGCCAGCATGGCGCGGTCGATGCGCGGCCAGCGCGGGCGCAGCCAGGTGAAGACGAGGTAGAGCCCCATTCCGAAGACGACGTGGAGCAGCGAGTAGGCGTCGGCGACCTGCTGGGAGTTCTGCGCAGGATCGTCGCTGAACTGCCACAGCGAGACCACGCCGCAGGGACACACCAGGCTGCGGTCCAGCAGCGCGAGCCACAGCACGTGCAGGGCCAGGGTGGCTACGACGAGCAGGCGGTCGTGACGCAACCAGCGCAAGCGCGGGAAAGCCAGCCTGTCCTCCAGACGCCAGCCCGAGCGCCAGGATCGGGGCCGGGTCACGGGCGCCCGGGCCTTCGGGCCACGCGGCACTGACGCGGCCTTCCACGAGATCTGGGTACGCTGTCGCATCCGCCTGCGACGCCGGCCATGTCCCTGCTCACCAACACTGCGGTCTTCCTCTGCACCCTGGCTGCGATGGAGTGGGTGGCCTGGGCCGCGCACAAGTACATCATGCACGGCTGGGGGTGGGGCTGGCATCGTTCGCACCATGTGCCGCGTCGCGGGCGCTTCGAGAAGAACGACCTGTTCGCGGTGGTGTTTGCCGGCATCGCGATCGCGCTGATCTACCTGGGGACGAACGGCCGGTCGCCGCTGCAATGGATCGGCGCGGGCATGACCGCCTACGGCGCGCTCTACTTCATCGCCCACGACGGCCTGGTGCACCAGCGCTGGCCGTTCCGCTACGTGCCGCGGCGCGGTTATCTCAAGCGCCTGTACCAGGCCCATCGCATGCACCACGCGGTGGACGGCAAGGACGGCTGCGTGTCGTTCGGCTTCCTGTGGGCGCCCTCGGTGGACCGGCTCAAGACCGATCTGCGGCGCCTCCACGGCGGCCCGCTGCGGCGGCACGAGGCGCGCAGGTCACCGCCCCGCGTCTGAGGCCGACGGCCGCTGCCACAGCGTTGCCGGGCGCGCGGGCGAGACCTGCCGCCGCGAATGCAGCGCGGTGCCGGCGGCGCGCAGGAGCAGCCGCAGCTTGGTCGCACGCGAGGTGCTGACCCGCCGATCCCAGGCCCGCGCGCCTTCGCGTTCGACCCGCAGGCCGATCTCGCGATAGACCCCGTGGGCCGCGGCGACCGCCCACGCCGAGCGCAGCGGCAGCGCCGACAGACCGTGCCGGGCCGAGGCGTAGTAGGGCTCGGCGGCGCGCACGAGCGCTGCGGCCATCTCGGCCAATGCGTGCCGGTGGCGAGGATCGGCCAGTTCGGTCCTCGGCACTTGGTGCGCGGCCAGCCAGGCCTGGGGCAGGTAGCAGCGGCCGACCCGCGCGTCGTCGACGATGTCGCGGGCGATGTTGGTCAGCTGGAACGCCAGGCCGAGGTCGCAGGCGCGGTCGAGGGTGGCCTCGTCGTGCGCGCCCATGATGCGCGCCATCATCAGGCCGACCACGCCGGCGACGTGGTAGCAGTAGCGCAGCGTGTCGTCGAATGTGTCGTAGCGGTGCCCCTCGACGTCCATCGCGAAGCCGCCCAGATGCGCCAGCGGCAGTGCGATCGGGATGCGGTGTGCCCGTGCGACGGCCTGCAGCGCGGCGAAGGCGGGCGCTGTCATCGTCTCGCCCGCGTAGGCGCGGTGGGTCTGGTCATAAAGCACTTGCAGGCGCTCGGCGCCACCGCTCTCCCGATCCGCCGCACCGCCCGTGCCCAGCTGCTGGCCATCGACGACGTCGTCGCAGTGGCGGCACCAGGCGTACAGCAGCACGGCACTGCGGCGGGTCCGGGCATCGAACAGCCGCGACGCGGTGGCGAAGCTCTTGGAGCCGACCGCGATCGCGCGATGCGCATGCGCGAGCAGCGCGGTGCTCATGATGCGGCGCTGTCGAGCATCAACCGCGCTGTGGCCTTGGCCGAGCCGACCACGCCGGGGACGCCGGCGCCGGGATGGGTCCCGGCGCCGACGAGATAGAGATTGGGAATGTCGGCGTCGCGGTTATGCGGACGGAACCATGCGCTTTGGGTCAGCACCGGCTCGAGCGAGAACGCCGAGCCGTGATGCGCATTGAGCGTGTCGCGGAAATCGAACGGGGTGATGAAGCGGCTGGTGACCAGTTGCTGGCGCAGGCCGGGCATGTAAAAGCGCTCGAGGTAGTCGAAGATGCGGTCCCGGTAGCGGGGGCCTTCGGTGTCCCAGTCGATATCGGCGTTGCCCAGGTGCGGCACCGGTGCGAGCACGTAGTGGCTGCCGCAGCCGGGCGGCGCGAGCGACGGATCGGTCGCGCAGGGCGCGTGCAGATAGAGCGAGAAGTCGTCGGCCAGGGTCTTGCCGTCGAAGATCTCGTCGATCAGCCCACGGTAGCGCTGGCCGAAGCAGACGGTGTGATGCCGCACCTGCTCGTGGCGGCGATCCAGGCCGAAGTACAGCACGAACAGCGACATGCTGAAGCGTTTGCGCTTGAGTGCCGCCGCCTGCCGTGCGCCGCGCGGGTGGTGGCCCAGCAGGCGGTCGTAGGTGTGCACGACATCGGCATTGGAGGCCAGCGCGTCGAGCGCGAAATGCCGGCCGTCGGCGAGCTGCACGCCGGTCGCGCGCGATTGTTCGACCTCGATCCGGGCGACGTCGGCATTGAGTTCGATGCGCCCGCCCATGTCCTCGAACAGGCGCACCAGCCCACGCACCAGCGCGCCGGTGCCGCCACGCGGGAACCACACACCCCACTGCCGTTCCAGCGCGTGGATCAGGGTGTAGATGGACGAGGTCTTGAACGGATTGCCGCCGACCAGCAGCGAATGGAACGAGAACGCTTGGCGCAGGTGCTCGTCCTGGATGAAGCGCGCCACCATGCCATACACGCTCTTCCACGCCTGCAGCCGGGCCAGACGCGGGCCGGCGGCGAGCATGTCGCGGAACGACAGGAACGGCACTGCGCCCAGTTCGATGTAACCGGCTTCGAACACCTGCCTGGAATACGCGAGGAAGCGCCGGTAGCCGGCGACATCGGCCGGATTGCGCGCGTGGATCTGACGGTCGAGCGCCTCCTGGTCGTTGGCGTAATCGAAATGCGAGCCGTCCTCCCAGCACAATCGGTAGAACGGCTCGACCGGCAGCAGCTCGACGTAGTCGGCCATGCGCCGGCCGGTCAGTGCGAACAGTTCCTCCAGCGCCGAGGGGTCGGTGATGACGGTCGGACCGGCATCGAAGACGAAGCCCTGGTCTTCGTAGACGTAGGCGCGGCCGCCGGGTTTGTCGCGCTTTTCGAGCAACGTGGTCTGCCAGCCGCCGGCCTGCAGCCGGATGGCGAGCGCGAGCCCGCCGAAACCCGCGCCGATGACCACGGCGCGTCTGGGTGCCGTCATGGTGTCTTCCTCGAGGCGATGGGGGTGTCGCGCACCGCGCGCCAGGCGGCTGCGACCGGGACCGGTGGCTTGCCGGCGACGATGCGCAGCTTGTCCAGGAATTGCAGTCGGTCGGCATAGAACCGCGCGATCAGGCCGGCCGGCAGACCATAGAAGCGCTGCATCACGCGCCAGCGGTCTTGCGGGCGTCCGGCACGGAACAGCATGCGGTTGAGCGCGCGAAAAAATGCCTGGCGTTGCCAGTGCGTGTGCGCCTCATTGCGGGTGAGCGCGTACAGGGAGGCAGCATCGAGCAGGGGGCTTGCGGCGATGCGGTCGGCGAGCCGGACGGCGTGCGGCAGCGAGTAGCCGGTGGTCGGGTGAAACAACCCGGCAGCAAGGCCGGCGCGCGGCTGGCGGCCGCCCTCGTCCCAGAACGCATCGAAGTCGCCGTCGAGCACGATCGGCAGTACGCCGCGTTCCTCGCGCAGGCAGGTCGCGACCTGCCAGCCGCGGTCGCGCGCGTAGCGGTCGATGTTCGCGCCGAGCGCATCGACGTCGGGCCGGGCGTCGTCGACGTAGTGGGTGTCCTCCACCAATACGGTGTCGGCGGAGAACGGCAGCAGGTAGACGAACCGGTAGCCCTGCCCCTGGGCCACGTCGGCGTCCATGATCACCGGCAGTTCAAGCCCATGCGGTTGCGCGGTGCGCAGCACGCGGCCGAGAAACGCTTGGTGGCCGAGCGCCATGAATCGGCTGGAGCGCGCGCCGCGGCCGTCGATGACGGCTCCGGCGGTGTGCGTGCGACCATCGCCGAGCACGACCTGGGTCGGCGTCAGATCGACGACCGATGTGCCGCAGCGCAGCGCATCGCCGAGCGCGTCGCGCAGGCGCGCTGCGAGGGTGTCCGACAGCACGCTGGCATAGCCCCCGTCCAGGCGCCGCTGGCGCTCGGGAAACCGCACCGTGTACGCCGGCCAGTGGCGATGCACCAGCGGCGCGAGCCAGCGCCGCTGCGCGTCGCTCAGGTCGCTGTCGTGGAACGACCAGGTGTGGTTGCCGCCGGGCTGGGGACCGCGCTCGAGCATCAGCACGCGCAGGTTCGGGCGGGTATCGCGCAGGCGCAGCGCAATCAGTGCGTTGGCCAGCCCGCCGCCGACCAGGATCAGGTCGTAGTGCGCGTCCATCAGGCCGCCTCGGCCAACACGGGGCGGGCGGTGGCCGCCACCGCTTCCGCGATCCGGGCGGCGCGTGCGCTGCCGCCCGCGGCCTGTGCCGATGCGCCCAGGGCTTGCGCACGCTGCCGGAAGTCCGGTTCGGTGAGCAGCCGGGTGAGCAGGCGCCGCAGCGTGCTGGCGCCGCCCAGGTGCGCGGAGGCTTTCAGGCCGGCGCCGGCGTGGACCACGCGCGCCGCGACGCCCGGCTGGTCGAAGGCGATCGGCAACGCGAGGATCGGTGTGCCGGCGATGCAGGCATCGAGGACGGTATTGAGCCCGGCGTGCGAGATCACCGCATTGGCGCGCGCGAGCATCGCGCGCTGCGGCACGAAGTCGACGACCTCAACCGCACCGGGGACCTGCAGGCTGCGCGCCTGGGGCGGCGACAGACCGCCGCAGTGGGCCAGCACCAGATGCGCATCCAGCCGGCGGCAGGCACGCACGATGCGACGGAAGATCCCCAGCCGCTGGCCCTGCAGGGTGCCCAGCGACGCGAACACCACCGGCCGGTCCACGGCCAGATCCAACGGCAGCGGCGGATCGGGCGTGGCGTCGCGCAACGGGCCGACATGATGGAAGTGCGCGGGCAGCGCATGGCGCGGGAATTCCAGCCCGACGACGGTCTGGCTGAGCTGCGCGTACGGCGACAGGCAGTCGTGCAGCGCTTGGCGGGGCGACAGGCCGAATGCCGCCGCGTGGCGCGCGATCACCCGCCCGTGCGGCGCCATCAGGCGGTCATAGATGCGGCTGCTCGCCTCGCACAGCTGCCGTGTCCGGGCGTCATCGGCGTAAGCCCACGGCATCACCGGCAACGGCACGCCGGGCTCGCGGTTGACCGGCAGCGCGCAGGCGACCGAGACATAGGGCAGGCCGAGTGCCTCGGCCACCAGGCCGCCGGCCGCCTCCATCTGGTCGCAGACCACCGCGTCGACCCCCGCGCGCGCGAAGGCATCGGGCAGCGTGCGGCACAGCAGGTCGGTGGCCTCGGCGATGTCCTGGATGACGCGGCGCAGGCCCAAGGGGCCCCCGGGCCGCGCGGCACGCCGCAGCATCGCGGCCAGCGTGCCGGCAGGCTGGTCGGCCGCCCCGACCCCGCGAAACCCGATGCGCGAGTCGCTGAGCCAGGCCGCGGCCTCGGGCAGGTGGAAGAAGGTGGCCTGGTGGCCGCGGTCGATCAGCGCCTGCGCGACCGTCTGCAGCGCGCGCATGTGACTGGGGAAGGGCGGGGCGACGAATGCGAAGTGGGTCATGCGGGCGGCGGGACGCGATCGCCGTGCCGGTCGCGCAGGGGAGCCCGGCCCAGGGCGTCGAGATCGCGGCTGCCGGTGCAGAAGCAGGCGATCCGTAACTGGCGCACCACGATCTCGAAATGGGCGATGACCGCCTCGGTCGAGGCCACCGCGCTGGCCAGCAACGACGCGGCCTGGCCGACGAGATCGGCGCCCAGGGCGATCGCCTTGGCGGCGTCGACGCCGTCGCGGATCCCACCCGAGGCGATCAGCGTGGCCTCGGGCAGCGCCCGGCGGACGGCAGCGATCGCCTGCGCGGTCGGGATGCCCCAGCCGGCGAAGGCCATCGCCACGGCCCGGTCCGCAGGATCACGTGCGCGTTCGGCCTCGACCGCGGCCCAACTCGTGCCGCCGGCGCCGGCGACGTCGATCACTGACACGCCGGCCGCCCACAGGCGACGGGCGACGTCGGGCGACAGGCCCGCCCCAACCTCCTTGGCCACCAGCGGGACCGACGTGCGCGCGGCCAGATGCTCGATCGCGGCGAGGATGCCGCGCCAGTCGCGGTCCCCGCCCAGCTGCACCGCTTCCTGCAACGGATTGAGATGCACGATCAACGCATCGGCGTCGATCATCTCGATCGCACGCCGCGCGAGGTCCGGGCCGCCGTCGCGTAACTGCGCGGCGCCAAGATTGGCGAGGATCGGCACATCGGGCGCGCGGCGCCGCAGGTCCCGGGTCAGGCCGTGGTCGGCCGGGGTTTCCAGCGCCACCCGCTGCGAGCCGACGGCCAACGCGATGCCCAGCGACTGCGCGGCCTCGGCGAGGTGGCGGTTGATCGCGGTCGCGCGCAGCGCGCCGCCGGTCATCGAACTGATCAACAGCGGTGCGCGCAACGGGCGCCCGAACAGCGTCGTCCCCAGGTCGATGGCATCGAGGTCGAGCTCGGGCAGCGCGCAGTGTTCGAACGCATAGTCGGCCAGACCGGTTGCGACGCGCGTGCAGGCGCGAGCGTCGTCGAGCACGATGTCCAGATGGTCGTTCTTGCGCGCCACCAACTGCGCGGCATCATCGGCGCCAGATGCCAGCTTCATCGCGGCGCCCCGAACAGGCGGCTGCAGTACGCTGCCAGGGCGCCGTCCTCGCCGTAGATCTCGGCCAGCGTGTCGCGGGCGCGCCGCAGATGTGCGCGCAGCCGGCGCTCGACTTCGTCGGCGCCGAGCAACGTCAACAGCGTCGATTTGCCGGCGTCCTGGTGGCTGTCCTTGCCGGTGGACGCACTGTCGTGCCGGTCGCGCAGATCGTCTTGCAGCTGGAAGGCCTGGCCCAGGTCGAGCGCGACCCGGACGAGCGCACGCCGCGTGGCCTCGTCGACATCGCTGAGCAGCGCGGTCATCTCCAGCGCCGCCGCGAACAGCGCACCGGTCTTGAGGTGGTTGGTGTCGGCGATGTCGTCGGCGGCGCGGACGCCGCTGTCGCGCAGATCCAGGCACTGGCCGCGGACCAGACCCTGCGGCCCGATCGCGGTGGCGAGCACGCCGACCATGCGCGCGCGGGCGGCCGGGGTCGCGCCCGGCAAGGCTGCGACCGTCGCAAACGCCTGGCTGAGCAGGCCGACCGAGGCCAGCGCGGCGACGTCCTCACCGAAGCGACGATGGATCGTTGGCCGACCGCGTCGCAGCGTGGCGTTGTCCATGCACGGCATGTCGTCGAGCACCAGCGATGCGGCGTGCACCATCTCCACTGCGCAGCCCAGGTCGAGCAATGCCGACGGGTCGCCGCCCAGTTCCCGACCTGCGATGACGACCATCAGCGGTCGCGTCCGCTTGCCCGACGTGAGTGCGGCCTCGCGCATGGCCATGCAGACCAGATCGCGGTGATCCGCGGGACGGGGCAACAGGTCGGACAGGCGCGCGTCGACGCTGTCTCGCAGTCGTTCGGCCGACGGCGCATCCTGCAGCGGAACGGCCAGAGCTCGCATGGAGATTCCTCGGGATGCAGGGAAACGACGTGTTAGCCCGCCCGACCGAAGACCGGTCGCAGACGACGGCGTGCGATGCAGGGACGTGCGCCCCAATCCTCGCCGAATCCCTGTCGAGCCCGCGTTCACATCCCAAGAAACCGGGGTCAGAGGAGGCGGGAGCGGATTTCGGTGGCGATCCGGGCGGTTTCGCGCAGGGGAACGACGGGGGTGTCGGGCAGGGCGTCGCCCAGCACATGGAGGCGGCCGTCGGCGATCAGGCTGTCGACGAAGCGGCGCGGGCCGCCATCGATGCGCTCGGGTGCGAACACGAACACCGGGGCGCGGGTCGCGGCGGCCTCGGAGAGCATGTTGACTGAGTCGGCCGAGCAGACGATGCGGTCCGCCCAGCCGAGCAGGCCGGGGTAGGGGTTCGCGCCGTCAGCGTCATCTGCCCAGACCAGGGCGGCGTGTTGGGCGTAGCGGGCGCGCAGCGCGGCGCGAACAGGCGCGGGGGTCCGCCGCGAGCCTGCGAGCAGCAGGCTGCCGCCGTCGCGGGCGATCAGCGCGTCGAGCTGCGCGGCGAGGGTCTCGAATGCGGTGACATCGAAGCGCCCGTGCTTGGAATCGCCGCCCAGCAGCACTGCGATCCGCGGCCCTGGCAGCATTCCCAGTGCCGGATGCGCGGCGCGGGCGGCGGCCAGCCAGTCATCATCGACCGGATGCAGGCTGCCGCGCGCGACCAGCACGTTGTCGCCGCGCAGGGCGTCGTGCGCGGGTACGACGACGAGATCCCAGTGGTGCGGATCGATGCGCGGGTCCAGGATCTGCACCGTGCGGGCGCCATGGGCGCCGGCGAGGCGGGTGGCGAGTGCCGCCTGTCGGCCGCAGCCGATCGCGAGCGCAGGGGGCGTATGCAGCTGCGCTCGATATCGGTCGCCGAACGCGGTGTCGGCGCCGGGCAGGCGTCGGGGGGCGGCCCAGCGCCAGGGCGCCCGGGGCGTGAGATGCAACTGCGTCACGCCGGCAGCCGATGCCACCGCCGCCGCCAGGGCTTCGGCCTGTCGGGCGTTGCCGGCGCGGCCGTCGCTGACTGCCCAGATATGTCGGCAATCGGCGCCGTCGTGCGGGTTTCGTTCCACGAGTGTGACCATCCGTTCCGGGCGGTGCACGCGCGCCACCGCCGCGTGACTCTACACTGCGGCCCAATCCAGTCTTTGCGAGACGTTCGATGACCGATGCCCTGCCCGATGCCGCGCTCGACCAGTTGTTCCGCACCGCGCGGACCTACAACGGGTTCGGCGGACAGATCGACGATGCCACGCTGCACCGGCTCTACGACCTGCTGAAGTTCGCGCCGACCTCGGCCAACATGTCGCCGGCCCGCTTCGTGTTCGTCAGGTCCGCCGAAGGCAAGGCGCGGCTGGCGCCGGCGCTGAGCGAGGGCAATCGCGACAAGACGCTGTCGGCGCCGGTCACGGTCATCATTGGCCACGACGAGGACTTCCACGAGAAGTTGCCGTTCCTGTTCCCGCATACCGATGCCAAGTCATGGTTCGACGGCCCGCGCGAGAACCGGCGCGAGGCCGCGTTCCGCAACGGCAGCCTGCAAGGCGCGTACCTGATCCTGGCCGCGCGTGCGCTCGGCCTCGATACCGGCCCGATGTCGGGCTTCGACAATGCCAAGGTCGACGCCGAGTTCTTCGCCGGCACCTCGGTCAAGTCGAACTTCCTGGTCAATCTGGGCAAGGGCGATCCCTCGACGATATTCCCGCGCTCGCCGCGCCTGCCGTTCGACGAAGCCGCGCGCATCGTCTGAAGGCACCCGCACCCCCGCCCCGCAACTCCCATCCACGTACCTGAGGACACTGCCATGCGCACTACCCGTCTGCTGCTCCCGCTTGCCGCCGCCATCGCTCTTGCCGCCTGCGGCCAGCAGGACGGCGCGCCCGCCACCACCGCCGATGTCCCCGCCGCGTCCGCGCCCGCCCAGCCCTCGGGCGAGGCGATGGCCGAAACCCAGGACACCGCCCAGGCGATCGCCGGCGTGTCGGGCACCTACGTGCTCGATCCCCACCACACCGACGTGGTCGCGCAGTGGAGCCACTTCGGCTTCTCGCATCCGGTGGCGCATTTCGGCCAGGTCGAAGGCCGCATCGTGTACGACGCCGACAACGTGTCCGCCTCCTCGGTCGAGGTCACGCTGCCGCTGGCCGGCCTGAGCTCGCATGTCTCCGAGTTCGACGACCACCTGCGCAGCGCCGATTTCTTCGACGCGGCCAAGTACCCCAACGCCACGTTCAAGAGCACGTCGGTCGAGAGCGCGGGCACCAACAAGCTCAAGGTCACCGGCGATCTGACGATCAAGGACATCACCAAGCCGGTGGTGCTCGACGTGACGATCAACAAGTTCGGCGAGCAGCCGATGGTCAAGCGCGCCGCCGCCGGCTTCGACGCCGTCGCGCAGATCAAGCGCAGCGATTTCGGCGTGGGCGCCTATGCCCCGAACGTCAGCGACGAGGTCGAGCTGCGGATCACGACCGAGGCTGTCGTCGCCGAGGACGCCGCCGCACCGGCCGCTGCCGCCGCGCAGTAAAGTCCGCTGCCGCCGGTGCGCCGGCGGCAGGGTCGCGAGTCCCAGCGGGGCCCGTGGTCAATCCCGGGCCCTGCGTATTTTCGTCGTGGGCGCCGTGTGCCCACGGCCCATGCCCCCACCCGACGCGCTGTGCGCGTCGACCCGCCCCGCGCGGGGGAGGTGACACGCGTTCGATGCGCGTCTCCCCTCTGCTCCATCGTCGCACCGCCAGGAGTGCCGTCATGAAACTGCATCGCCCCGCCGACGCTCGCGGCCAGGTCCGGACCGACTGGCTCGACAGCCGCCATACCTTCTCGTTCGGCCACTACCACGATCCGGCGTGGATGGGCTTCGGCCCGCTGCGCGTGATCAACGAGGACCGCGTCGCCCCAGGCGGCGGTTTTCCGACTCACGGCCACGCCAACATGGAGATCCTCAGCTACGTGCTCGAGGGCACACTGGCGCACGCGGACAACCAGGGCGGCCGCGGCGCGCTGTCGGCCGGCGAACTGCAGTGGATGGGCGCCGGGCACGGCATCGAGCACAGCGAGTTCAACGGCTCGGCGCAGGCGCCGGTGCACTTCCTGCAAATCTGGATCCAGCCCGACCGCGTCAACCTGCCGCCCGGCCACGCGCAGCGCGCGTTCGACCCAGCCGCGCGGCGCGGCACCTGGGCGGTCCTCGCCTCGCCCGACGGCCGCGACGGCAGTCTGGCGATCCGCCAGCAGGCGACGCTGCAGGGCGTGCTGCTGGACGAGGGCGAGCGTGTCGAGACGACACTGTCGCCGGACCGGCGCTACTGGCTGCAGGTCGCGCGCGGCGCGGTGCGCGTCGACGGCGAGCGGCTGGCGGCCGGCGATGCGCTGGGCTGGGTCGATGAGGCCGCAACGCTGGTCGTCGAAGGCGCGGGCGAGGCCCTTGCCGACGTCTTGCTGTTCGACCTGCCACGCTGAGCGCGGCCACCGCGGCGGGGGCCCGACGGGCAGCCGGCGCGCAGGCTAGAATGGCGGCCTTCCACGTTCGATCGAAGCCGCCGCCATGACCGCAGCCAACGTCCAGCCGACGCAAGCCAATGCCGCCAAGCAGTACGAGGTGCGCCGCGCCGACCTGCCGCTGAGCTGCCCGCTGCCGTCGATGGCGCTGTGGAATTCGCATCCGCGCGTCTACCTGCCGATCGAGGCCGAAGACGGCGCGGCCGATTGCCCGTACTGCGGCGCGCACTTCGTCCTGGTCGATTGACCGTCGGCGGCGTCGCCGTCCACCGCGCCGCATGCGTCGTCCGCTGACCGTCGTCCAGCTGTTGCCGGCGTTGTCGTCGGGCGGCGTCGAGCGTTCGACGATCGAGATCGCATCGGCGCTGGTCGCGGCGGGGCACACGGCCATCGTCGTGTCGGCCGGCGGGCGGCTGGTGCCCGAGCTCGAGGCCACCGGCGCGCGCCACATCGCGCTCGACATCGGCGTCAAGCGGCCCTGGGCGCTGCGCCATGTACGCACGCTGCGGCGGCTGTTCGCCGAGACCGGTGCCGACATCGTGCACGCGCGCTCGCGGCTGCCGGCTTGGCTGGGCTGGCTGGCGGTGCGCGGCATGCCGGACGCGCGGCGCCCGCGCTTCGTCACCACGATGCACGGGCTGAACTCGCCGTCGCGCTACAGCGCGATCATGGCGCGCGGCGAGCGTGTGATCTGCGTGTCCGAGACCGTGCGCGCGCATCTGCTGCGCCACTATCCGCAGACCGACCCGACTCGCCTGCGGGTGATTCCCCGTGGCATCGATCCGGTGCGCTTCCCAGCCGCGCCGCGTCCCGATCCGCAAGTGCGCGCGGCCGTCGCCGCCGCCCATCCGGCGCTCGGCGGCGACGGCCCGCTGTTGTTGCTGCCGGGCCGCGGCACCCGCCTGAAGGGACACGGCGATGCGATCGCGCTGCTGGCGGCCGTGCGCGCGCAGGGCCTCGATGCGCGGCTGTGGATGCCAGGCGCGCGCGAGGCAGGCCGCGAGGCCTACCTCGATGCCTTGATGCGCGAGGCCGAGGCAGCCGGCTGCGGCGCTGCGCTGGCGATGACGCCGCCGACCTCGGCGATCGTGCAGGCCTATGCGGCCAGCGACCTGGTGCTGCAGCTCTCCCGCAAGCCCGAGGCCTTCGGCCGCACCGTGATCGAAGCGCTGTCGTGCGCGCGGCCGGTGCTGGGCTGGGCCCATGGCGGCGTGGGCGAGCTGCTGGCCGAACTGCAGCCCGAAGGCGCGGTGCCGCCGTTCGACGCCGCCGCGCTCGCCGACGCGGCGATGGGCCTGCTGGTCCGGCCGCCGGCGCCACCGGCTACGATGCCCTACACCCTGCAGGCCATGCAGGCAGCGACACTGACGGTCTATGACGAACTCGACGACGACGATTGAGCCTGTGGGCACCACGCCTGCACCGCAGGCGGTGGGCTGGCGCTGGGCGCCGCACTGGGTGCTGGCGTTCGTGATCCTGTGGCCTGCGCCCGGCTACGCCGAAGGCGTGATGGTGCTCGGTGCCCTGGTGGCGATCGTACTGTTGCTGCGCGCGCGCTTCCGTGGCGGCAGCGCGCTGCTCAGCGCCCCGGCCTGGGCGCTGACCAGCGTGCTGTTCTGCGCGTACTGGCTGCCGCAGCTGATCTCGGCGATCGACTCGGTCGATGTCGGGCGCGCGTTGCGCGAAGCCCTGGTCGACCTGCGCTACCTGCCGTTCCTGTGGTTGGTCGCCTCGGCGGTCGCCGACCGGCGGGGGCGCCGCATCACCCTGGGCGGGCTGGCGATCATTCTCGCGGTGTGGACGATCGACGGCCTGGTCGAGGTGTTCTTCGGCACCAGCCCGCTGTTCTTCGGCATCGACCAGCTCAAGCACCTGATCAGTCACCGGCCGATGTGCACGCCCGAGCAGGTGGCGATGGCCGACCGCCTGGGCGGCGTGCTCGGGCCCTGCAACCTCAAGCTCGGCATCGTGCTGGCGAGCCTGGCGCCGTTCGCACTGTATGCCGCCGGGCGGCGCTTCGGCGCAGCGGGCTGGGTCGTGGCCAGTGCCGCGATCGGCGTGGTGCTGCTGTTCGCCGGATCGCGCGCGTCGTGGCTGACCTACGCGCTGGTGCTGCTGTTCTCGGGTTGGCGGTTGCTGGGCTGGAAGCGGCTGCTGGCGGTGTTCGTGGCGGGCGCCGCAGTATCGGTGGTCGTGGCACTGGTCTCGCCGCAGGTGCGCGAGCGCGTCGAACGTACCGCGATGGGGCTGTCGGCCGACCAGTCGGGCGTCGACACTGCGCTGTCGGGCCGGACCCGCATCTGGGGCGCAGCCTGGTGCATGGTGCGCGAACACCCGGTCAACGGCGTGGGCGCGCGCGGCTTTCGCGAGGCGTTTCCCGATTGCGACCCGCGGCCCGGGCAAGTGGCCGAGTGGGGCGATGGCCCGGCCTACCACGCCCATCAGATCGTGCTCGAAGTCGCCAGCGAGACCGGCCTGATCGGCGTGCTGCTGTGGCTGGCCGGCCTGGCGCTGGCCTGGCGCGCGTGGCGGTACGCGACGCCGGCCGCGCGCCCCCGCGCGCGGCCGGCGATGCTGGCGTTGGCGGTGACGGTGTTCCCGCTCAACACCCACCTGGCGTTCTATTCGACCTTCTGGGGCGGCTTCACGCTGCTGCTGTCGGCGCTCTATGCCGGCAGCTTGCTGGCGCGCGAGGAGCCGGCGCCGCCGGGCGACAACGCGGTGCGCTGAAGCCGAGCCCCTTCACTCGGCTCGGCGCCCGGTGCCCGCGAATGGCGTCAGTACAGCTGCGCGCCATCCGGTTGTCGCTTGAAGCGGCGATGGATCCACAGGTACTGGTCGGGTGCGGCGCGGGCCATGGCCTCGATGCCGGCCATCACCGTGGCGGTGTCCGCGGTCGCGTCGGCGGTCGGATAGGGCGCCGGTGCTGGCGTCAGGGTCAGCGTGTAACCGCCATCGGGACGGCGCACGTGCTGGTAGAACACCACCGCCGCACCAGACATGCGCGCCAGTTGGTGGGTCGAGGTCAGGCTGTGCGCGGGCCGGCCGAAGAACGGCACGTAGACCGCGTCGCCGCCGCTGGGGTCCTGGTCGGGCGCGTACCAGAGCAGGCCGCCGCGCTTGAGGTGGCGCACGGTGCCGCGCACGTCGCGTTTGGGGAACATCGCCGCCGCATAACGCGCGCGGCCACGGCGCACCGCCCACTCCATCGCAGGCGACGTGTGCGGACGGTACATGCCGGCCAGCGGGACGTAGTCGCACATCAGCCGACCGCAGACCTCGAGCGTGGTGAAGTGGCCCGACACCACGATCACCCCGCGCCCCTGCGCGCGCGCGGCCTCGATGTGCTCGACACCCGCCACGACCAGCCCGCGGCGCAGCGGTTCGATCGAGCCCCACCACGCGCGCGCGAACTCGAACAGGCCAATGCCCAGGGCGTGGAAATGCGCGCGCAGCAGCGCCTTGCGCGCGGCGGCGTCGCGCTCAGGGAAGCACAGCGCGAGATTGCGGTCGGCGATCCTGCGGCGGCTCGCAAGCGCAAGCCGCAATGTCGTACCGATTGCACGGCCCAGCGCGCGCTGCAGTGGCCAGGGCAGGCGTGCGGCCAGCGCCATCAGCCCGATGCCGCACCACGCCGGCCAGTGGCGGGGGGCGAGCGGCGGACGGGGGAAGACGGGGGGCGCGGAAGACATACGGCCATTGTAGAAGCTGTGCGTCGCTGCGCCGTCTCTCGAATCCAGCCAACCGAATCCCGCACCACGCCCATCCGCTATCCTGTCGCGATGCGCGCCGACCTTACCGAACGACTGTTGCGCGGCCTCTATTCGGCGCTGCTGGTCGTGCTCGTGCCGGTGACGGTCTACCACCTGATCTGGCGGGGCTTCCGCCAGCCGGCCTACCTGCAGCGCTGGAATGAGCGCTATGGGGTCTACAGTGGCGCACCGTCGCCGACGCCGGTCTGGGTGCACGCGGTCTCGGTTGGCGAGGTCAATGCCGCAGCGCCGCTGATCAATGCCCTGCTCGAGCGCGATCCCGGGTGCCGGTTGCTGGTGACGACGATCACCCCGACCGGCTCGGAGCGGGTACGCGCGCTGTGGGGTGAGCGGGTCGAGCACGTGTACCTGCCCTACGACCTGTCGGGCGCGGTGCGGCGGTTCCTCGCCCGGTTCCAGCCCGGTATCGGCCTGATCGTGGAAACCGAGATCTGGCCCAACCTGCTGTTCTGCTGCCGCGATGCCGGCGTGCCGACGGTCATCGTCAACGCGCGGCTGTCGGCGCGCTCGTTGCGCGGCTATCGCGTGTTGCGGCCGCTGGTGGGGCGCGCACTGCGGACGGTGCGCCGGGTCGCGACGCAGTCGGCCGACGATGCCCGCCGCTTCGTCAAGCTCGGCGCGGCGCGCGAGCAGGTCGTCGACGTGGGCAACCTCAAGTACGACATCACGATCGACGAGGGCGCGGTCGCGGCGCTAGCAGCGACATTCCGCGCGAGCATCGGCGGGCGGAAGGCGTGGATCGCCGCGAGCACGCATCCCGACGAGGAGGCGGCGGTGGTTGCGATCCACCAGCGCCTGCGCGCGCGCTGGCCGGACCTGCTGCTGATCTGGGCACCGCGCCATCCCGAGCGTTTCCGCGGCGTCGCGCAGCTGGCGGTCGAAGCCGGATGGCGCGTGGCCACGCGTGCGTTCACGCGTTGGCCGGATGCGAGCGACGACGTATTCGTGCTCGACACGCTGGGCGAGCTCGGCGCGTTCTTCGCGTGCGCCGATGTCGCGTTCGTCGGCGGCAGCCTGCAGGACATCGGCGGCCACAACCTGCTCGAGCCGGCCGCGGTCGGCGTGCCCGTGGTCACCGGCCCGCACCTGCAGAACTTCGTCGACATCGCCCGCCAGCTCGGCCGCGCTGGCGCGCTGCGCATCGGCGAGGACGCCGACGCGGTCTACGACCATCTGGCCACGCTGCTGGCCGATGCCCCGATGCGCACCACGATGGGCGAGGCCGGCCGCGCGTTGTTCGCCGAAGGTCGCGGCGCGCTCGGGCGGACGCTGGCGTTGATTGCCGACGACCTGCCGGCGCCATAAACGACAACGGCGCGGATCGTTCGATCCGCGCCGCTAAGAAAAGTTCTCACTGAACTTGTTCAGGGAACCAAGCAAGAGTAGGTTCCCTGCACACGCCAGCTTCCCGGAGAAGTGAACACGTGATAAACCGGCGCCGGGGTGTTGAGGATTGTTCCGCCATATCCTGTGCATGTAGAAAATGCTTGAAAGTCTGCAAAAGATCTAGCCTGGTCAACCGAAATAGTACTAAAGCCTGCTCCAGTGACAACGATAATTTCTTCAGCGAAGGCGGAGTTGGAAAATAACAGGAAAATTGTAAGAAGCGAGGCGCCAAGAGAAATTTTAAAACCTTTCTTCTTCATGCGAATAGTCCTTTAGCTCGCCGAATTTGGCAATTAGAATTTCCAAAAAGCAACGATAAAACTTTGTCTATCCGGGGTGATGCTTGTGTTAAACGGGGATGAAGGTCTCAGAATTTACGAAGATTTGCAGGTGCTTCAGCGATGCGCCGTTGACAATAAATGGCTGACCTGGCTGGAATTCTGAGACGCGATTTTAACTATGTAAATTTGATACGTGTTTAGGGGTTCTTGCTGTTTTGTATTTGTCGAGAATCAATTTGGGTCGCTTGGCTTAGAATTAATTTTCGAGTAAGCCATTGAGCATGAGGGTTCTGCATGTCGGGTGGGTGACTATTGGATCCGTGTTATGGCGCCTATCAGTGAAGGAGCCGAACCAATAGCCGTCACGTGGGCCCGCATCTATGATGCGGGCACGGGTCGGAGACGATACGCCGATCAGTTCGTGCGCTGGCCGTCGCCAGTGCCGGTCGAGGCCTGCACGCCGTTGACGTCGACCGTCAGCTGGCGGTTGACCTCCTGTAGGTTACCGATGTCCAGCGTGCCTGCGGCCTGCTCAAGCAGCAGCCGGCTCTGCAGGAAGTTGTACTTGGCGAACGCGTAGTCCTGGCGCGCCGAGAACAGGTTCTGCTGGTTGATCAACACGTCGATGACGGTGCGTGTGCCGACTTCCAGGCCGACCTGCGAGGCCTCGTAGGCGGCGTTGGCCGAGACCAGCGCCAGCCGGCGCGCCTCAACCTCGGTGATGCCGGCGACGAGGTTCTGGTAGGCGCTGCGGGTGTTGCGCTCGATCGCACGGCGCTGGGCCTCGTACTGGTCGGCCGCGATGTCGCGCTGGGCGATCGACTGGCGCACCTGCGACTGGGTCGCGCCGCCGCTGAAGATCGGCACGGTAAGCGTCACGCCAATGCTGTTGGTTTCGCCGCGCTGCGCGAGTGCGCCGGCGTTATCTTGGCCCCAGGTGTCACTCTTGCCATAGCTGGCGCTGAGATCGAGCGTCGGCAGGTGCCCGGCCTTCGCCGCGGTGACGTTGTGCTCGTTGGCGGTGACCTGGTACTGCAGCGCCTTGAGTTGCGGATTCTGCTCCAGCGCGGTGGCGACCCAGGCCTCGGCGTCACGGCCTTCGGGCAACTGCGGGGTGAAGTCGTCGGGCAGACCGCGCAGGTCAGTGACCGGCTGGCCGGTGATCTCGGCCAGCGCCTGGTAGGCGTCCTGCAACGCGTTTCGGCGCAGGATGGTGTTCGCACGGGCGCCGTCGTACTGCGCGCGCGCCTCGTGCACGTCGGTGATCGGCGCTAGGCCGACTTCCAGACGCTTGTCGGCAAAGTCGAACTGACGCTTGAACGCCTGCTCGGCGGCCTCGGCAGCGGCCAACGTCTCGGTCGCGATCAGCACGTCGAAGTAGGCCGAAGCGGTGCGGGTGATCAATGAATCGTTGTCGGCGTCGAGCTGGAAGTCCGCGGCGGTGCTCAGCGCGCGCTGCGAGCGCAGCGAGGCGATTCGGTTCCAGTCGAACAGCACCTGGCTGGCGCTGACGCCGTAGCTGCGCGTGCGCGCCTTGCCGGGCTCGCCGGCGGCGCGCGCGTCACTCAATGATGCGCTACCGCGGATCTGTGGCAGCAAAGTCGCGTGCGCCTGTACCGCACCCTCGCGGGTCGACAGCCGCTGTGATTCGGCGATCGACAGTGTCGGGTCGTTGGTGCGGGCCAGTTCGTAGGTCTGGACGAGATCGGCAGCGAACAGCGGGCCGGATGTCAGCGCGAGCGCGAGCGACAGGAACAAGGGGCGGCGGAACATCAGGGGAGTCCTTCGGTCGATCAGAGGGAAAAGTGCGGTACCGGAGCAGCCCCGGCGAGATAGGCGAGCCCGGTCTCGAACAACGATTCGATGCGCGGCGCGTTGACGTCCTCGCCCTCGCGTCGGACCAGCACCGCTTCCATCGCGGGCGCCTGGCCGCGGACGATGAACATGCGGCCGCCGGGACGCAGCCACTGCACGAAGCGGGCGGGCACGGTGTCGACGGCGCCGCCTACGCAGATCGCATCGAAGCGGCGCTCGGTGTTCCAGGCGAAGACGTCGGCGTGGACGACCTCGACATTGGCGATGCCCTGCGCCTGCAGCCGGGCGCGCGCGGCGTCGGCGAGATCGGCGTGGCGTTCGAGGCTGACGACATCGCGCGCCAGGTGGCCTAGGCACGCGGCCAGGTAACCGCTGCCGGTGCCGATCTGCAGCACCTCGTCGCCCTGCTCGAGCTTGAGCGCCTGCAGCGCGCGGCCTTCGACGACGGGCTTGAGCATGGTCTCGCCGTGGCCGATCGGCAGTTCCAGATCGGCATAGGCCAGGGCCCGGCGGGCATCGGCAACGAACGCCTCGCGCGGCACGCGCGAGATCGTCTCGAGCACGCGTGCATCGAGCACGTCCCAGGGCCGGACCTGTTGTTCCACCATCGCCGCGCGGGCCTTGGCGTAGTCGATCGTCATCGTTGCGGTTTCCTTGTTCGCCAGCGCGCAATTCTAGCGGTCGCGGGCAGGGTGATCATCGCGGGGGCGCTCGGCGGGGGCGCAGTGCCGGAAGTCACCGGCCCTGACGGCATGCCGACCCCAGGGGACTCGTTCAGCGATCGCGGCGGGAGCGGCCATAGGCGCGCAGGAACATGTCGACCGAGGCCTCGAGGTGGGCCCGACGCTGGCGCGCGCAATCGTCGGCGTCCTCGCAGTCGAACACCATGCGCTGGTGCAGGTCGCCCTTGACCAGCACGAAGAACTGCGCGGCCGCGGTCGGCACCAGGGCCTCCTCGATCTCCAGATCGCCGGTTTCGATGCGCCGGCGCAGCAGTGAGGCGAATGCCGACTGCACGCGGTCGGGACCGCTTTGCCAGAACCGTTGGGCCAGGCGCTTTTCGACCATCTGCGGCGTGCACAGCAGCCGATGGCCGGCCACCGCCTCGGGCGCGCTGATCATCGCGAAGAAGGCCTCGGCGACCTCCAGCAGCCGCTGGCGCAGCGGCGTGCCGGGCGCGGGCTCGAAGACCGAGGCGGGCATCTGCTGCTCGCAGTACGCGGCCGCGGCCTCGGTGAACAGGGTGTCCTTGTCGCCGAAATGGCTGTAGACGGTGAGCTTGGAGACGCCTGCCTCGGCGGCGATCTGATCCATGCTCACGCCTTCATAGCCTTGCTGCAGGAACATGCGCTCGGCCGCTTCGAGAATGGCGGCGCGTTTGGCCAGGTCCTTCGGTCGGCCAGGGCCGGCCGGGCCCCGGGCGTCGGGCTGGGAGGCGGGGACGGAAGAGGCGCGCATGCTCATGCGCTAATACTATACCAATCAGTTCTGAAAATATACGATACGGCTCTCTCGCCCGCGTTCAGCCGGAGCCTCCATGTCCTGCGTCAAGTCCACCGCCGTGCTTCGTCGCGCGACCGTGCTCCTCGCCGCCTTGCTGCTGGGCGCCTGCGGACGCGAGCCCGCGCCGCCCGAGGCTGCGCGTCCGGTGCTGGTCGTCACCCCGTCCGACGCCACGGAGGGCGATGCGCTCGCTTTTGCCGGCGAGATCCGCGCGCGGGAGGAGAGCCCGCTGTCGTTCCAGGTCGGGGGCCGGCTGGTGCGGCGTCTGGTGGATGCCGGTGCGCAGGTGACACGCGGGCAGGTGTTGGCCGAAATCGACCCGGGCGACCTGCAACTGCAGGCGCAGTCGGCGCAGGCGCAATTGGCCGCCGCCGAGGCCGAGTACGCCCGGGCGCGGACCGACCGTGCGCGCTATGCCCAGCTCGTGGACCAGCAACTGGTCAGCCGCTCGACGATGGATGCGCAGGACGCGGCCTACCGGGCGGCGCAGGCGCAGCTGCGTTCGGCGCGCGCCCAGGCCGAGGTCGCCGGCAACCAGGCCGGCTACACCCAACTGCTGGCACCGCGCGACGGCGTCGTCGCCAGCCGGCAGGCCGAGGTCGGGCAGGTCGTGGCCGCTGGCCAGACCATCTTCACCTTCGCCGGCGACGAGGGCCGGGAAGTGGCGATCGCGTTGCCCGAGTCGCGCATCGCCGCGTTCTCGGTGGGGCAGCGCGCCTGGATCGAACTGTGGAACCGGCCCGGCGTGCGCCTGCCCGGCACGCTGCGCGAGATCGCGCCGGCCGCCGATGCGCAGGCGCGGACCTACGCGGCCCGGGTCGCGGTCGATGACAGTGCCCGCGATGGCCTGGAGCTGGGCCAGAGCGCGCGTGTGCATTTCAAGCTCGACGACGGCGACACGCTGCGCGTGCCGCTGACCGCGATCCAGCCCGGTGCCGACGGCGGCAAGGCGGTCTGGGTGGTCGATCCGCAGACCCGCACGCTGCGCTCGGTGCAGGTGGAAGCCGGGGCCTTCGGTGCGCAGACCGTGCCGATTCTCTCGGGGCTGGCGCCCGATGCGCTGGTGGTCGCCGCCGGCGGTCACCTGCTGCGCGAAGGCCAGGCGGTCACGCCGGTCGGCAGCGACAACCGGCCCCAGCTCCCCGACGCGCCGAAGCCGGCGGCGGCCCGATGAGTGGGAATGCCATCGTAAGCCGGATCCGCGCGGCACACGCTCACCTCCCCCGCGTGCGGGGGAGGAGAGGTGGGGGCGGTGGCCGTCCTGTCATGACGCACGTGCGCATGGGTTACTTCGGGCGCACTCCATCGCGCGCAGGCGCGTCAATGTCGGGCATAGGCAAACAGGGCACGCAGCCATGAGCCGCTTCAACCTGTCGGAATGGGCGCTGGGCAATCGCACCCTCGTGCTCTACGCGATGCTCGTCGTCGCGATCGCGGGCATCTGGTCCTACGGTCGGCTGGGGCAATCGGAGGACCCGCCGTTCACGTTCAAGGCGATGGTGATCCAGACCCAGTGGCCGGGCGCGACCGCCGAGCAGGTGTCGCGGCAGGTGACCGAGCGCATCGAGCGCAAGCTCATGGAGACCGGCGACTACGAGTTCCTGCGCTCGTACTCGCGGCCCGGCGAGTCGCAGGTGATCTTCTTTGCGCGCGACTCGATGCGCTCGAGCGAGATCCCGGCGTTGTGGTACCAGGTGCGCAAGAAGGTCGGCGACCTCAGGCCACAGTTGCCGCAGGACATCGTGGGCCCGTTCTTCAATGATGAGTTTGGCGACACGTTCGGCAACATCTATGCGTTGACCGGCGACGGCTTCGACTACGCCATCAAGAAGGACTACGCCGACCGCATCCAGCGTGCGCTGCAGCAGGTCGGCGATGTCGGCAAGGTCGAGCTGGTCGGGCTCCAGGACGAGAAGATCTGGATCGAGGTCGACAACACCCGGCTGGCGACGCTCGGCATTCCGATGGCGGCGGTGCAACAGGCGCTGTCTGAGCAGAACGCGATGGTGCCGGCGGGCTTCTTCGAGACCGCCGATGCGCGCGTGCAACTCCGCGTGGACGGCGCATTCGAGTCGGTCGATGCGATCCGCGCCTTCCCGATCCGCGCCGGCGACCGCACGGTGCGCCTGGGCGACATCGCGACCGTCGAGCGCGGCTTCGCCGATCCGGCCGCGCCGCGGATGCGCTTCATGGGCGAGGACGCGATCGGCATCGCGGTGGCGATGCACGACGGCGGCGACATCCTCCGGCTCGGCAAGGCGCTGGAGGCCGAGTTCGCCCGGCTGCAGGAGACGCTGCCGGCCGGCATGGTGCTGCGCAAGGTGTCCGACCAACCGCGCGCGGTACGCGATTCGGTCGGCGAGTTCGTCAAGGTGCTGGCCGAGGCGGTGATCATCGTGCTGCTGGTGAGCTTCCTGTCGCTGGGCCTGCGCACCGGGCTGGTGGTCGCGGTGTCGATCCCGCTGGTGCTGGCGATGACGTTCACCGCGATGGACCTGTTCGGCATCGGCCTGCACAAGATCTCGCTCGGCGCGCTGGTGCTGGCGCTGGGCTTGATGGTGGACGACGCGATCATCGCCGTGGAGATGATGGCCATCCGCATGGAACAGGGCGACAGCCGGCTCAAGGCCGCCAGCTACGCGTGGACGCACACCGCGTTCCCGATGTTGACCGGCACGCTGGTGACCGCGGCCGGCTTTCTGCCGATCGCGACTGCGGCCTCCAGTACCGGCGAGTACACCCGCTCGCTGTTCGAGGTGGTGACGATCGCGCTGGTGGTGTCGTGGATCGCGGCGGTACTGTTCATCCCGCTGCTCGGCGAGAAGATGCTGCCCGACCTCGCCAACCCGCAGCCGCCGCGGCCCGGGTCATTGCCGGCGCGGTGGCGCGACGCACGCAGCCGCGCCGCTGACCGTTGGCCTGCATTCGCGTTCGCACTGGCGCCGGCCGAGCCGCAGGCGCATGACCATGATCCCTACCAGCGCCCGTTCTACCGGCGGTTCCGCAGCTGGCTGCACTGGTCGCTGACGCATCGCTGGCTGGTCATCGGTGCGACGGTGGCGCTGTTCGTGGCGTCGTTGCTGCTGTTCCGCTTCGTGCCGCAGCAGTTCTTCCCCGACTCGACCCGGCTGGAACTGATGGTCGATGTCGAGCTCGCCGAAGGCAGCTCGCTGCGCGCCACCGAGGCCGCGGCCGCCCGAATCGACGCGCTGCTCGACGGGCGCGAGGGTGTCGATAGCCGTGTGGCCTATGTCGGGACCGGCTCGCCGCGGTTCTATCTGCCGTTGGATCAGCAGCTGCCGCAGGTCAACTTCGCGCAGTTCGTCGTCACCGCGACCGATGTCGAAGCGCGCGAGCGCCTGCGCAGCTGGCTGATCGACGAAGTCGCACCGACCCTCCCCGAGCTGCAGCTGCGCGTCACCCGGCTCGAGACCGGGCCGCCGGTCGGCTATCCAGTGCAGTTGCGCGTGTCCGGCGAACACGTCGAGCGCGTGCGTGCGATCGCGGACGCCATCGCGACCAAGGTGCGCGAGCACCCGCACACGATGAACGTCAATCTCGACTGGGACGAGCCCAGCCGGATCGTGCGCCTGGTTGTCGATCAGGAGCGTGCACGCGTGCTGGGGGTGAGTTCGCAGCAGATCGCCCAATTCCTGTCGAGTTCGCTGTCGGGTCAGCAGATCAGCACCTACCGCGAAGACAACGAGCTGATCGGCATCGTGATGCGCGGGCCCGCCGACGAGCGCGTCGCACTCGAGCAGCTGGCCAGCCTGGCCATGCCCAGCGCCAACGGCCCGGTGCCGCTGTCGCAGGTCGCGCGGCTGGAGTCCACGTTCGAGGACGGCATCATCTGGCACCGCGATCGATTGCCGACGATCACCGTGCGCGCCGATGTGCGCGGCGACGTCACGCCGCCCACCGTCGTTGCCCAGATCCTGCCCACGCTCGAGGAGATCCGCAGCAACTTGCCGCCGGGTTACCGCCTGGAGACCGGCGGCACGGTCGAAGACTCGGGCAAGGGCCAGGATTCGATCAAGGCCGGCCTGCCGCTGTTCCTGTTCGTGGTCGTGACGCTGCTGATGCTACAGCTGCGCAGCTTCTCGCGCAGTGCGCTGGTGCTGCTGACCGCGCCGCTGGGCCTGATCGGCGTCACCCTGTTCCTGCTGGTCTTTCGAGTGCCGTTCGGCTTCGTGGCGATGCTTGGCACCATCGCGCTGGCGGGCATGATCATGCGCAACTCGATCATCCTGGTCGATCAGATCGAACAGGACATCGCCGCCGGCCACGCGCGCTGGGACGCGGTGATCGACGCGACCGTGCGCCGCTTCCGGCCCATCGTACTGACTGCGCTTGCCGCGATCCTCGCGATGATCCCGCTCTCGCGCAGCGTGTTCTTCGGCCCGATGGCGGTCGCGATCATGGGCGGGCTCACCGTGGCCACGCTGCTGACGCTGACCTTCCTGCCGGCGCTGTATGCGGCGTGGTTCCGCGTGCGCGAGGATGAGCGGCCACGCGCGGGATGAGCGCAGGACGTATATGACGGTATCGGGCGGGCCTGTTTCGTCCCAAAGGTTGCGAGCGCTGCACTCGAAAAAACGGCATGACGTGTTGCAACGTTGCGCGTGACGCCCGTCATATGCATCGAGCCGCTCCGCGAAGCGCGGCATCGACTTGAACAAATTCTGAGGCCTTAGCGTATCCATCCCAAAGTCTGTCCGAGATAGCAGCCACCTGCCACACGCTGCGCCGTTCGTTCGCCACGCATCTGCTGGAGGCCGGCCACGACACTCGCACGGCGCAGAAACTGCTCGGACACATGGGTGTCGCGACGACGCAGATCACACGCATGTGCGCGGACGGAAGCATCGGTCGCACGAGTTCTCTCGACCGATGGTCCGGCGCCTTGGATTGATGTCGGCCGCGCAGTGCCTGGTAAGGGACTCAGGTGGCCGTCGCCCCGGTGTCGTGCGGCGGTGGCAGGGCGCCCACGTGCCGATGCAGTGCGCAGTCAGCGCGCGCCGGCGGCCTTGCGCACTTCGGCGGCGACGCGGGCTTTGATGGCGTCGGGGCCGCGGCTGTCCGGCCCGCTGTAATCCAGCGCTTGCACCACAAAGGCGGTGTGGTCGCCGGCGCTGATGCAGTACGAGACCAGTGCGCGGCCGCCGTCTGCCGGGCCCGACACGTGCGTGGCGAGCGTGCTTTGGTCGCTCTGTGTGCGGGTGGTGTAGCCGACTGCGGCGCCGCCGCGGGCGAGTGCCGCCAGGCAGGCCTTGATACTCAACTGTGTTGCCGGATAGCGGTCGACGTCGTAGCCGAGGCTGAAGTCGTCTGCTGCCGCCGATGCCACCGGCGCCGATACCGCGAGGGCGAGCAGCGTGGCCAGGGACATCTGCTTCATGCGCGACTCCTTGTGTGGACGGAAGAAGCGGGCAGGTCAGGCGCGGACGAACACTCGACCCGGCGATTGCGCTGACGGCTGGCGGGATTGTCGCGACCATCGATGCTGTTGGGCGCAACGGGCTGCGATTCGCCGAGGCCGTGCGCGCTGGCCCGGTGGGCAACGCCACGGGCCTGCAACGCTTCGAGCACGGCACGGGCGCGGCGTTCGGATAGTGGCTGGTTGTAGGTCGGCGTGCTCTTGCTGTCGGTGTGGCCGCGGATGTCCAGTTCGGCGCTGGCGACGCCGCGCAGCGCCTGGGCAAAGACATCGAGCGTGTGCGCCGCGTCGGGCCGGATGTCGGACTTTTCGAAGTCGAACAGCACGCCTTCGTCGAGCGTCTCTCCCACCGCGCCAGGCGGCCGTCCGGATGCTAGGCAATCGATTGTGAGCCATGCGTTTCGAATGCGCAGGTGCGCCATGCGGTACCCTCTGCGCGCCGAACGGGCGGTAGGATGCGCCTGCGGTTTCTTTCGGGGGAACTCACGCTTGCCTGCCGCGCCCGTTCACGCGACGCGTTCGCCGCTGTCCGCCGCGCGCCGATCCGGCGGGCGCGGTCTCGCGTGCCGTCTCCGCGGCGCGCTGCGCCGATGCGCATGGCTGCTCACGGCCTGCGCACTGGCCGGACCCACCATGGCCGCCGCACCCGGCGATGGCCGGCTCGATCCCCAGTACCGCAACACCCTGCGCCACTACGGGGACGAGGAGGGGCTGCCGCAGGCCAGCGTGAACGCGATGCTGCAGACCCGCGACGGGTTCCTGTGGTTGGGCACCTTCGGCGGGCTGGTGCGTTTCGACGGCCGCGAGTTCCGTCTCTACGGCGCCGATGCGCACGATCGTGATGCGCCAGGCGATGACGGGCTGCCGAGCAACCGTGTCCTCGCGCTGCACGAGGATGCCTACGGCCGGCTCTGGATCGGGACGCAAGATGCGGGGATCAGCCTGCTCGAGCATGGCCGCTTCCGCCAGTTGCCGGTGTGCGGGGCACGCTGCCAGGTCAATGCCCTGTATCCCGATGGCGACGGCGCGGTGTGGGCGCTGAGCACCCAGGGCGTATTCCGGATTGATGCCGTGACGCTGCAGGCCAGCGTCCAGGTGGATGTCTACAACGCGTTCGACTGGGCCGCGCCGATGGGTGACGGCGTGCTCTATGCCGGTGGCAGGAATGGATTGTGGCGGCTGACGACGACCGACAGTGTCCGTGTGCCGTTGCCCGACGGACGCGCGGCCGTTAACCGAATGGCATCGACGCCGGATCTGCTGTGGCTCCTGCTCAGCGACCGCGCGCTGTACCGCTTTCGACCCTCGACCGGCGCGTGGACCCTGATCCGGCGCGACCTGCCGCCTGAGGCCCAACTGGTGCCGTCGAACGACGGCCGCGTGCACGTCTCCGACGAGGCGTCGGGGCTACGTCTGCTCGCGGCCGATGGGCGCGAGGTGCCGGTGCAAGGCGCCGAATTGCTGCATGCGCGGATCCTGCATCTCGACGATGCGGGCAATACCTGGATCGGCACCACCGGCCAGGGCCTGTGGCGGATGCGGCCTGCGCGCGTGGCGATGCTGCACGCCCCCGGCCTCGGCGGGCGCGCCCCGGGCCGGGTGGTGGAGGACGACGGCCATGGCGGCCTGTGGCTGGGTTTCGGCTGCGCGGGGCTGTGGCATCGACGCGCGGATGGTGGAGCGCGCCGGGTGGTGGTCGAGGGCGTGCTCGACGATGCCTGCATCTCCAGCCTGTTCCGCGACCCCACGACCGACGCCCTGTGGATTGGCACCTCGAACGCGGGTCTCGGGCGGTTCCGCGACGGACGCCTGGAACGCGTTTGGCATTGGCCGGGCGAGGCGATGCTGGGCATCTGGCGTTCGCACGACGGCGACTGGTGGGCGGCGACGCTGCGCGACGTCTACCGGCTGCAGGTGGATGCCGACGGTGTAGTGCGCGGCGCTCAGCCGGTCGCCGCGTTCTCCGGCATGAGCATCGTCAGGATGGTCGACGCTCGCGCCGGTGGCGTCTGGTTCGTCGGCGATCGCGGTGCGTTCCGCCTGGTGGGCGACACCGTGGTGGAGCAGTGGACCGTGGAGGACGGTGTGCCGGCGTTCGCGCGCGCGCTCCACGAGGACGACGACGGGCTGTGGATTGGCACCTACGGCGGCGGTCTGGTCCATGTCCGCGATGGCGAGCTACGACGCTACACCACGGCCGACGGCCTGTTCGACGAAACCGTCTCGTGCATCCTGTCCGACCCCGACGGTCGGTTGTGGCTGGCAGGAAACCGCGGCCTGTCGGTGCTGCGGGCGCACCCTGTCGACGCTTCCGGTCCCCGCCTGACCACCATCGGCACCGCCGACGGACTCGATCCGGTGGAGTTCAACGGCGGTACGGTCTCGGCCTGCCGGACCGGTGCCGACGGCAGGCATCTGTTCGCGATGATCCGCGGATTCGCGCTGGTCGAACCGTCGCGCTTCGAGTCGGCCGCTCGCCACCCGCCGACGCCTTATATCGACCGCGTGACGCTCGCCGGCCGCGCGCTTGATCCGTTCGACCTGCCGGCGCTGGGTGTGGACGCCGCGAATCTGGAAATCGTGGTCGGTGTCATCGGCCTGGCCGATCCCGAGCGCACTCGTGTGCGCTACCGCGTCGGCGATGGGGCAGAGTGGGTGGAGGCAGGCTCGGGGCGCAGCCTGCTGTTGCCCGATGTGCCCTGGGGCGAGCTGCGGTTCGAGGCGCAGGCGCGCTACCTCGATGGCGGCTGGTCGGAGTCGGTGGTGCTGCGCTTCCTGCGTCCGATCCCGTGGTACCGCCGCGACTGGATCTGGCTGGCCGCGAGCCTGGCGGGCCTGTTGTGCCTGCTGTGGGCCACGCGCGAGCGACGCAGGGACGATGGCGATTACGATGCGCTGGTGACGCGCGCCCGCGAACGGCTCCGGGAGGGCCGCTCGATCGACTGACGTCTGCTACGCCGCGGCGACGGTGGTGCCGGACGACGCGGGTTGCCTCGGCAACTGCAGCACGAATCGGGCGCCGGCTCCCGGAGCGCTGTCGCAGTCGATCGTGCCGCCGGCTTCAGTGACGACCCTGTGCACCATCGCCAGGCCGATGCCCGAGCCGCGCTCGCGCGGCTTGGTCGTGAAGAACGGCTCGAAGATCCGCGCTCGCGTCTGCGCCGACATGCCGTGGCCGGTGTCTTCCAGCCGCAAGCGCACCGCCTCGCCCTCGATCTCGGTCGCCAGCGTCAGCCGTCCGCCGCCCGGCATCGCATCGACCGCGTTCTTGGCCAGGTTGAGCACCGCCGCCTCGAACTCCGCCCGGTCCATGCGGATCCAGGCCGCGTCGCCGCACAGCGTCGCTCGCGTTTCCGCGCCGGGGCCGGCGATCGAATGCAGCATCGGCTGCAGGTCGTCGAGCACCTCGTTGGCGTCGAAGGTTTCGCGTAGCGCCGCATCGTTGCGGGCGAGCGTCAACAGCTTCGACGTCAGTCCACGGCCGCGTCGCGTTGCCGCCTCGATGCGCTGCAGGCAATGCCGCGTCTCGTCGTCGATCCCGCGATGGCCCAGCCCGCGCTGCGCGAAGCCCAGCACCACGCCCAGCAGGTTGTTGAAGTCGTGCGCGACGTTGCTCGCCAGCTTGCCGAGCGCGTCGATGCGCTGGGACTGCAACAGCTGCGCCTGCGAATCTTCCTTGTCGCGGATCTCAAGCTCAAGGTGACGACAGATCAGCGTCAGCTCTCGGTTGCGTCGGGCCGCGATGTCGGACTTGAGGATCAGCCGGTCGAGAATCAGCGCGACGATCGCATTGGCCAGCACCGGCTGCAGCAGGTGCGAGACGATCTCGCGCCATTCGTCGGCGTTCGCCGCCTGACGCTGCAGGTCGGCCCAGGCGCCGAGCAGCAGGATCGCCAGGTACGCCGCCGCCGTCGCCCACAGCCCGCGCCGGCCGAGCAGCAGGCCGGCGAACAGCAGCGGCAGGATGCTGAGCATCACGCTGCCCGACTGCGCCGCCAGCCCGTAGCGCACGTGGCTCAGCCCGAGTAGGACCAGGCCGCCGGCGATGAGAACGGCGGCGACCGCACGTTGGACAGGATGGCGGCGGAGCGGCATGCCGGCATTATGCGGGCCATCGCGGCGACGACGCTTGTGCGCCGCACGCCGGGCGCGCCCCGTCCGGAGGAGGTGGATGCGCGGGCGGCGCCCGCCTCAGAAATCCAGCCGGTAGCCGACCGTCACCGTGCGGCCGCGACCGGCGAAGTAGCGCGACGGCTCGACCAGCGCACTTTGCGAGTAGTAGCTGATGTATTGCCGGTCGAGCAGGTTGGCGATGCCCAGGCTCACGTTGCCACGTGCCAGTCCGATATCCAGCCCGGCGTCGAGCAGTGCGTAGCCGTCGAAGGTCTTGGCGGGGTCGTCGAAGCTGCGGTCGAAGGCGACCTGGCCCTGCACGAACGACGACAGCGTCGGCGTCCACTGCGCCGACCAGGTGCCGATCAAGCGGTTGGGGGCGACGTTCAGGCCGTCGAGTCGCGCATTGAGCCGTCCGTCTGCGTCGCTGTCGTAGCGGGCGCGAGTCCAGGCGTAGGACAGACCGACGCGATGGGCCTCGTTGATGCGGTAACGCACGCTCGCGTCCAGGCCTTCGATCGCGGTCTTCTCGCGCGACAGCTGGAAGGCGCCATCGACCGCGATCACGCGCGCGCCGAAATCCGAGCGCGACTGGAACGCGCTCACGTCCACATCCCAGGCCCGGGTCCGCAACCGCGCGCCGACTTCGGCATTGCGGGTGAGGATGGGTTCGAGCGAGCGCAGGTCGGCGACCGAGGTGTCGGGCGTGTCGATCGCGCGCAGTACGCGGCCGACATCGGGCATGCCGAAGCCTTCGGAGTAGCTGGTGTAGACGTTGAAGGTGTCCGATGGCGCATACACCAGCCCCGCATTGCGCAGCGACTGCTGGAACGACAACTCGCCGCCCTCCACCTCGACCCGGTTGAAGCGGTACAGCGTGCGGTAGCTGTCGATCCGCAGCTTGGCGTCCTCGTGTCGCCAGCCGCCCTGCAGCGTGAGCTTGGGCAGCAGCCGGTAATCGGCCTGCACGAACGCAGCGAGGCTGCGGAACTTTGACTCCGGCACATAGGTGCGGCCGGTCGCGTAGAGGTCCTGCTCGCCGGTGTCCCACAGTGCATCGATGCCGCTGGTCAGCTTCAGGCGGCCATCGAGCAGGTCGTCGCGCCCCAGGCTGGTCTTGGCGCCCCACTTGGAGGCCAGAGAGCGGGATTGGTCGTAGAGCGTGCCGATCGGCGCGATGTCCGGATCCTGGAAGCTCGACGAGCGGTCGGCGCCGAACAATCCCTCGAACTCCTGGTTGAACACCATCGCCTGCAGCGTCATGCCGGCGAGATCGTGATGGGTGTAGCTCAGCCCGGTCGTCCAGACATCATTCCAGGCCGGTGTGCCGGGCGGCGTGCCGCGAACCGAGGTCGTGGGTCGCCGGCTGGCGCGGTCGCCTGGCACCGTGAGGTAGTCGCCGTCGGCGCGGATGCGATAGCGGTTGAGGCTGAACTGCAGTTCCTGGTTCGCATCGATCCAGTAACCGAGCTTGGCATGGACGTCGTAGGCCTTCGATGCCATCAAGTCACCCTGGGTGACATCGGTGCCGATGGCGGTCCCGTTGCCGTCCAACCACAGCCCCTGGTCCTCGTAACCGGCGCCCAGCAGGTAACTCCACTGGCCCTGCATCCCGCTGATCCGGTAGTCGGCACGGACGCCGATCGTCTCGTCGTCGGCTCTATGCGTCGCCGCGGTGGTCTGCACCGCCAGGTGCTGTTGCGCCTTGCCCGGCTCGGGTCGCCGGGTGATCAGATTGATCGTGCCGCCGGTCGCGCCCAGGCCATTCATCGCGCTGGCGCCCTGGATCACTTCGATGCGCTCGACCATCGCGTAGTCGATGGTGTGCGCCTCGCGTCCGGTCGGTCGCAGCGGATTGGACTGCGGGATGCCATCGACGAGGATCAGCGGCGTGCGGCCGCGCAGTGTCTCGCCGCTGCCGGTCAGCTTGCCGCGGCTGGGGGTGTAGGCGGGCAGCAGATTGGACAGCACGTCCGATGAGTTGCTGCTCAGCCGCAACTGCTGGTCGATCTGTTCGCGATCAATGATCACCACCGTCTGCGGCGCGGTCTCGGCGAGCTGGCCGGTGCGCGACGCGGTCACGACGACCTTGTCGAGGTTGCGCGCGGTGGGATCCTGGGCATGCGCAGCGGCGCAGACGGACAACGAAACAGCGACGAACAACCGGCAACGCCTGCGCACCATGACTTCCTCGATCGGGACGAGGGCGTGGCGGTCTGGCTGGCCCGAAGCGCGGAATTCTTGCGTGCAGGTGGATACCTGTCAACGTAAGCAGCAATGAGGGGCGTGCGACATCGACTTGCATCTGCCACCGCGTGCCTAGACGGATCTGTCGGCAACTGCGCGTCCGTACACGGAATGGGCTTCGGCCGTTGCAGCGGCGCTAGGACGAATGGCCTTGTGGTGTCTGCGTTACGGCGTCGACGTGATCGTCCGGCCGTACCTCGATCTGCCGCAGGATGTTGGGCGGCGGTGGGCGACAGCCGCATGCCGCCGCATGGGCCCGATGCCAGGCGATACGCTGCTCGGCCGTCGCATGCTCGGGCATGCGGTGCTGCGCATGCCAAGCCTTATTGGTCTTGCCCATCAAAGGCCTCCAGCGCGGCGGGAACGGCGCCGATGACGACCGCGCCCGCAGCCGGCAGGCCGATCAGCACCGCGCTCAGCACCTCCTGCCGCGAGGCGCCGTGCGACTTGGCCGACTGGACGTGGAACGCCAAGCCCGAGGTGTTGCCGGTGGCAGCCAGTACTGCGAGATAGGCCAGGTCCGCGGTCTTGGCATCCAGCGCGCTGGCGGCGCCCAATCCATCGGCCGCCTGGCGCCAGGCCCTGGCGTGCTCCGGGGCTTGCTGCATGAACATGGCGAATGCGGGCGATACGTGCATCGTCGGTCCTTCGGGGTTCAGTGGGTGGGATCGAGCGCTACTGCTGCGGGCGTGGCCTGGCGCGGTGCTTCGGGCTGCGTCCATCGCATCGCGTACTCGTCCTGGCCTGTTGCCGCATCGACAGTGTGTCCAATGATCGAGAAGCCTTGCGATTTGTAAAACGCGATGCTGGGTGCATTCGACGCATACACAGACAACTCGAGGCCCGATCTGCGTTGCTGGGCATGTCGCAACAACGCTGTGCCGATGCCATTGCCCTGTCGCTCCGGTGCGACGAACAGCGCCGCCAGCCGATCCTCGACCAAAGCGCAGAAGCCGACGACGGTCGACGCGTGCTCGAACACGTGGACCTCGGCGGCGGGCAGATACTGCGTGCGCATGGCCTCGAGTTGGTCCTGCCAGAAGTCCGCTGGCACGAAGTCGTGGGCGCGGATGGACGCTCGCAGCCAGATGTCGAGAGCGGCCTCCATGTCGGCGGGTGCGAATGTCCTGATCATCGCGTGCGTTGTGCGTCGTGCGTCGTGCAAAGGGCTTCGGTCGCAGCGCAAGAGCGTGGTCTGCGTCGCCGCGAAGCGCGTCGGCCGGATGTGCGACCCCGCTGGCATTCTCGGCGCGCCCTCACGGCGGGTCAATGCGTCGTCGGCGTCGGGCGCGCTGATGCTTGCGCGCGGCATGCTGCGAGGCACGGGCAGTCTATCTCGATCCCCAGCCGCGTGGTCGCGTCACAGCTGGCGGCGGCACTGCCGAACGACGTCGCGGCCGCCGCCAAGCGTGGGCAGGCATGCCGGATTCGGCTGCCCGCGCGCCCAGCGACGGCCGCGATGCGACGATGCCTTAGTAGTAGCGCAGGAAGTCCGGCGCCGACTGCGGGTGCACCGGCACCGGTGCCACGATGTCTGGCGATGTGGATGTCGGCAGCGACGGGCCATGCGAGGAGAGCAATGGGGCCGGCGTGCCCGGCACCGGCGTCGACGGTGCGGTCGTGTACGGCGTGACCAGCGGTGTGCTCGGCGGCGTCGGCATCGGGGTCGGTGCCGGCGCTGCGAACGGCGAGGGCACCGGGGTCGGCGCCGGCGACACGAAGGGCGAGGGCAGCGGCGAGGCGAGTGGCGTCGTGCTCGGGCTGCCCGGCGGCGTGGTGGAGGTGGGCGTCGGCACCGGTTGGGCGTTCGGCGCGCCCTGCGATGGCGCAGGCGTGTTGCCCGCAGCCGGTGTGCGGAACGGCGCCGCCAACGGCGTCAGATTGGGCAAGACGCCATTGGCGATGCCGTTCATGGCATTGGCGGGACTGGAGAACAGGTTCGGGTCGAGCATGGTGTTGGTGATGTTGACCCCGCCTGCGAAGGCCTGGGCAGCCGGGTGCGGGATCAGGCTGGCGGCCGCGCCGCCGAGATTGAGCATGGGACGCAGATAGTCGTCGCGGATCACGTCCCAGTTGTCGCGGTTGGTGCCGTCGGCCTTCACGTGCTTGTCGTTGGTGCTGTCGAGCGTGCCGTTGGCGCGCTCCAGGTGGCCGAGGCCGTACTTGTTGACGTCCTGCAGCATGCCGGCCTCGGTGCCGTGGCGCGCATGGCCGTCCTTGGTGAACCCTTCGATCTTGCCGTTGCCCATCACCTCCTCGGAGCGGGCGGTGCCGTCGGCCTGGCCGAGACTCTTGATATGGGTCAGGATCGCCGCGGCCCGGAAAGCCTGGTCGGGATCGTTGTGCATGTCGCCGCCGACCAGCTCGTTGAGGTTGTCGCGCACCTTGCTCTGGTTGCCCAGGTTCGCCAGCACGGGGTTGTCTTCGCGGATCTCCGCCGCGCTGCGCGTGTCGCCCGGCGGACGCGCGGTCGATTCGTTCGGCGGCACCATGGTGTACATCGTCATGGTGCGGTCGGAGGTAACCGGGTTGCGCAACTGGGTGTAGTCGATCTGTCCCGGCTGCATGCCGCCATAGGCCTGCGGCTGGGCGTAGAGCGCCAACTCGGGCGGCATGCCGGCAGTCTGCGTGCCAAGCGGGAACTGCACCGCCTGGGCATACGGATTGGCCAGGCCGGCCGGAAGGGCGTTTGCGGAAGGATAGGCCTGTGCGTACATGTCGGGTCCTCAAAGTCGGGGAGGGTCGACGCATGACGGCGTCTTGGGGCCGACTCTAGGTCGCGTCCTGCGCGCTGCCTATCGGGGCACGCCCTGACTTGTCCACGGGACAATCGGCATGTTTTCATGGAGCACTTTTTTGGCGCTTTGTAGGCCTCGCGTGCCGGGATCGCGGGGGCGGTCCGGGCCTGCAGCGCGCGGCGCACATCCTGCGGGCGACCCGCCTTCTGTCCATGCCGACGGGGCGCAACGCCGGGCGGATCCGGCCTCGGCCAGTGTGCTCAGTCGCCCAGCAAGGCCCGATCGCGCACCGCCCCCTTGTCGGCGCTGGTTGCCAGCAGCGCGTACGCCTTGAGCGCCGTGCTCACGCGGCGCGCACGCGGCGTCGCCGGCCGCCAGCCACGTGCGGCCTGCGCATCGCGGCGCGCCGCAAGCTCGCTGTCGTCGACCAGCAACGCGATCGAGCGCGATGGAATGTCGATGCGGATGCGGTCGCCGTCGCGCACCAGGGCGATCGTGCCACCGGCGGCGGCTTCGGGCGAGACGTGGCCGATCGACAGGCCGGAGGTGCCGCCTGAGAATCGGCCGTCGGTCAGCAGCGCGCAACGCTTGCCCAGGCCCTTGGATTTCAGGTAGCTGGTCGGATACAGCATCTCCTGCATGCCGGGGCCGCCCTTGGGGCCCTCGTAGCGGATCACCACGACCTCGCCGGGCTGCACTTCGTCGCCGAGGATGCCGGCGACTGCGGCGTCCTGGCTTTCGTACACGCGCGCCGGGCCTTCGAAGACGTGGATCGCCGCGTCGACACCGGCGGTCTTGACCACGCAGCCGTCGGCGGCGAGGTTGCCGGCGAGCACGGCCAGGCCGCCTTCCTGCGAGTACGCGTGCGCGAGGTCGCGGATGCAGCCCTGGGCCCGGTCGAGGTCGAGCGTGGGCCAGCGCGTCGCTTGGCTGAAAGCGGTCTGCGTGGGAATGCCGGCAGGGCCGGCGCGGAAGAACGTGTGCACCTTCTCGTCCTGCACGGTGGCGACATCCCAGGCCGCGAGCGCATCGCCGAGCGTCCTGGCGTGCACGGTGGCGACCTCGGTGTGCAGCAGGCCGCCACGTGCGAGTTCGGCCAGGATCGCCGGCACGCCGCCGGCGCGATGGACATCCTCGACGTGGTAGTCGGGCGCGTTGGGCGCGACCTTGCACAGCTGTGGCACGCGACGCGAGAGCCGATCGATGTCAGCCATCGTGAAGTCGACTTCGGCCTCCTGGGCGGCGGCCAACAGGTGCAGGATGGTGTTGGTCGAGCCGCCCATCGCGATGTCGAGCGTCATCGCGTTCTCGAACGCCTCGAACGTGGCGATGCCGCGCGGCAGCGCGGTCGGGTCCTCGCCGCCGTACCAGCGGTGGCACAACTCGACCGCGGTGCGTGCGGCCTGCAGGAACAGTTGCTTGCGGTCGGCGTGGGTGGCCAGCAGGGTGCCGTTGCCCGGCAGCGACAGGCCCAGTGCCTCAGTCAGACAGTTCATGGAGTTGGCGGTGAACATGCCCGAGCACGAGCCGCAGGTCGGGCAGGCGCTGCGTTCGACCGCGGCGACCTGCTCGTCGCTTGCGGCCGGGTCGGCGGCCATCACCATCGCATCGACCAGGTCGAGCTTGTGGTCGGCGAGCCTGGTCTTGCCTGCTTCCATCGGCCCGCCCGAAACGAACACCACCGGGATGTCCAGCCGCAATGCGGCCATCAACATGCCCGGAGTGATCTTGTCGCAGTTGGAGATGCACACCAGCGCATCGGCGCAGTGCGCGTTGACCATGTACTCGACCGCGTCGGCGATCAGCTCGCGGCTCGGCAGCGAATAGAGCATGCCGTCGTGGCCCATCGCGATGCCGTCGTCGACCGCGATGGTGTTGAACTCTTTGGCGACGCCGCCCACGCGTTCGATCTCGCGCGCGACCAACTGGCCCATGTCCTTGAGATGCACGTGGCCGGGCACGAACTGGGTGAAGGAGTTGGCGATCGCGATGATCGGCTTGTGGAAGTCGCCGTCGGTCATGCCGGTCGCGCGCCACAGCGCGCGGGCGCCGGCCATGTTGCGGCCGGAGGTGGAGGTGCGGGAGCGATAGTCGGGCATGGGCGTGGCTGCTGTCGGGGGATACCGGCGGTGGCGGCGGAGAGGGCGGTCAGGTGACGCCCTGGGCGAGCATCGCATCGGCGACCTTGATGAAACCGGCGATGTTGGCCCCGGCGACGTAGTCGACGCGGCCGTCGGCGCGCTTGCCGTGGCGGACGCAGTGGGCGTGGATGTCCTTCATGATCGCGTGCAGGCGCTCGTCGACCTCGGCGTGGTGCCAGGCCAGACGCAGTGCGTTCTGGCTCATCTCCAGGCCCGAGGTCGCGACGCCGCCGGCGTTGCTGGCCTTGCCCGGTGCGTACAGCGTGCCGGTGGCCTGGAAGGCATCCACCGCTTCGAGCGTGCACGGCATGTTCGCGCCTTCGGCGACGCAGATCACGCCGTTGTCGATCAGCCTGCGCGCATCGGCCTCGTCGAGTTCGTTCTGGGTGGCGCAAGGCAAGGCGATCTGCGCCGGGATGTGCCAGGGACGCCGGCCTTCGAGGTAGTCGAAACGCGGGTCGTCGGCCAGTTCGGCCAATCGGCCGCGACGCTGGTTCTTCAGTGCCATGAGCGCTTCGACCGCCTCGCTATCGAAGCCGGCTTTCGCGTACAGCGTGCCGCCCGAGTCGGAGAAGGTCAGCACGCGGCCGCCCAGTTCGATGGCCTTGAGCGCGGCGTATTGGGCGACATTGCCGGCGCCCGAGACCAGCACGCGCGCGCCGTCGGTGTCGCGCCGTGCGTGGTGCAGCATCTGTTCGACGAAGTACACCGTGCCGTAGCCGGTGGCCTCCGGGCGCATCAGGCTGCCGCCGTAGGCCAGGCCCTTGCCGGTGAACACGCAACCGGCGTGGTTGGCGAGTTTCTTGAGATAGCCGGCCATGAAGCCGATCTCGCGCGCGCCCACGCCGATGTCGCCGGCCGGCACATCGGTATCCGGGCCCAGGTGGCGATGGAGCTCGGCGATCAGCGCCTGGCAGAAGCGCATCACCTCACCGTCGCTGCGCCCCTTGGGATCGAAGTCCGAGCCGCCCTTGCCACCGCCCATCGGCAATGTCGTGAGCGCGTTCTTGAAGGTCTGCTCGAACGCCAGGAACTTCAGGATCGACAGGTTCACCGACGGATGGAAGCGCATGCCGCCCTTGAACGGGCCGATCGCCGCGCTGTGCTGCACGCGCCAGGCGCGGTTGACCTGCACGCGGCCGCGGTCGTCGACCCACGGCACCCGGAACTGCACCACACGCTCGGGTTCGACCAGACGCTCGAGCAGCGCCTGGTCGCGGTAGTGCGGGTGGCGGTCCAGGAACGGCCACAGGCTGACCATGACCTCGCGCACCGCCTGCAGAAACTCGGGCTGGTGCGGATCGCGCGCGGCGACCGTCCGCAGGAACGCGTCGAGCCCGGCGGGTGCGGCCTCACCGCCGCTCATGCAGCCTGTTCGCTGGCCAAGGCCAGCTGCTGCACGATCGCGTCGGTCGCCTCGCGGGTCGAGCGGGCCGCGTCGTGTGGGGCGAGGTCGGCGGTGAACACGCCGGCATCGAGCACCGCGTCCACCGCTTGCTCGATGCAGGCCGCTTCCTGCGACAGGCCCAGCGAGTAGCGCAACAGCAGTGCGGCACTGAGGATCGTGCCGACCGGGTTGGCGATGCCGCGGCCGGCGATGTCCGGCGCCGAGCCGTGGATCGGCTCGTACATGCCCACGCACCCCTCGCCCAGCGACGCCGACGGCAGCAGGCCGAGCGAGCCGGCGAGCATCGAGGCCTCGTCGGTCAGGATGTCGCCGAACATGTTCTCGGTCACGATCACATCGTACGCGCGCGGCTTGGCCAGTAGATGCATCGCCATCGAATCGACCAACTGGTGCTCGAGGGTGATGTCGGGGAACTCGTCGCGCACCACGCGCGTGGCGACTTCGCGCCACAGCCGCGAGGTCTCGAGCACGTTGGCTTTGTCGACCGAGGTTACGTGTCCGCGGCGCCCGCGGGCGAGCAGGCAGGCGCGACGCACGACGCGCTCGACCTCTTCCACCGAGTACCGGCACAGGTCGGTGGCGTCCTGCGCGCTGCGGGTCTTGTCGCCGAAGTAGATGCCGCCGGTGAGCTCGCGCACCACCAGCAGGTCCACGCCGGCCAGCAGATGCGACTTGATCGGCGAGGCGCCGGCGGCCGCGGCATGCGGGCGCACCGGGCGCAGGTTCGCGTACAGGCCCAGCGCTTTTCGGATTGCCAGCAGGCCCTGTTCCGGGCGCACCGGCGCATTGGGCGCCGACCACTTGGGCCCGCCGACCGCGCCCAGCAGCACCGCATCGGCATCGCGCGCGGCGGCCAGCGTGGCCTCGGGCAACGGCTGGCCGGTGGCGTCGATCGCGGCGCCGCCGATCAGATGCTCGTGCAGCGTGAAGCGGTGGCCGAAACGCTGCGCGACCGCCTCCAGCACCTCGACCGCGGCGGCGGTCACTTCCGGGCCGATGCCGTCGCCCGGCAGTACGACGATGTCAGCGTGCATGGTGGCGCTCCTCGTAGGATCGGATCTCGGCGCTGCGCGCCAGCAGGTAGCCCATCTCGTCGACACCCTCGAGCAGACAGGTGCGCGCGAACGCGTCGAGCGGGAAACGATGGACGGCGCCAGCCGGTGTCCGCAGCTCGCAGGCGTCGATGTCGACGGTCAGCACGTCGTCGGGTCGCGACATCAGGTCCTGGACGACCGTCTCGGGCAGCACGACCGCCAGCAGGCCGTTCTTGAGCGCGTTGTTGCGGAAGATGTCGGCGATCTCGCTGCTCACGACCACGCGCAAGCCCAGGTCGCGCAGCGCCCACGGCGCATGTTCGCGCGAGGAGCCGCAGCCGAAGTTGCGCCCGGCCAGCAGGATCTCGCGGCCGGCGTTGTGCGGCTGGTTGAACGCGAAATCGGGATTGGGCGTGCCGTCCTCGCGCCAGCGCCAGTCGTTGAAGGCGTGCCGTCCCAGCCCCTGGCGCTCTGTCGTCGACAGGAAGCGCGCGGGAATGATCTGGTCGGTGTCGATGTTGGTCTGGGCCAGCACGACGCTGGCCGAGACGATCCGGGAACTGGCGGGCATCGGTGTTTCTTCAGGCAAGGGGGCGGAAGGGGACCGGGGCGCGTGCATCAGGCCACCGCCCGACGGTCGTCGAACAGCTCGCGCGGATCGGCGACAACACCCCGCACGGCGGCCCAGGCGGCGGTGGTCGGCGAGGCCAGCAACGTACGCGCGCCGGGCCCCTGGCGGCCTTCGAAATTGCGGTTGCTGGTGCTCACCGCCAGTTGTCCGGGCGCGACCAGGTCGCCGTTCATCGCGATGCACATCGAGCAGCCGGGCTCGCGCCACTCGGCGCCGGCCGCGCGCACGACCGCATCGATGCCTTCGGCTTCGGCCTCGCGCTTGACGATCTCCGAACCGGGCACCACAAGCATGCGCACGCCGGCCGCGACGCGGCGACCCTGCAGCACCTGAGCGACCTCGCGCATGTCGCGCAGCCGCCCGTTGGTGCACGAGCCCACGAACACCACGTCGACCGGCATGCCGGCCAGTGAGCGGCCGGCGGCGACGCGCATATAGTCCTGCCCCTTGCGCTCGGCGGCATCGCTCGCCTCGGGCACGGGCACGTCGACGCCGATCGCGGTGCCGGGGTGGGTCCCCCAGGTCAGCGTCGGGCGGATGTCGGCCGCGTCGATGCGCACTTCGACATCGAACTCGGCGCCCGGATCGCTGCGCAACGTGCGCCAGTGCGCGACCGCGGCATCGAAGTCCGCGCCCTTGGGGCCGCGCGGCGTGCGGGCGATCCAGTCGAACGTGGTGTCGTCGGGCGCGACCATGCCGGCGCGCGCGCCGGCCTCGATCGACATATTGCACAGCGTCATCCGCTGTTCCATGTCCATGGCCGCGATGGTCGAGCCGCGGTACTCGATGACGTGACCGGTGCCGCCGTTGACCCCGATTACGCCGATCGCGTGCAGGGTCACGTCCTTGGCGCCGACGCCGGGGGCGAGTTGGCCCTCGACGGTGATCGCCATCGTCTTTGGCCGCCGCTGCAGCAGGCACTGCGTCGCCAGCACGTTGCCGACCTCACTGGTGCCGATACCGAAGGCGAGCGCGCCGAACGCGCCGTGGGTCGAGGTGTGACTGTCGCCGCAGACGATGGTCATGCCGGGCTGGGTGAAGCCTTGTTCGGGCGCGATCACGTGCACGATGCCGCGCTGGTCGGAAGCCATGTCGAACAGCTCGATGCCGAACTGCGCGCAGTTGGCGGCGAGCGTCTCGACCTGTTTCTCGGCGGCCGCGTTGGCGTAGGGCAGGCGGCCGTCGGGTCCTGCCGGCAGCGTCGGCGTGGAGTGGTCCATGGTCGCCTTGGTGCGGTCGGGCCGGCGCGGCGACAGGCCGCGCGCGCGCAGCTCGGTGAAGGCCTGCGGCGAGGTAACCTCGTGGATCAGATGCAGGTCGATGTACAGCACCGCGGGCGCGGCGTCGGTCTCGGGGATCACGACGTGCGCGTCCCACAGCTTGTCGAACAGGGTTTTGGGCGAACTGGCGGTCATTGCTGGCTCTGGACAGTGGCGGTCAGGCATGGGCGGCGTGGGGCTTTGCAGCGGCCCCGGCTGTGGCGGTCGCGACGCGGCCGCGAAGAATGCGGTTGGCCACGTCCAGCCAGGCCAGCGCGCTGGCCTCGATGATGTCGCGGCTGGTGCCGCTGCCATCGAAGATGGCGTCGCCGTGGCGCACGCTGACGCTGGCCTCGCCCCGGGCGTCGCGGCCGGTGCCGACACTGTGCACCTGATAGCTTTCCAGCGACAGGTCCACGCCGGTCGCCGTCGCCAGCGCGGCGAACAGGGCGTCCACCGGCCCATCGCCCAGTGCGCTTTCACCGACCTTGTTGCCGTCCGGGTCGGACAGTTCGATCACCGCGCTCGCGCGCTGGCCGCGATCGCTGATCGTCATCGACGCCAGGCGCCAGCCCTGGCCATGCACGTCGCCGTGCATCAACGCCTCCAGGTCGTCGTCCTCGACCACGCGCTGGCGCTCGCACAGCGCCTTGAACGCAGCGAACACCTGATCGAGCTGCGCATCCTCGACCGTGTAGCCAAGCGCGCGCAGCCGGTGGCCGACCGCGGCGCGGCCGCTGTGCCGGCCCAGCACCAGCTTGGAATCGGGCCAGCCGACGTCCGAGGGGTTCATGATCTCGTAGGTGCCGCGGTGGCGCAGCATGCCGTGCTGGTGGATGCCCGATTCGTGCGCGAACGCGTTCTCGCCGACGATCGCCTTGTTGCGCTGGACGCTCATCCCGGTCAGGCGGCGCAGCAGTTGCGAGGTCGGGACCAGACGGCGGGTGTCGATGCCGGTGTCGATGTCGTAGAACGCGTTGCGGACTTTCAGCGCCATGACCAGTTCTTCCAGCGCGGCATTGCCAGCGCGCTCGCCGATGCCGTTGATCGTGCACTCGACCTGGCGCGCGCCGCCCTCGATCGCGGCCAGCGAGTTGGCGACCGCCAGGCCCAGGTCGTTGTGGCAGTGCGCGCTGAAGATCACGTCACGTGCGCCGGGGACGTTGGCGATCAACCGCTGGAACAGCGCGCGGCTTTCCTCGGGTGTCGCATAGCCCAGGGTGTCGGGAACGTTGATCGTGCCGGCGCCGCTGGCGATCGCCGCGGCGATGACCTCGGCCAGGAAATCGTCCTCGGTACGGGTGCCGTCCTCGGTCGAGAACTCGACGTCGTCGACCAGCCGTCGGGCATGCGCGACGCTGGTGGCGGCCATGTCCAGCACCTGTTGCCGGCTCATGCGCAGCTTGTGCTCGCGGTGCAGCGGGCTGGTGGAGATGAAGACGTGGATACGCGGACGGGCGGTGCCCTCGAGCGCACGCGCCGAGGCTTCGATGTCGGCGGGCAGGCAGCGCGAGAGCACCGCCAGCGTCGGCGTGCGGACTTCGCGTGCGATCAGGCGTGCGGCCTCGCGGTCGGATTCCGAACTGGCGGGAAAGCCGGTCTCGATGATGTCCACGCCCAGCTCGGCGAGTGCGCGGGCCATCACGACTTTCTGTTGCGGCGACATGCTGCAGCCCGGCGATTGCTCGCCGTCGCGCAGGGTGGTGTCGAAAATTCGGATGGTGTCGGAAGCGGTCATGCGGGAAGTTCCTCGGCAATACGGTGGGGCATGCGGTCGGGCGGCGCTTTGATCGCGCGTCGAAGTCGCGGTTCGCCGCCTCCGGCCGGCGCCGTGGTGCCCAGGTCGTTGCGCCGCCGTGGCGTGGCGGCCGGTGCCGGCGGCGCCGCGGTGGTCGCGGTCGCGTCGACGATGCGCTGGCGACGCCTCGGCTTGCGCGGTGGCCGTGGGCGGACCTCCGACAGCAGGCGCGCCAGCACCCCGGCGTCGAGGTTGCCGCCCGAGACCACCGCGACCTTGCGGCGCCCGGCGACGCGACGGCCGGCCGCCAATGCCAGTGCGCCCGCGCCCTCGGCGATCACGTGTTCCTCCAGCGCCAGACGCACCAGCGTCTCGCGCAGTTCCGCCTCGCGGACGATGACCACATCGTCGAGCAGGTCGGCCAGCAACGCCCGGGTCAGCTGGCCGGGGTCGGCCACGCGCACGCCGTCGGCCAGCGTGGCGACCGGTGAGAACGGGGCGTCATCGCCGCGCAGCACGCGTGCCATCGCGTCCACGCCTTCGACCTGGGCACCGACGATGCGCACCCCCTGACTCTTGAGCGCGAGGGCCACGCCGGCCGCGAGCCCGCCGCCGCCGATCGGCACGATGACCACGTCCGGCACCAGGGCCGCGGCGATCTCCAGGCCCACAGTGCCCTGGCCGGCGATCACGTCGATATCGTCGAAGGCCGACAGCAGCCGGAAGCCGTTCTGCGCCGCCAGTTCGCCTGCGAACGCCTTGGCCTCGTCGTAGGTGTCGCCGTGCAGGCGCACTGTGGCGCCCCAGTGCGCGACGCCGGCGATCTTGGTCTGCGGCGCGTTGCGCGGCATCACCGTGATCGCCGGAACGCCGAGCCGGTAAGCGGCCCAGGCCATGCCCTGGGCGTGGTTGCCGGCCGAGGCGGCGATGACCGTGCGGTCGTCGCCGCGCTCGCGTGCGGCCAGCAGCGCGTTGAGGGCGCCGCGCACTTTGTACGAACCGGTGCGCTGCAGATTCTCCAGCTTCAGCCAGCAGCCGAAGCGCTCGGCATAGTGGATCGGCGTGACGTCGAGATGGCGGCGCAGCCGCGCCTGCGCCGCCAGCACATCGCTGGCGGTGGCGCGCGGCACGCGGCGTACATCGGGGTCGGGCATGCTCAAACCGCCGTCAGCCAGCCGCGGCCGGCCTCGGCCTGGCCGCGCACCACGCGGGCGTAGAGATCGGCCAGTTCGCGGGTGACCGGATTGTCGCCATAGCTCCGGTCCTCGATCGCCTGCACCGGCGCCACCTCGGCGGCGGTACCGCAGGCGAACACCTCGTCGGCATCCAGCAGTTCGGCGACGGTGACCGCGCGCGAGGACGCGCCGGTCAGCGCGATCAGCGTGTCGCGGGTGATCCCGGGCAATGCGTCGCGGTGGGCAACCGCGGTCAGGCGGCCGTCCTTGACCAGGAACACGTTGGCGCCGGTGCACTCGACCACGAAGCCGTCGGCATCGGTGAACAGCGCTTCGTCGAAGCCGCGCGACTTGCTCTGCCGTTTGGCCAGGATCGAGTTGACGTAGGCGCCGCACAGCTTGAGCGGCGGCAGCGAATCGGCGGGATTGCGCCGCCAGCTGCTGATGCCCAGCCGTGCGCGGGTGCCGGCCAGGTGCACGCGCGTGGCGGTGGTGGCGACCATCAAATGCTCGGCATGGCCCTCGACATCGAGCCCGAAGCCGCCCTCGCCGAACCAGGCCAGCGGCCGGACGTAGGCGTCGCGATGGCGGTTGGCGCGCAGCGTCGCCAGCACCGCCTCGGTCGCGAGCGCGGGATCGAACGCCATGCCCAGCAGCGCCGCCCCCTCTCGCATGCGCGCCAAGTGCTCGGGCAGCCGGAACACAGCGGCGCCGTCGTCGGTGGCATAGGCGCGGATGCCCTCGAACACGCCGCTGCCGTAATGCATCGCGTGCGTGGTCAGGCCCGCCTGCAGCGCATCGACAGCGTGCAACGCACCGTCGAACCAGACCCGGTCGCTGGGCGCGCGTGCGGCCTCGGCGATCGGTGCGACCGCGACCGCGGCATCGGCGGCGACATTCAACGACACGGCTGCACCTCCACCGACAGGCAGTCGTAGAGCTTGGCCAGCTGGCCTTGCAGTGCGCTCGCGGCGCGGTCGCCCTCGACGGTCATGCGCAGGCACCAGCGGTCGTCGTCCTCGCCGGCGGCGCCCTCGAAGGTCAGCGGTCGGAAGCCGCGGCGCTCGGTGGTACCCAACACACGCACCAGCGCACCTTCGGCGCGGCGCAGGGTCATCTCAAACTGGTAACGCATGGCGGCATTCCTCGGGCGCGGGGGCAGTGGGGTCGGTCAAGGCGGAGGCGTCGGCTGTCGCGGCATCGGCCTCGATGTCGGCATCGGCGTGGTCGAGCATCTGCGCGTTGTTGTGGTTGGGCGGCACCAGCGGCCAGACGTTGGCGGCGGTGTCGATGGCGACATGCAGCAGTGCCGGGCCCGGCGCATCGAGCAGGGCCTGCAATGCCGTTTCGACGTCGTCGCTGCGGTCGACCGACAGCGCCTGGATGCCGAACGCGCGGGCGACCTGGGCGAAGTCGGGGTTGTCGGACAGGTCGATCTCCGAATAGCGACGATCGAAGAACAGCTCTTGCCATTGCCGCACCATGCCCAGCGCCTGGTTGTCGAGCAGCACGATCTTCACCGGCACCTGGTAGCGCTTGAGCGTCGCCAGCTCCTGCACGTTCATCAGAAACGAACCGTCGCCGCTGACGCAGACCACGCGGCGCCTCGGGTCCTGGAGCTGGGCGCCGATCGCGGCCGGCAGGCCGAAGCCCATCGCGCCCAGCGCGCCACTGGTCAGGTGCTTGCGCGGATGGTCGAAGCGCCAGTGCTGGGCGACCCACATCTGGTGCTGGCCGACGTCGCAGGCCACCACGGCGTCAGGCGCCAGTTCGCTCAGGCGCTTGAGCAGCGCAGGGGCATAGACCTTGTCGCCCGGGGCGTCGTAGCGGGCAGCGAAGCGCTCGCGTCGCTCCGCGCACAGCGTGCGCCATTGCGCACGCGCCGCGGCAAAACGCCCGTGTGTGTGCGCCGCGCATGGCGCGGCCAGCCGCGACAGGCTGGCGGCGACATCGCCGCAGACCGCGACATCGGTCTGCCGCAGCTTGCCGATCTCACACCCGTCGCCGTCCAGGTGCACGATCCGCGCGTGCGGGGCGAACTCGGCCAGCTTGCCGGTGGCCCGGTCGTCGAAGCGGGCGCCCACGACCAGCAGCAGGTCGGCCTCCTGCACCGCCAGGTTCGCGGCGCGCGTGCCGTGCATGCCGAGCATGCCCAGGTTCGCAGGGTGCGATGGCGGCAGTGCGCCGAGACCACGCAGCGTCAGCACGGTCGGGATCGCGGTCAGGTCGGCGAACTCGCGGAATGCCTCCAGTGCATCACCCAGCACGATGCCGCCGCCGCCGTAGACGACCGGACGCTGCGCTTGCGCCAGCAGCGCCGCCGCCTCGTGCAGCGCGTGGTCGGCGCAGGGCGGCATGGTGTCGGCGCGCGAGGGCACGTGCGCTCCCAGATGGGCGGCGTCGCCGATCTGCACATCCTTGGGCATGTCGATCAGCACCGGCCCGGGACGCCCGGAGCGGGCGATCCGGAACGCCTCGGTGACGGCATGCGGCAGCTCGTCGACGCTGCGCACCAGGAAGCTGTGCTTGACGATCGGCAACGTCATGCCGAACACGTCCAGCTCCTGGAACGCGTCGGTGCCCATCAGCGGCGTGGCGACCTGGCCGGTGATGATCACCATCGGCACTGAATCGAGCATCGCATCGGCGATGCCGGTGACCAGGTTCGAGGCGCCCGGGCCGGAGGTCGCTACACAGACGCCGACGCGCCCGCTGGCCCGCGCGAAGCCGTTCGCGGCGAATGCCGCGCCCTGTTCGTGGCGGACCAGGACGTGCTTCAGCGACGCGCCATGCAGCGCGTCGTAGAACGGCATGATCGCGCCGCCCGGATAGCCGAAGATCGTCTCGACTCCTTCGGCCTCCAGCGCCTGCACCAGCCAGCGGGCGCCATTCATCACGCGACTTCCGTACGCTGTGAAGGAGCGTCGGCCTGCTCGCCCAGCCAGGTCATCTTCGCGCGCAACTGGCGGCCGACCTGCTCGATCGGGTGGTCGAAATCGGCCTGCTTGTAGCGCTTGTAGTTCGGCAGCCCGGCCTCGTACTCGGCAACCCAGTTCTTGGCGAATGTGCCGTCCTGGATGTCGGCCAGCACGTCCTTCATGCGCGCCTTGACGCCGGCGTCGATCACGCGCGGACCGCTGACGTAGTCGCCGTACTGCGCGGTCTCGGAGATGAACTCGAGCATGCGGGTGATGCCGCCCTCGTAGAACAGATCGACAATCAGCTTGAGCTCGTGCAGCACCTCGTAATAGGCGATCTCGGGCTGGTAGCCGGCTTCGACCAGCGTCTCGAAGCCGGCCTGTACCAGCGACGACGCACCGCCGCACAGCACCGCCTGCTCGCCGAACAGGTCGGTCTCGGTCTCTTCCTTGAACGTGGTCTCGATCACGTTGGCGCGCGCCCCGCCCAGGCCCGCGGCATAGGCCAGCGCGGTATCGCGGGCATGACCACTGCGATCCTGGTGCACGGCGTAGATGCACGGCACGCCGCGGCCGATCTCGTATTCGCGGCGCACCAGGGCGCCGGGCCCCTTGGGCGCGACCAGGACCACGTCCAGGTCCTCGCGCGGGGCGATCATGCCGTAATGCACGTTCAGGCCGTGCGCGAACAGCAGCGTCGCGCCCTGCTTCATATGCGGCGCCAGCACCTCGACATAAAGCTGCTTTTGCACCATGTCCGGCGTCAGCACGGCGACCAGGTCGGCCTCGCGCACGGCGTCGGCGGGCGCCTTGACGGTGAAGCCGTCGGCCTTGGCCTTCTGTTCGGTCGGCCCGCCGGGACGCAGGCCGACAACGACGTCGAAGCCCGAGTCGCGCAGGTTCAGCGCGTGCGCGCGACCTTGGCTGCCGTAGCCGACGATGGCGATGGAGGGGTGTGCATTGCTCATGGGCGATCGTGTCCGCTGGAGGAAAAGGAGGAGGGGGGCGTCGGGATCGACGCCCGGATACGACGACGGCCGGAGGTCGAGGGCATCGCCCTGTTCCATCCGGCCGTCGCATGCGTCGTCGCCATCGCAGCGCCCGTGCGTGCAGGTGTCCGACACGCCCGCGCCGCGCCGCGAGCGCCTTGGGCGGCGCTGCGGGCGGGGGTGAAGACGGGCATGGTGTCGGGCATCGGTTCGCTCTGGTGCTAGGCAATGGGCAACAAAAAACCCCGCGCTTGTCGGCGCGGGGTTCGGTTCTTTCGACCTTGGGTTTCGCTTTTTCTTACACGAACCCCGTTCCCGCGCCTGACTGGACGGTAATAAGAAGTACGGCAATAAGAAGCGCGGTGGTCGCGGCGAACATGACGGTCCGGCCGTCACCGGTGGCGGTGCGGGCGGGGAGCTGCATGCGGGTGCTGCGCTGCGTCATGGGTCGAGAAAACCATGCCCGGGACGGGCTGTCAACAGTTGCGTCGACAACCAATTCATTGACCCGGCAGATCAGCGCTTGCGCGCCGCGCGATGGGCGCGGCGCAGCAGGCCGAGCGTTGCCTGTTCCCACTGCCGCGGACCGCGCGCGTTGGCGGCTGCGCGCTGCAGGCGGCCGTCGCGCCACGCGGTATAGAGCACCGGATCGATGTAGGCCTTGCGGCACACCGACACCGTGTTGCCCAGCGTCGCGGCGACATCGGCGATGACCTGCTTCTCCTGCAGCGCCAGCGCCCGCTCGCTCGGCGGGCCGCCATTGCGTCCGGTGGGCAGGGGCCGCGCGGCGAACTGACGGAACGCCAGTGCGGTGCCGCCCCAGGTGCGGAAATCCTTGGCGGTGAACGACTCGCCCATGGCCTCGCGCAGGTAGTCGTTGACCATGCCCGAATCCACACCGCGGCATTCGCCCTCGTCGTCCATGTACTGGAACAGCGCCTGCCCCGGCAATTGCTGGCAGCGGCGTACCAGCCGGCACAGCCGGGCGTCGTCGATCGCGATGTCGTGCGCCTGACCACTCTTGCCGCGGAAGCGCAATCGCGCGCCGCCGGCCTTGGCCCGCTCGAAGTGCCGGTTGCGCAGCGTGGTCAGGCCGAACGATCCATTGCTGCGGGCGTAGGTGTCGTTGCCGACCCGGATCAAGGTCTGCGACAACAGCGACACGACGATCGCCAATACCTTCTCGCGTGGCATGCCCGGGCGCGCCAGGTCGCGTTGTAGCGCACGGCGCAGGCGTGGGAGTGCGTTGCCGAACGCGACGATCCGGTCGAACTTGCCCAGGCCGCGCGTGGTCGACCAGTCGGGATGGTAGCGATACTGCTTGCGCCCGCGCGCATCGCGCCCGGTGGCTTGCAGATGGCCGTTGGCATATTGGCAGATCCACACGTCGGTGTAGGCAGGCGGGATGGCCAGTTGCCGGATCCGGGCGAGCACCTCGCGGTCCCGCACCGCTGCGCCGCCGGGATCGCGATAGCTGAATCCTTTGCCGGCGCGGCGGCGGCAAAGGCCGGGATCGCGATCGCAGACCCAGCGCAGGCCGGCGGCCCGGGCCGCTTCGAGACTCGCCTGCGTGACAGGCGCGGCAGGGGGGAGATGACGATTCATGAGCGGCTGATAACAACGGGGCGCTCTGCGCGCCGTGAACGTGTCGCCTTCACCCCCCCGGCACGGGGAGGCTGCGCAGACTCGCGGCACACCATAAGATTCGGAGGACGCCCAATGAAGACTCTGCACAAGACCCTGATGGCTGGCGCGCTTGCAGGTGCGGTTGCATTCACCGGTTCGGCGCTCGCGCAGGATCACGACCGCAAGGATCACACCACTGCCGCGCAGACCGATTCGCATCAGCCGATGTCCGATACCTGGATCACCACCAAGGTCAAGGCCGATCTGCTGGCGTCGAGCGATGTGTCCGGTCTGGATATCAGCGTCGAGACCAGCAACGGCATTGTCAGTCTGTCGGGCGACGTCGAGTCGCAGGCGCAGATCGATCGCGCGACTGCGATCGCACGTGGCATCGAAGGCGTGAAGAGTGTGGACGCCAAGCAGCTGAAGGTTGCCACGGGCACCCGCACCTCGCGGCCCTGATCGACAGCATTGCATTATCGAAGGCCCCTGCCATCCGGCGGGGGCCTTTTTCATTGGGCGCCGGGACACCACACGGCACCGGTGCTCGGTCATCGGCACAGGCGCCTCGCGCTTACGCGGTCGCAAGCACGGCCAGATGGTCTGCAAGTCCGCCCGCGTCGCAGGCCGCGTTCACATGGTCAAAGTAGTCGTACCAACCGCTATCGCGAATACCGGCCAGTAGGACATCCCGGGCCGTCGTGTTGGGAAATCGCCACACCCCCAAGTAACGGTGGCCGCTCGCATGATCGATGTCGGCGTCCGCTTCGCCCAGCGCCAGGACCTCAATGCCGAGACTGGACAGTCCGCCCATTCCAGCGTGGACGCCGGCCAGGAAGCGTTCGCGGTTGGCGGTGGGCAACGCGCGCCATGCGGCGTTCGCGCTATAGAGTTCGACGAGGTAGTGAGCCATGGGCTTGGGGTCTTCGTTTCAGGTTGTATGGCAGGAGTGGCGGAGATGCCGGCGTGTATGGATCGCGTGTGGTCGCAGCAACTGCGCACGCGCCATGGGGCGATCCGGTCGCTCCGTCGTCGTCTTCGCCGCATGCTCATCCGTACGCTTGAGGCGAAGGGTCGGATCGGTATCGGGTTAGTCGCCGTATGGTATGGCGGCTAATTATATCGACATTGTGCACAACGTCCAGCCGGTCTGGCTGGACAAGGCGATGCGTCAGCGGCGTCGCTGCCGCCCGCGTCTTCGCACGACCCACCTGGGCATGGGGGCCAGCGCCCGGTGTGTCGGGCCTGGGACGCTTGCTCGGGCGCACGCCGCCCGAACGAGCGTCGGTCAGCCCATGTCGGCAGTCCGGTGCCAGCGTTCGAGCGTTTCGGCGAGTGCGTCCGCATCGGCCGGCAGCGGAGTGTCGCCCGCGGGGCGTGCCAGGCAGTCGGCGAGCGCGGGCGGTAGCGGCACGTCGTGTCCGATCAACGGCTCGACGATGGTTTCGAACTTCGCCGGGTGTGCGGTCGCAACGACCGCCCAGCCGCGTGTATCGCCGGCTTCGCGCAGTCGTTCGAGCACGGCCAGCGCCGTCGCGGTATGCGGACAGGACACGATGCCGTGTCGCGCCGGTGCCGCTGCGATGATCCGGCGGATCGTGGCATCGTCCACGCTGTCTGCGGCGAAACCGGCGCGCAGCGTGGCGTCGTCGACATGCCAGTGGCGCAGCCGCTCGAAGTTGCTCGGCGCACCGACGTCCATCGCATTGGCGAGCGTGGCCCGCGTGGGCTGCGCGGCGTAGTCGGCACCGGCGAAGAAGCGTGGCAGCGTGTCGTTGGCATTGCAGACCAGGCGGATCTCGCCCAGGGGCGCGCCCAACGCGCGCGCGAGCACCGCAGCGCAGGCATTGCCGAGGTTGCCGGTGGGCACGATGAGGTTCAGCGGCTCTCCATGCCGGGCGTGATGTGCGGCCGCGGCATGCACGTAGTACGCCGACTGCGGTAGCAGACGGCCCAGACTGATGCTGTTGGCCGAACCCAGCGGCACGCGCGCCCGCAGCGCGGCATCCGACAGCGCGTGCTTGGCGAGGCGCTGGCAGTCGTCGAAGCTGCCGTCGACGCGGAACGCGCGTACGTTGTCCCCCCAGCATGCCAGGCCGTGCGCCTGACGCGGAGATACCCGGCCTTCGGGATAGAGGATGGCGACACGGAACCCCGGCCGCCTGTGGAAGGCCGCGGCCACCGCGGCCCCGGTATCGCCCGAGGTGGCGACCACGATCGTGGTGTCGGACGCGGTGGGCGAGCGCAACGCGCCCAGCGCACCGGCCAGGAAACGGGCGGCGTAATCCTTGAACGCGGCGGTCGGGCCATGGAACAGCTCGAGCACATGGTCACCGGCGCCGCGCAGCGGGCGCAGCGGCGCCTCGAAGGCGAACGCCTCGTCGCACAGTGCCGGTAGCTGTGCCTCGAGCCGGGATCCCGAGAACCAGGGGGCCAGGGTCGCGGCCGCGGTCTCGGCGAGCGCGGCGCGCGGTACCTCCAGGTCGAGGACAGGAATCGACGCGGGCACATACAGGCCACCGTCGGGCGCGAGGCCCGCCACGAGGGCATCGTCGATCGGTGTCGGCGGCACGCCACCGCGGGTGCTCAGGAAATGCATGGTGCGCTCGTCACTGGGAGAAGGGTAGATGCGCGGCGCGCGTGCCAAGCGGCCGCGATACCGGGCTCGGGTCGAGCAGCGCGGCCCGTGGGCCAGCCACTGGACCGACATAGGTGCGGGCGTCGAAACCGGCGTCGGCGAACGCCTGGCGCATGACTGGTGCAGCGGCCTCGGCCTCGGTGCGCGAGGCGAACCAGGCGAAGACGCTCGGTCCACCGCCCGAGATGCTGGCGCCGAGCGCGGCGTGGTCGAGTGCGGCCGACTTGACCTGCGCGAACCCGGGAATCAATCCGGCGCGGCGCGGCTCGACCAGCACGTCGCGCAGTCCGGCACGCACCAGATCGAGGTCACCGCGTTGCAGGCCGGTCAGAAACAGCGCCAGGTGCACGCTATGGGCAACGATGTCGTGCAATGGATAGGGGGCGGCGAGCACCGCACGCGACCGGCGCGTTTCCAGCACCTGGTCGGGATGCACGACGACCGCGTGCAGCGTCGCTGGGACCTCGAGTGCGATCGCACGGTCGGCGGTGGCCAGGGTCACCCCGCCCAGCAGCATCGGCGCGACGTTGTCGCCGTGCCGGCTGCCGCTGGAGATCGCTTCGCCGTCCAGCGCGAACGGATACAGCGCATCGCGCGGCAGGGGGGCGTCGAGCAGCGCATTCGCGGCCACCAGTGCCGCGACGCACGAGGCGGCCGAGCCGCCGAGCCCCGATCCCAGCGGGATGCCTTTCTCCAAACGCAGTGCGAAGCCGTACGGCAGCGACAGCGCCTCGCGCAACGACTGCAACGCAAGGCCGGCGGTATTGCGCGTCGGATCGAGCGGGATCGCGTCGATGCCCGCAACGTCGCCGTCGATCGCCTCGATGACGACGGTCGGCGCGGCGATGCGACGTACCCGGGCGATGTCCCGCGGCCCGTCGATCGCGTGGCCGAGCAGGTCGAAGCCGACGCCGATGTTGCCGACGCTCGCCGGCGCAAACGCCGCGACCCAGGGATGTTCGGGCATGGTGGAGCCTCCTGCTGCCGCCCGGTCGGCGGCGTTGGATCGTGACATCGACATCGTATCGACCAGGGGCAGCCGGGTCGGCTTTCGTGCCTGCGCCGTCATCCGCAGGCCGCCGATTCGATGGCCTGCGCGTTGCATCCATCATGCCGCAGGAACGGCAGGCCGGCCTGCTTGCCGAGCGCATGGGCGATCGTCAGCACATCGGCGAATACGCCCGCGGCGGTCACTTCCGGGCCGGCCCCTGGCCCCTGGACGACCAGCGGGTTGTCCGCGTAGCGGGCGGTGCGGAACTGCACGAGGTTGTCGGTCAGCCGGGTGTGGCAGCACGAGTGCTCGGCCGGTAGCGCGACCACGCCGACACTGGCCCGGCCGTCGCCTTGCAGGCGTGCCAGGTGACGCAGCGCATGGCCGTTGGCGCGGGCGGCATCGAGCCTGCTTTGCATCGGCGCGTCGAGCTCGTGCAGGCGGTCGAGAAACGCCGCCAATGGCACGTCGCGCAGGGTCTCGGGCACCAGGCTTTCGACCGCGACGTCCTCGAGGGACAGCGTCCGGCCGGCTTCGCGCGCCAGAATCACCAGTTTGCGCGCGACGTCCAGGCCCGACAGGTCGTCGCGCGGGTCGGGCTCGGTGTAGCCCAGCGCCCGGGCCTCGCGTACCAATTCGGAGAACGGGCGACTGCCGTCGTAGCGATTGAACAGCCAGGCCAGCGTGCCCGAGAGCATGCCGTCGATGCCGTGCAGCGTGTCGCCGGTATCGAGCAGGCCGCGCAGGGTCTGGATCACCGGCAGGCCGGCGCCCACGGTGGCCTCGTACAGGAAGCGGCCGCCCCCGGCGCGCTGGGCCCCGCGGATCGCCGCATAGCGTGCCCACGCGCCGCTGCCGGCGTGCTTGTTCGGGGTGACGACGTGGATGCCGGCGGCCAGCCACTCGGGATACTTCGCCGCGACGGCATCGCTGGCGCTGCAGTCGACGATCAAGGCATGCGGCAGATGACTGGCGCGCACGTGCGCGGCGAACGCGTCCAGGTCGCAGGCCGGCGCGGTGGTATCGAGCGTCGCGGCGGCATGGGCGGGATCGAGCGGCGCGTCGTCGAGATGCATCCGCCGGCTGCTGGCGATCGCGCGCAGCCGCAGGTCCACGCCTGCGCGCTCGCGCAGCGCCGGTGCCACGTCGGCCAGTTGCGCCAGCAGTGCACGGCCGACGTTGCCTGGCCCGATCACGCCAACCGAGACCGTCTGCGGCGACAGCCAGAAGGCCGCATGCGCGGCGCGCAATGCGCGGGTGGCGTCGGTCTGGGCGATCGCGACCGAGATGTTGCGCTCGCCCGCGCCCTGCGCAATGGCGCGGATGTTGACGTGCGCCTGGGCGAGGCCGGCGAACAGCCGCGCGGCGACGCCCTGGGTCCCGACCATGCCGTCGCCGACCGCCGCCAGTACGCACAGATCGCTGGTCACGGTCACCCCCTGGGCCTGGCCCTGGGCGATTGCGTCGGCGAACGCGGCGACGATCGCGGCGCGGCCGCGCTCGACCTGGCCGGCCTGCACGACGCAGCAGATCGAATGCTCCGACGAGCCTTGCGAGATCATCGTCACCGAGACGCCGGCCGCATGCAGGGCCGCGAACATGCGCTCGGCGGTGCCGGGCACGCCGACCAGACCATTGCCGACCAGTTCGAGCACGGCCACATCACGCACCAGGCTCAGGCCCTTGACGGGCGAGGCCGCTGCCGCGGCCGCCGGTGCGATCGTCGTGCCCGGCGCAGACGGATTGCGGCTGTTGCGGATGCGCACTGGAATGCCCCGGGCCTGTACCGGCGCCAGGGTCTGGGGATGCAGCACGCTTGCACCGAAGTAGGCGAGTTCGCAGGCCTCGGCATAGGACATCGCCGGCAAACAGACCGCATCGGGCACCAGGCGCGGATCGGCCGAGAGCACGCCGTCGACATCGGTCCAGATGGTCAGGGCCTGGGCGTCGAACAGGTTGGCGAAGATCGCTGCCGAGTAGTCGCTGCCGTTGCGCCCGAGCGTGGTGTCGCGACCGTCGCCGTCGCGGGCGACGAAGCCGGTGATCACCACATCGCGCGCGGCGTGGGCCAGGCGCCAGCTCGCCAGACGGGCGCGACTTGCGTCCCAGTCGACGACCGCGCCCATCTCGCCGTGCCGGACCACCAGCACGTCGCGTGCGTCCAGGCGCTGCCAGCCCGGGCCGAGCGCGGCCTGGGCCAGTCGTGACGACAACTGCTCGCCGCAACCGTGGATACGCGCCAGCCGCGCGTCGCGATCGGCGGCGTCGGTGTGCAGACTCTGCAGGTCGTGGGCGAGAGCGGCGAACTCGTCCTCGAGCGCGGCGTGCAGCGGGCCGTCGGCCTCGTGTTCGAACGCGTCGGCGGCCGCGACGTGGCGCTGGCGCAGCGCGTCCCACGCCGGCTTCCAGTCATCGAGTGCGAGGGCGGCGTCGGCGAGCGCGATCAGGGCATTGGTGGTGCCCGACATCGCCGACACGATCACCGGCCGCACCCGTGCGTCGGCCGGCACCAGGCGGGCCAGCGCCGCGATGCACGGGGCATCGGCCAGGCTGGTGCCGCCGAACTTGTGGACATGGCAGGCGAGCGCCGGCGACGCATCGTCGGCGGTGGGGACGGACTGGGCGCGAAGCGCGACGGCGGACGACATGGGGAGCTCCTGGAAAGGGGCTCCGCATCACGATCGGGCGGGACGTGGCGTCCGCATCCCGGGAGGGATGCGGAGCGGGCGGTCAGGTCAACTGGCGGCGCGCGTCCACATCCCGGTCCCGGTGATACCGGTGCCGGTAATGCCGACGATCGTCGTGATGATCGCCGCCGCCGCGCGCCCACGCACCACCGCACGGATGGCGGTCGTCGACAGGCGGGAGGCGTTGGTGCGATGCATCATGTCCGCAGCACACCACGCCGCCGCGCGCGTTGTCAACCGGTTTTTCGTACAGGCCTGCGCCGCCGGGTGCCGGGAGATCCTGCGTCGACTGATCCGCGCACAACGGCGTCGGGACGCCGGTGGCGTCGGTCTCGGCTTGGGTGTTCGCGCCCCGCATGGTCTAATCGGCCCCGAAGCGGGGGTACCGACGTCAGTCGGTTGAGACAGTCCCTTCGAACCTGATCCGGTTGATACCGGCGTAGGGAAGCTTCGCAGCCGGCCCCCGGACCGATGGCGCGCGCATGCGTGCCAGCGGCACGCGGTCCGGGCGCGCCGCCGCTTCGTCCCGCCTTGCGAATCCCTCGCTGGCGACGCCCGCATCCCACGATGCGGCATCCAACAGGACGAATGCCATGAACGCCCAGCCCGTCAGCTTGTTGCAGCAGGCCCAGCAACTCTCCGATTCGGTCACCCGGCCCATCCCCGGGTCGCGCAAGATCCATGTCCAGGGCTCGCGCCCGGACCTGCGCGTGGCGATGCGCGAGATCGCGCTGACCCGCACGCCGACGCTGTTCGGCGGGCAGGACAATCCGCCGGTCACTGTCTACGACCCATCGGGCCCCTACACCGACCCGGACGTGAAGATCGACCTGGCTGCGGGCCTGGCACCGCTGCGCGCGGCCTGGATCGCCGAGCGCGACGACACCGAGGTCCTGCCTGGCCTGTCGTCGAGCTTCGGGCGGGCGCGCGAACACGATCCGCGGCTGGCCGGCGTGCGCTTCCCGTCGCGCGTGCAACCGCGTGCGGCCAAAGCCGGCGCCAACGTGACCCAGATGCACTACGCGCGCCGCGGCATCGTCACCCCCGAGATGGAGTACGTCGCGATCCGCGAGAACCAGCGTCTGGAGCTGGTGCGCGATGCGCTGCTGCGCAGCCAGCATCCCGGTCAGGCCTTCGGTGCGAGCATTCCGCCTTCGATCACTCCGGAGTTCGTGCGCGACGAGATCGCGCGTGGTCGCGCGATCCTGCCTTGCAACATCAACCATCCCGAAAGCGAGCCGATGATCATCGGCCGCAATTTCCTGACCAAGATCAACGCCAACATCGGCAACAGCGCGGTGTCGTCGGGCATCGCCGAGGAAGTGGAGAAGCTGGTCTGGGCGATCCGTTGGGGCGGCGACACGGTCATGGACCTGTCGACCGGCAAGCACATCCACGAGACCCGCGAATGGATCGTGCGCAATTCGCCGGTGCCGATCGGCACGGTGCCGATCTACCAGGCGTTGGAGAAGGTGGACGGCCGCGCCGAGGCGCTGACCTGGGAGATCTTCCGCGACACGCTGATCGAGCAGGCCGAGCAGGGCGTGGACTACTTCACCATCCACGCCGGCGTACTGCTGCGCTACGTGCCGCTGACCGCCAAGCGCGTGACCGGCATCGTCTCGCGCGGCGGTTCGATCATGGCCAAGTGGTGCCTGGCGCACCATCGCGAGAGCTTTCTGTACGAACATTTCGAAGACATCTGCGAGATCATGAAGGCCTACGACGTGGCGTTCTCGCTCGGCGACGGCCTGCGCCCGGGCTGCATCGCCGACGCCAACGACGCAGCGCAGTTCGGTGAGCTGGAGACGCTGGGCGAGCTGACCAAGATCGCCTGGAAGCACGACGTGCAGACCATGATCGAAGGGCCGGGCCATGTGCCGATGCAGCTGATCAAGGAGAACATGGACAAGCAACTGCGCGAGTGCGGCGAGGCGCCGTTCTACACACTCGGCCCGTTGACCACCGATATCGCACCGGGCTATGACCACATCACCAGCGCGATCGGTGCGGCGATGATCGGTTGGTACGGCACCGCGATGCTGTGCTACGTCACGCCAAAGGAGCACCTGGGTCTGCCCAATCGCGAGGACGTGCGCGACGGGATCATGGCCTACAAGATCGCCGCGCATGCCGCCGATCTCGCCAAGGGGCATCCGGGCGCGCAGGTGCGCGACAACGCGCTGAGCAAGGCCCGGTTCGAGTTCCGCTGGCAGGACCAGTTCCACCTGGGGCTCGACCCGGAGAAGGCGGAGGCCTTCCACGACGAGACCCTGCCCAAGGACGCCCACAAGGCCGCGCACTTCTGCTCGATGTGCGGGCCGCACTTCTGCTCGATGAAGATCACCCAGGACGTGCGCGAGTACGCGGCCGAGCATGGCGTGGAGGCCGAGCAGGCACTGGCTGCGGGCATGGCGGAGAAGTCTGCCCAGTTCCGGGCACAGGGCGCCGAGGTCTACCTGCCCGAGTGACCGCGGTGGCGGCCGGATGGACCATTCGTCCGGCCGTCGCGTCCGCTCGACGGCGCGCCGCGTATGTTCAGGGCCGGTATCGTGGCGGCGCGCCAAGATCCATCCGTCAACAGGGAGACCCCAAGATGAAGACTTCCACGTCCCGCGTGGCCGCCTGGCTGGTGGCCCTGTGCGGCCTCGCGCTGCTCGCCGGTTGCGCGACCGGGCCCCGCATCACCACCGAAGCCGATCCCAGGGCGGACTTTTCGGCCTATCGCACCTGGTCGTTCTACACGCCGCTGGCGATCGAGAAGGACGGCTACGAAACCCAGACCAGCGAGGTCACCAAGGCCGCCGTGCGCGCCGAGATGGAGCGCCGCGGCTACCGCTACAGCGAGGCCGACCCGGACCTGTGGGTGAACATCAACGCCTACATAGAACGTCGGACCGATGTCACCAGCTATCCGACGGTCGACTACGCCTACTACTACAGCTATCGCCACCGCGGCTACTTCGCGGTGCCGTACTGGAACGAGCGCACCAGCGTCTACCGCTACACCGAGGGCACGATGAACGTGGATCTGGTGGATGCGCGGCAGAAGCGGTTGGTGTGGGAGGGCATCGCGGTCGGACGCGTCGCCAATCTCAAGCCCGAACAGCGCGAGCAGCGGATCCGGTCGACGATCGCCGAGATCTTCGCCAGCTATCCGCACCAGGCCGGCGTGCGCAGCCAAGCGCTGTAATCGCTCAACGCGGGAAACGAAGAAGCGGGCCGATGGCCCGCTTTTTCGTTTGTGTTCCGGCCGCGGACGGTCCGGGGTCAGCGCTGCGTTTGCCAGCGAGCCTCGATGAAGACGCCGATCTCCTGCGCCAGGTCGTCATCCTCTGGCGTTGCGCCCATGAAGCCGCCATGGGGCATGCCTTCCCCGAGATAGAGCTCGACCGGAACCTTGGCTCGGACCAACCCGCGATGCAGGCGCGCCGCGTTGGAGAGGAAAAGGTCGCGGGTCCCCGTTTGCAGGAAAGTCGGCGGCAGGCCGTCGAGTTGGCCGAACAAGGGGGACAGATAGGGATGGCCGAGGTCTGCGCCTCCGGCATAGAGCCGATTGATCTGCATCAGCGGGAGGGGGAGCATCACGTCCATGTAGCGATTGGTGTGAAAGCTGTCGCCGGACTCGGTCAGGTCGACTTCGGGCGACAGCAGCACCAGGCCGGCGGGCATCGGCAGGCCTTCATCGCGTCCGCGCAAGAGCATCGCCAGGGCGAGGTTGCCGCCCGCCGAACGCCCGATGAGGACGATATCGGTGGGCGCGTGCTGGGTCAGGACATGCCGATAGGCCGCCAGACAATCGTCCAGCGCAGCAGGGTAGGGATGCTCGGGCGGCAAGCGATAATCCACGCCATAGCAGCGGGCACCGTAGCGGTCCGCCTGTTGCTGCGCGCTGACACGGCAGGCCTCGCCACCACCGAACAGCAGGGCGCCGCCGTGCAGGTCGATACAGGCGCGCTGGGGGTGCGCCGACGCGCCAGGCGTGGCGACGTGGATCTCAGCCTCGCCGAGGATCAAGGTGTCGACCCTCGCGCGAAGGTGCTCGGCCAGGCCTTTCATGGCAGCCGCGTACTGGCTGTCCACCTGGTCCTTGAGGGCTTGCCAGGCCGCTGTATCTTCCGCCGCGGGCAGGGGCATGAGCGCATTCACCGGCACACCCTGCGCCGTGACCAAGCGCTGCAGTGCGGCCCTGGCCTGCGCGCTGATCGAAGTCGGAAAGGGGACAATGCGTTCAGGCAGCGACACGCCGTTGCATGGGGTGGTGGACTTGGCCTGTGTCATGAGCGATTCCAGCGCGATGGTTGCAATAGAGGCAATGGGGCTGGTCTACGAAGAAGGATCCCCCGCAATAGCGCTTCGTCGAGCGCCGGTCCCGGCGCAGACTACATCGGGGCTACGCAACACCCGCGTCGATCCGGCCCCGGACGACATCCACCACCCAGGTCAGTTCGATCGTAAAGGAGGGGAGGCGACAGCGCAGTCACGCCAGGCACCCCGACGGCGCTGTCGTGTTCGCCCGTCCGCTTTGCCGGATCTGGCGTAACATCGTGCTGCGTTCAGCTGTTGTTGACTAGGCTTGGCGACCCAGCAGTTGGGATTGCAGCATGACCGTTTCACGCCATGGAGAGGACGCCGTTCCACTGCCACGTCTTCGTGTCGGCGTTGGTATGGTGGATTTCGCGACGCGCGAGGTCGAGATGCCCGGTGCGCGCCGGCCCATGCGCGTGACGCCGAAGGCCGCCGCCGTGCTGCGCGCCCTGTCACGCAGTCCGGGCACGGTGCTCTCGCGGCATGAACTGCTGGCAGAAGCCTGGCCGGATACGCTGCCGACCGACGACGTGCTGACCCAGGCGATCACCCAACTGCGCAGAGCATTCGGGCAGGGCGACCTCGGCACGGCCGAGGGACGGCGTTACATCGAGACTATTGCCAAGAGCGGCTATCGGTTGACGGTTCCGGTGTCGACAGTCGACAGCGAATCGACGGCATCGCCGGCGCCTGTGGACGCGACGTCGCCGGTATCCGGGGGGCCGATGACGACGGCTCCGTCGGCGAGCGAAGGGCCGTCCCGACCCCATTCGGTGCGGATGCAGGGACAGGCGGGTTGGTGGGCAGGCGCAGTGTTCGCGCTGCTGGCGATTTGTGTCGTGAGCCTGGTCCTGCTGGCGCCGCCGACGTCGGTCCCGCCGCCGCCGCTGTCCGACGCCGCCGCGGCGGTTGCACCGGGGCGCTCGTATCGGCTCGTGACCTCCGCTGCAGGATTTGAACTGTCGCCCAGCCTGTCGCCAGATGGCAGCCAAGTCGCGTATTCGGCCCGTACGCTGCATGACGGGACGCCATTGCCGAGCGCATCCATCCTGGTGCAAGCGACGAGTGGTAGCGCACCTTGGGCGCTGTCGGTGCCGACCGCCGGAGAACGGGACGATCTGCCTGTATGGTCGCCTGACGGGGCGCGCATTGCGTTCGTCCGTTGGGACGATGCGGGCCGCTGTCGGATCATGCTCGCCGCCGCCGACGCTGTGGGGCAGGAGCGAGAGATCGTGCGTTGCGATGGAAGCGAACTCCTCAGCTTCGATTGGTTGCCCGACGGCAGCGGGCTGCTGTTCGGCACCATGACCGGCAGCCCGGACGGCGGCGGCGTGCGGATCTTCGACCTGGCGACGGGCCAGTGGCGCGCTGTGCGCTATCCCACCGTCCCCGGTGCCATCGACTACCTGCCCAAGGCATCCCCCGACGGTCGCTGGATCGCCTTCGTTCGCAATCCGCAGCTCGGTGATGTGTGGCGGATCCCGGTCGAGGGGGGGAGCGCCGAGCAATTGACCCAGATCGGTGCGGAGTTGCGCGGACTGAGCTGGACCCGCGACAGTCAGGCGCTGGTCTATGGCAGGAGGATCGATAGCGAAACACGCCTACACCGCCTGGACCTGGCGACCAGGACGACCGCCGATCTCGGGGTCGAGGATGCGCAGATGCCGGCGACTGCGCGGGATGCGGATCTGGTGGCCTTCGTGCATCGGCAGCCGCAGTTCGGTATCAGCCGGATCGATGCGACCTCCGGGCATCGCGAACGCTTGTTCGCATCGTCGGGGCGCGACACCCAGCCAGTCGTGGCGCCGGATGGCCGGCAGTTGATGTTCACGTCCGACCGCTCTGGTAGTTCCGAGTTGTGGTGGGCCGATCTTGAGCGCCCCGATTCGCTACGTCCGATCCCGGGGGTACGCCCTGATACGCGGCAGCCGCCGGCGTGGTCTGCCGACAGTCGGCGTTTGCTGGTCTCCACATTGGACGCGACAGGCCGGCCCGGCATCGTCGAAGTCGAGCCGGAAGCAGGCACCGCGACACCACTTCCGGTGCCGGCCGCGCAGCCGTTGCAGGTTGCGTATGGCGCGGACGGTGGGTTGCTTGTGGTCGAGGAGGAACACGAGGGGCGGACAGTGCTGATTGCTTACGATCGCCGTTGGCGTGTGATCGGACGTCTGGATGGCGTTTCACATGTCCGGTTCGATCCGCGGCGAAATCAGGTGCTCTACACTCGGCTGGACGGCAATGGGATCTGGAGCGCGGCTGCCGACCTGACCCATCCGCGCCGTCTCAGCGCGGACGTGCCGTCACGATGGCGCTACCGCAGTTGGGCGCTGATGTCCGACGGGCGGTTGTCATATCTGGACAGCGACGACCAGTGCCTCACCCGGATGACTCGATTCGCGATCGGCCAGGACAGACTGCGTCGTGAGGACCAGCAGTGCCTCGACGCTTCCAACCGCAGTGCGGTCAACGGATTCAGCGGTTACCAACAGGACTGGCTGGTGTCGATCGCGACGGAAGACGGAACCGATATCGGCGTGATGCCCCTGCCTATCACTCGCAGTGGGTCCCAGAGTCTGTTCGCTAAGTTGTTGATGGCATTGAGAAGAAAGGCGTCGTGAGGATTTCGGAAAAACATCGGAGCGAATTCGGCAAAGCGTAGTCGCGCCATCGGGCAAGTGCGCAGCGCAGATGGCAAAAAGGACGCTCCTCCGTCACCGGTGTGCTCGCATGTCTATCGCCCCGTGGTCCCAGCGCGGTCATCTGCTTCAATTCGACCAAGTCGTGATGCCGGCGCAGTGCGTCGGCGCGTCCCGCCTGGGTGTGGTGCAGGTCACCGCACCGGCATTCAGTGTCTGGGTGCAGGTGCGCGGCGATGGTTGGATCGAGTCTCGCGAGGGTCGATTCCGCATGCGTCGCGGGGACTGGATGGCGTTCGAGAAGGAGTCCGCGCCGCTGATCCAGGCGGGGCCGCACGGCATCTGTATCGGACTCGCACTCGATGCGCGCGCGCTCTCGGAGTTGCAGGCGCTGGACGACGGCGGTTTGTATGCCGGGCGCGGCCGCGTTTCGCTGCAAGATGTCCGCGTGTTACTGCGGCTGTGGCGGGAGGCTCAGCGGGGGCATTGCGACCGACTCAGCGTTCGGCCGCTACTACTGCAGCTCGCGATCATGCAGCGCGACCTGGCGGCTCGGGCGCGCCGATGTCCGGGCCGCTCGCGAAACCGAAAGCGTCAGGTGTTCGGCCGCATGCAACGGGCCAGGCTCTATTTGGAAGGCAATAGCGACCGGGTGGTCCGTATCAGCGAGTTGGCCGATTTGACGAGCTTCTCCAGTTGGTACTTCTCCAAGGCGTTCCACGCGCTGTACGACGAGAGCCCGCAGGCATTGTCGGTGCGACTGCGGCTCGAGCGCGCGGGCCATCTGCTGCGCACCACGTCGATGATGGTGGGAGAAGTCGCTGCCGCCACCGGCTTCGACAACTGCTGCAGCTTCGCCCGTGCGTTCAAGGCGCACCACGGTATGTCAGCGAGTCAGTATCGCGCGGCGGGCCAGGCTACAACTGGCGAACGGGTGACCCGCGAGATGTACGCGAGCGCATGACATGCCGCTGTGACGAGAGTCGCATCCTCGTCTCGCATTCATCGAAAGGGACAGATTCGGCAAAGTCAGACGGTGGAGGATGCAAGGCGTGAGTCCAGTGTGCAGACGTAACGTGCGATGGGCGTCTTAACGCGTCAGTAACACAACCACTCTGGAGAGAGAATTTTGATGAACCTTCGCACCTCCGCGATACGCAAGGGCCTGCTGCCCGCCGCGATCGTGTTCGCGCTCGCGCCCGTCGCTGCCAGCGCGCAGACCCAGACGCAGGGCACCACCGAACTCGACCGCATCCAGGTCACCGGTTCGCGTATTCGCAAGGTCGATGTCGAGAATGCGCAGCCGATCCAGACGATCTCGCGCACGGACATCGAGAATCAGGGCTTCCAGTCGGTTGGCGACATCCTGCAGAACATTGCATCCACCGGTAGCCCGTCGCTGAGTCGGTCCGATCCGCTGAGCTCGGGCGAGAGCCCCGGTGGTACGTTTGTCGACCTGCGCAACCTGGGACCTCAGCGGACCCTGGTCCTGGTCAATGGCCGCCGCCTCGGTGTGAACAACGACGGGCTGCAGGATCTGGCCACGATTCCGTCTTCGATGGTCGAGCGGATCGAGGTGCTCAAGGACGGCGCATCGTCTCTGTACGGCTCCGACGCAGTCGCAGGCGTGATCAACGTCATCACCCGTCGCAATTTCGACGGTGCCGAAGCCAACGCCTACTACGGCCAGTACGGTCAGGGTGACGGTGCGATCCAGTCGTTCGACTTCACCATCGGCTCGCAGGGCGAGCGCAGCTCGATCGTGTTCGGCGCGCAGTACGACAAGGAAGAGCCGGTCTTTGCGAAGGACCGTGAGTTCTCGCGCTTCTCGTATCCGGGGCAGAGCGAAGACAACAACTACACGCCGGTCGGTGCGATCGGCAACATCCGCAACCCGAACCAGCCAAACGCTAGGGCGGCTGATGCGTGGCTTGTCCTGCGCGACGGCGGCGATCCGACCAACCTTGCCGATTATCGCCCGCAGGTCAATCCGAGCCCGGGCGTCATCGGTGACTCGAGCAATGCCGCCGAGCAGATGATGGTCAAGACCGGCATGGAGCGCACGTCGATCTTCACCAGTGCCGATTTCGATTTCACGGACAATCTGCGTCTGAAGACGGATGCGAGCTTCAATCGACGCGAGACCAGCGTCCAGGTCGCCGGTTACCCGCTGCAGAGCGGCGCCGTTGACGTGCAGACGCCGATGAGCCCGGATAGCTACTTCAATCCCACCGGCGAAACGTTGAACTTCCGCCGCCGTGGCTGGGAAGTGCCGCGCACCACCGATCGCCGTCTCGATACCTACCGTTTCAGCGCCGCGCTCGAGGGTTCGTTCGAGGTGGGCGAGAAGTTCTTCGACTGGGATGCCGGCTATCTGTTCACCCGCGGCGACGCGACCATCCGGGGGCGGGGCGACTTCAACAAGCTCGCCGTTCGCCAGGCTGTCGGCCCGTCGTTCCTGAACGGTAATGGCGTCGTCCAGTGCGGCACGCCCGACGCACCGATCGCGCTTGCCGACTGCACCCCCTGGAGCCCGGTGCTCAGTGAGGGGCCGAACTCGCTGGCCAACCCGGACATCCAGCGTCGCTTTTTCCTGATGGAAAATGCGACGTCGGAGACGACGACTCATAACTACTTCGCCAATGTCAGCGGTTCCATCGTGACGCTGCCGGCGGGTGAACTTGGCTTCGCCGCTGGGCTGGAGAACCGTCGCGTCAAGGGACGCTACTCGCCGGATGCCTTCGCGCAGACGGGCAACTCAACCAACCTTGCTGCTCAGGAAACCTCCGGCGGCTACAGCGTCAACGAGGCGTACCTTGAGCTCGACATCCCGCTGCTGGCAGACATGCCGGGTGCGCAGGAGCTCGCGCTGAACTTGGCCAGCCGTTACTCCGATTACGACGTGTTCGGTAACACGACCAACAGCAAGGCCAGCTTCCGTTGGCGTCCCATCGAGGATCTGCTGGTTCGCGGTACGTGGGCACAGGGTTTCCGTGCTCCGTCGGTCTCGGATCTCTACGGCGGCGTCGGCCAGACCTTCGACTACTATGTCGATCCTTGCGACACCGTTCGTGGCGTCGCGGCCAACAACCCGGATGTCTATGCGCGTTGCGCGGCCGACATCGCCAACTACGCGGGCTACCGTCAGCTCGGCCAAGGCGGTTCCATCGCTTATGGCGGCCAGACCGGAACGCCGTTCCTGAGTGGCTCCAACCCGAATCTGACACCGGAAGAGTCAGTGAGCCGCTCGCTTGGCTTGGTGTACAGCCCGCAGTACGTCAGTGGCCTTGGCATGTCGCTGGACTGGTGGAAGACCCGCATCGACAACGTCGTGACCTCGTTCACTGCGTCAGGCATCCTGTCGGACTGCTATGTCTACGATATCCAGTCGCAGTGTCAGTACTTCACGCGTGGCGAGAACGGCGTTGTCGACAATCTGACCCGTATCGGCCGCAACGCCGGCTACTGGGAAATCGAGGGTTACGACTTCGACGTCAATTATCGGATGCCGGAGACCAGCGTCGGTACCTTCGGCGTCAACTGGTCGACGACGTACTACAGCAACTTCGAGATCAAGGCAGACAGCACCGATAACACCACGCCCCAGCCGCGGGTCGGGTTCGGAGGCAACTTCCGCATCCGATCTGTTGCTTCGCTGAACTGGGATATGGGTGATTTCGGTGCCAGTTGGACGGCGCGCTACTTCTCGAGCATTAAGGAGCAGTGCTACTTCGAGGACACGTGTAACCTGCCCGACTACATCGATCAGGACGACAACGCGATTCCGCAGAACAAGACCGGCTCGGTGACGTTCAACGACGTCCAGGTTCGCTGGAATGCGCCGTGGAACGCCACCGTCTCGATTGGCGTGAACAACGTGTTCGACAAGGTCGGTCCGCTGGTCTACACGCAGCCGACCACTGGCTTCTCCTACCAGGCCGCTTTCGACATCGGTCGTTTCACCTACATGAAGTACCAGCAGCGCTTCTGATCGATCGAAGCAACGCACGTGACAAGACTACGGCCCCGAAAGGGGCCGTAGTTCTTTGCAGCGGAGGCGTTGGTCGTGTGGCTCGCCATCCACGCGGTAGGCGGGGCAGGGGTGGCATGAAAGCGAGGCGCCCTGACGCACCGCGGGTCGCCCCAAGGCGATGCATCAGTGCGCGGCGGATGCCTGGGCGGCGCTGAGCGCCCATGCGCGCCAATCCTCGAGCCGCTCCAGCACGCCGACGCGTGCCAGATAGTCCTCCCGCAGCGGTAGGTCGCCCGCGAGTGATGTGGCGACGTGCACAGCCCCGGCGATCCAGAAACCGCGTGTGCCGGCGCGGGCGGGATCGCGCTGGAACGCGACGGCCTCGATGATCGGCATCGGCAGGCCCCACAGGCCCAGCAGGTAGGCGCCGGCCTCGATGTGGCCGGGGGCATCGGATCGGGGGTCGTCGCCTGTCGCCACCACCTCCGAGTGGGGATCGCGGACGCCGGGCAGCAGCAGGCCGATGTCGGCCAGCAGGGCGGCGGTCGCGCCGAGTTCGGCGCTGGAATCGGGCAGTAGCCGGCGCGCGAGCTGTGAGGCGTGCAGGGCGCGCTGCTGCAGCGCGTGGCGGTCGACGTCGATCCGGCCGGGCTGGGCGAAGACCTCGCTGGCGAGCACCAGGTCGCGCATTGTCGACAGCCCCAGGCGGGTCACCGCGGTCCGCAGGTCGGCGATCGTCCGGCCGGCCGCGTAGTAGGCCGAGTTGCACAACTGCAACACCTTGGCGGCGATCGCCGGATCGCGGCCGATCAGCCGGGCGATGTCGGCCGCGCCGGTGGCGTCTTCCGCCTCCAGCGCATGGGTCAGTGCCAGATAGGTCTGCGGCGGCGGCGGCAGCCGTTCGATGCGGCCGATGCACGTGCGCAGGGCCGGGTCGTCGAGCAGGTCGCGCAGTTCCTGGAGGCTGCCGATGGCCTCGAGCAACTGCGCGTCGTCGACCGGAAGCGGCAGGAAGCGGTGGGCGAGCGAGAGCACACGTGCCGGCGGCTGGGCGCCGATCAGCGCGATGCGCGAGGTCTCGGGTCGCAGCGTCCGGATCTGGCCGAGCAGCATGGCCGCGGACATGTCCGCCAGCGTGGGCGCCACGACGACGACATCCTGCGGCGACTCGGCGGCCAAGGCCATTGCAGCGCCGCCGTCTTCGACATGCGTGATGTCCCAGCGCGCGTCCATGCCGCTGACCAGTTCGAGCAAACCGGCGGGCAGGCCGTCGCTGCCTCCCACGAACAGAATGCGCACCTGTGCCTCTCCCCCTGCGGGACGCCACGCGGGCGCAGCGTCGATGCGCCCAGCGCCTTGCGAGCGCGCCGGGCGGGCTCCGGCGCGCTCACCACGCCGGATGCGGATCAACCAGCCTGCTTGTAGGCCTCGATCGCGTCGACCAGGATCTGCTTGGCCTCGGCGGCGTCGCCCCAGCCTTCGACCTTGACCCACTTGCCCTTCTCGAGATCCTTGTAGTGCTCGAAGAAGTGGCCGATACGCTCGAGCCAGTGCGTGGACACCTTGTCGAGATCGTCAACGTGGGCATAGCCGGCGAAGATCTTCTCGACCGGCACGGCGAGGATCTTCTCGTCGCTGCCGGCTTCGTCGCTCATCTTCAGCACGCCGACCGGACGGCAACGGATCACCGAACCGGGCACCAGTGGCAGCGGGAGCACGACGAGCACATCGGCCGGGTCGCCATCGCCGCAGACCGTCGAGGGCACGTAGCCGTAGTTGCACGGATAGCGCATCGGCGTGGACAGGATGCGGTCGACGAAGATCGCGCCGCTCTCCTTGTCGACCTCGTACTTGACCGGCTCGGCGTCTTTGGGGATCTCGATGATGACGTTGATTTCGTGCGGCGGGTTCTTGCCGGTGGAGACGGAATCCAGGCCCATGCTGCTGCGGTTCCAGTGCGGAAAGTGGGCCGTCATTCTACGCGCAAGGCATGTTGCGGCGCAGCGAGGGCTATTGGTCCGTTTCGCCTGAAACCGTTTCAAGCGGGTTTGGCCTGGGGTACGCCCCAGTACGGGCGCCCCATACGCTGGCGTACATATGGACGCCACCTTTCTCGCGCAGGCCTGCCATGACCACGCTCGATTCGCTGTCGCCCACGTCTGTTTCGTCCGCAAGCACCCAGGGGTACTGGGACAACCCGCTCGATCCCAACCCGCATCGCCACGATGGCCCGGCCGACGGCATCGATCTCAACCAGCCGATCAAGGGCCTGGAGGACGACGGCCCGCAGGTGACCGTGCGCCAGGGGCTGCAGCGTGCGGCCGAGGGCACGGTCGAGATCGACGGCACGGCCAGCAATCCGAGCCAGCGCACCACCGGCAGTACCCCGGACGGCAAGCCGATCCAGATCGATCCGCTGCACAAGGACGGGCAGGTGGAGATCGCGCGCGAACGCACCGTGGCCCAGGGCTATGTGAGCCGCGACCAAGTCGTGTTCACCACCGGCAGCGGCGACGACGATGTCGGCGTCAGCCAGCGCGACGACGGCACGCTCGATGTCACCGTCAATGACGAAAGCTACGAGGTACGGTTGGGCGAGGGCCAAGAGCTGACGCTGCGCACCGGCGAGGGCAACGACACGATCAAGGTCGCCCCGAATGTCGACGTCAACATCGTTGTCGATGCCGGTCAGGGCGACAACGACGTGCTCGTCGAGGGCAACGGCGACAATCGCATCAGCAGCGGCGACGGCGACGACCTGATCCGCGTGACTGGCAGCGGCCGCAACGACATCCACACCACCGGCGGCAGCAACGAGATCCACGGCGGTAGCGGCGTGAACGTGATCTACGGCGGCGACGGCAGCGACACCATCCACGCCGGTACGGGCACCAACTACATCGAAGGTGGCCGCGGCGACGATGTCATCCATGGCGGCGGCGAGTTCGACATCATCTCGGCCGGACGCGGCGACGACACCATCCACGTCGGTGAGGGCCGCACCACGGTGTATGCCGGCGACGGCCAGGACACCATCGAGGGCGCCCACGCGCAGACGACGGTGTACGCGGAGGTCTCGGACCTGGTCAACGCGGCGACCGGCGCCAAGCCGACCGTGGTCAATGTCGAGATCGACAACAGCGCCGGCGACCGCGGCATCGCAGTGAAGGGCTCGGATGCCTTCGTGCAGCGCATGCAGTCGGAACTGGATTTCCTGCGCGCCTCGCCCAACGGTCAGCAGATGCTCGCCGAGTTCGACAAGGCGGCCGAGACCAAGGGCAACAGCGTGACCATCCAGGAACTGTCCAATGAGGACAACGGCTACGCCCAGACCTTCAGCAACGATGCCGACATCGTCAATGGGCGCCCGGGCGCGGGCGGCGATGTGACGATCAGCTACAACCCGTCCTTCCACATGGATGCCTTCCCGGCGCCGTCGGTGGTCCTCTACCACGAAATGTCGCATGCCTATAACGGCGTCAACGGCACCTTCCTGCCGGGCACCTACCGCGGCGAAGGCCCCGACAGCGGTCAGGTGCCCAATGCCGAACGGCAGGCCGTGGGCCTGGAGACCAGCGCCCAGCCTTACGACTTCGATGGCACCGGCCCGATCACCCACAACCCGATCCACTTGACCGAGAACGGTATCCGCCGCGAACTGGGCCTGCCGGATCGGCCGAGCTACGCGCTTTGATCGACTGCGCTGCGGCGCGGTGAGTGCGACACGGAAGGCGGCGCTTGCGCCGCCTTTCGCGTGATGTCGACTGCGCCGCGGATGCGGGGCGTGCGCGCGGCGCTCACGGCGCTCGCCGCATTCTGGCCGTCGCCGGCGCGTCGTCCGCAGCGCCGTCACCGCGATTCTGCTGGTGCAGTTGTTCGCGCTGTGTCCCGCCGTTGCTTCCCGAGAAACGAGGTTCTCCATGACGCCGACCGATACTGCCCGCGCCCATGTCGACGCCGACGGCGTCGCGCTCGAAGCGGTGTTCGCCGTGACGACGCGCGGTGCGCTCGAGGTCCGCTATCGGCTGCGCAATGTCGGCAGCGTCGCGCTCGCCGTGTTCGACCGGGGCGACCGCCATGCGGTGCTGACCGGGCGCCAGACGCAGGGCGCAACCGGCATGCCTTATCTGCGCGACGAAGGCGAGGGTCGGGTTACGCTCTCGCACGTCGCGCAGGCGCTGCCCACGCCGGCACCGACGGTGCCGCCCACGCCGCTGGCACGTCGTGTCGAGCCGGGCGGTGAACGGGTCGGCGAGTTCGCGTTCTCGCAGTGGCTGGGCGATGCGCCGGCCGCGGTGCGCTGGTGTCTCGGCGTCGCCCCGGCCGACGCCGCGCGGTTGCTCGCGCCCGAGCCGGGCGAGGACGGTGAGGTCTGGCGGGCCGATTTCGCGTTCGCCGATGTCCAGCGCCTACTGTGCACCCCATGGTTCGATCTCGCCCAGGGCGTGTTCCTGCGCGACTGACTGCGGCCGAGGTCGGTTGCACGCGCGAAACGCCGCGATAGGCGCTGCGCCCGATTCCCTGCAGCGACAGCGCCGTCCCATCGGCGCCGTGCCCGAGATCCGGCGCCCGTGACGACGCGTCGATGCCGCCGCCGGCCTAAAGCAGCGGAACGAGCAGCAGCGCGACGATGTTGATGATCTTGATGAGCGGATTGATCGCCGGGCCGGCCGTGTCCTTGTACGGATCGCCGACGGTGTCGCCGGTGACCGCGGCCTTGTGCGCCTCGCTGCCCTTGCCGCCGAAGTGGCCATCTTCGATGTACTTCTTGGCGTTGTCCCAAGCGCCGCCGCCGGTGGTCATCGAGATCGCGACGAACAACCCCGTGACGATCGTGCCGATCAGCAGGCCACCGAGCGCGCGGATCCCCGCACCGGGGCCCATCAGCACATTCATTCCCAGTGCCACGACGACGGGCACCAGCACCGGCAGCAGGGACGGGATGATCATCTCCTTGATCGCCGAACGGGTGAGCATGTCGACCGCGCGGTCGTACTGCGGCTTGCCGGTGCCGGCCATGATGCCGGGGATCTCGCGGAACTGGCGGCGCACTTCCTCGACGACCGCGCCCGCCGCGCGGCCGACCGCCTCCATCGCCATCGCGCCGAACAGATAGGGGATCAGACCACCGATGAACAGGCCGATGATCACCGCCGGATCGGCGAGGTCGAAGCGGAATTCGACCCCCGGATACCTTGCTTCCAGGTTGTGGGTGAAATCGGCGAACAGCACCAGCGCCGCCAGCGCCGCCGAACCGATCGCGTAGCCCTTGGTCACGGCCTTGGTGGTGTTGCCGACCGCATCGAGAGGATCGGTGATTTCGCGTACCTCCGGCGGCAGTTCGGCCATCTCGGCGATGCCGCCGGCGTTGTCGGTGATCGGCCCGTAGGCGTCGAGCGCGACGATCATGCCGGCCATCGACAGCATCGCGGTCGCCGCGATCGCGATGCCGTAGAGCCCGGCGAACGAGAAGCAGGCCCAGATCGCGAAGCACACCGCGACCACCGGCAGCGCGGTCGACTTCATCGACACCCCGAGCCCGGCGATGATGTTGGTGCCGTGCCCGGTCGTCGACGCCTGCGCGATGTGCTGGACCGGTCCATACTGGGTGCCGGTGTAGTACTCGGTGATCCAGACGATCGCGCCGGTGAGCAGCAGCCCGATCAACGCGCACCAGTAGAGATTGCCTGCGCCGTGGGCGTTGCCGGCCATCAACTGCGTGGTGATCGGCCAGAACAGCACCGCGGCGATCACACCCGAGACGATCACGCCCTTGTACAGCGCGCCCATGATCGAGCCGCCCGGCCGCACGCGCACGAAGAACGTGCCGACGATCGAGGCCAGGATCGAGGCGCCGCCCAGCACCAGCGGATAGAGCACGCCGTTGGCGCCGACCTGGCCGGCCATCAGATGACCCAGCAGCATTGTCGCGATCACCGTGACCGCGTAGGTTTCGAACAGGTCGGCGGCCATGCCGGCGCAGTCGCCGACGTTGTCGCCGACGTTGTCGGCGATCACCGCCGGGTTGCGCGGGTCGTCCTCCGGGATGCCGGCCTCGACCTTGCCGACCAGGTCGGCACCGACGTCGGCGCCCTTGGTGAAGATGCCGCCGCCCAGGCGCGCGAAGATCGAGATCAACGAACTGCCGAAGGCCAGGCCGACCAGTGCGTGCAGTGCGGGCTCGCCGGCAATGCCGAAGTGCGGCAGCAGCATCCAGTAGCCGGCCACGCCCAACAGGCCCAGGCCGACCACCAGCATGCCGGTGATCGCGCCACCGCGGAACGCGACGTCCATGGCCGGGCCGATGCCGCGCCGGGCGGCCTCGGCGGTGCGCACGTTGGCACGGACCGAGACATTCATGCCGATATAGCCCGCCGCCCCCGAAAGCACGGCGCCCAGCAGGAAGCCCAGGCCGGTCGACCAGCCCAGGAACAGGCCGATCAGCACGAACAGCACCGCGCCGGCGATCGAGATGGTCAGGTACTGACGGTTGAGGTAGGCGCGCGCGCCTTCCTGGATCGCGCCGGCGATCTGTTGCATGCGTTCGTTGCCGGCCGGTTGCCGGTTGATCCAGCCGGCCGAGACCACGCCGTAAAGAATCGCAATGGCCGCGCAGACCAGCGCCAGCCACAGACCGTATTGCTCGAGCATGGACCCCCTCCCGAAAGTGGTGATGCCAAACAGAACAGCGGTGATGCGGGCCGACTATCGCACAGCGCGAGCGCCACGGCATGCGGCGGCGCCGCGAGGGGCTCAACGGTTCGGGGCGACCTGCAACGTCGGCGCGCCGGTGGCATCGCAGCCCAGCCGAAGCGATGCGCCGAATGTCTGCGACAGCCAGGCCTCGGTCAGCATCGCCTCACGCGGTCCCTCGGCCAGGATCCGCCCGTCGCGCAGCAGCACCACATGCCCGATCTCGGGCAGCAGTTCCTCGGCGTGGTGGGTCACCAGGACCAGCGTGGTGCCGCTGCGCGCCAGCGTGCGCAGGCGGTCGAGCAACTGCACGCGGGCGACGACATCGAGTCCGGTCGAGGGCTCGTCGAGCAGCAACGCCTCGGGCCGATGGACCAGCGCACGGGCGATGAGGACCCGGCGCGCCTCGCCGGCCGACAGGGTGGCGTAGCGGCGTCCGGCCAGGTGCGTGGCGGCCATCGCGGTCAGCGCGTCGCGCGCTGCGCTCCGCAAGGCGGCATCGACGCGCGCGGGCGCAACAGACGCGATGCTGCCGTGCGCCGCCGCGACGACGGCGTCCTCCACCCGCAGCGACGGGAGGGACAGCAGGTCCTGGTGGATGCGACCGGTCACGATGCCCAGGCGCGCGCGCAGTTGCGTCACATCGCCCAGCCGGGCGCCGAACACGCGCACCGGCGGCGTGCCGTCGGCATGGGCCAGCGGGTGCAGTTCACGCGTGAGCAATTGCACCAACGTGGACTTGCCGCAGCCGTTGGCACCGAGGATCGCGGTGTGCCGCCCGGCCGGGATCTGCAGCCGCAGTCCGTGCAGCACCGTGCGGCCGTCGCGGACCACGGTCGCGTCGTGCAGCTCGAGCAGCGGCGGTGTCGGGTCGTCTGGCGTGTTCATGTCGCGCGCAGTGTGACAGGCCTGAACGCCAAGGCTCACCATACGGCCGGGCAGGGATGGCAATCGTCGCAGGCCCGTCCCATCATGGGACGTACACCCGAACCCGTTGCCCGTCGCCATGTCCGTCTCGTTGTTCGACTTGTTGTCCGGTGGCCTGCTGCAGTGGGGGTGGGGCGCGATGCTGCTGTACCTGCTGGCCGCCACCCAGCTCACGATCTTCGCCGTGACGCTGTACCTGCACCGCAGCCAGGCGCATCGCGGCGTGGATTTCCATCCTGCGATCGCGCACGTGTTCCGGTTCTGGACCTGGTTGACGACGTCGATGATCACGCGCGAATGGGTCGCGATCCATCGCAAGCACCACGCCAAGTGCGAGACCGAGGACGATCCCCACAGCCCGATGCACAAAGGCATCGGCAACGTGTTCTGGCGCGGCGTGGAACTGTATCGCGAGGCCCGCGCGCAACGCGCCGACATCGAGCAGTACGGCAAGGGCACGCCCGACGACTGGATCGAGCGCCGCCTCTACACCCCGCACGCGAATCTCGGCCCGACGGTCCTGTTGCTGGCGAGCTTCGTGCTGTTCGGCTTCAAGGGCGTCGCGGTCTGGGCGATCCAGATGGCGTGGATTCCGTTCTGGGCCGCCGGTGTCGTCAACGGCCTGGGCCACTGGTGGGGCTACCGCAACTTCGAAACCACCGACACCGCGACCAACCTGACGCCCTGGGGCGTATGGATCGGCGGCGAAGAACTGCACAACAACCACCATGCATTCCCGAGCTCGGCGAAGTTCGCGCTGCGCCGCTGGGAGTTCGACATCGGCTGGGCGGTGATCAAGACACTGGAGACGCTGCGGTTGGCGCGTGTGCTGCGCGTCGCGCCATCGCTCGACGTGCGCCCGAACATCCACGCGCCTGACACCGACACGCTCAAGGCGCTGCTCGCTCACCGCTTCCAGGCGATGACCGACTACCAGCGCAACGTGCTGGGTCCGGCGCTGCGCGAAGAGGCGCAGGCGGCCGGCGCCAAGTTGCGCGCGTTGCTGCCGCGCAAGCTGCGCCGGGGCCTGGTCGACGATGGCCGCTGGCTCGCGCCCGATGCGCGCGCGCAGTTGCAGGCCTGGGTCGCGCAACGGCCGCGCATCCGGACCCTGGTCGAGCACCGTGCGCGCCTGGCGGCATTGCTGGAGGCGCGTACGCACAACGCCGGCGAGGCGCTGCAGCACCTGCAGGCCTGGTGTCGCGAAGCGGAGGCCAGCGGCATCCGCGCGCTGCAGGACTACGCAGCCCGGCTCAAGGGCTACTCGCTGCAGAGCGCGCGCGCCTGAGCCGGCCGCTCGCATGATGCGTCCAGCTGGATCGCGTACCGCGCAGCGGGCGATCGCGCTGGTCTGCGCCGTCTTCGCGACGGGCGCAGGCGCCCAGGTGGCGCGCACCACCGACTACCTGGAGCGGATGGACACCGACGGCGATGGCCGCGTGTCGCTCGCTGAGTATCAGGCGTGGATGGGCTACGCCTTCGATCGCCTGGATCGCAACGGCGATGGCGTGCTGTCGGTCGACGAGTTGCCAGGCGGGCAAGGCCGTCCGATCACCCGGGCCGAGCACCTGGCGCGCCTGGCCGCGACGTTCAACCGCCAGGATCGCAATCGCGACGGTTATCTCGACGCCCGGGAGCTGGCGGCGCCGCCGCAGCGCTGACGGCGAGCGTCATCCGGGCACGCGCCTGGCGGAACCCGGCGGCGCAGTCGCAGGGCCGCGCCGGGGGTTCACCGCGCGCCGCCGCTGCGACTTCGAGAAGCAGACAGCGGATTCTCGCCTGTGGTGTCGGTCTGCGCGCGCGCCCCAAACGCGCTCCGTACAGCGACGGATGTCGAGCACGGGCGGTGGGCTTGCCGACCGGGAGGAATGCGTGGCAGGCGACGCATTCGCCCTCCGGACCTCGGGCGGCTGACATCCTGAACGACGAACGCCGGCCCTAGGGCCGGCGTCCGGGTCTTGCGTGCGGGTCTTGATGCCCGCCGAGGGCGCTACTTGGTGATGTCGACGTTGCGCGTCTCGCGCAGGAAGAACGTCCCGATCACCAGGGTCATGATCGCGATACCGATCGGGTACCACAGGCCGTAGTAGATGTTGCCCGTGCCGGCCACCAGCGCGAACGAGATCGCGGGCAGGAAGCCGCCGAACCAGCCGTTGCCGATGTGGTAGGGCAGCGACATCGAGGTGTAACGGATCCGGGTGGGGAACAGCTCGACCAGGTAGGCGGCGATCGGGCCGTAGACCATCGTCACGTACAGCACCAGGATCCACAGCAGCAGGATCGTCATCGGTACGTTGATGCGGTCGGTGGCCGCCTTCTCCGGATAGCCGGCCTGGGTGAGCGCGGCCTTCAACGCGCCGCCGAATTCGCCCTGCTGCGCCTTGAGCGCGTCGCCCGCCAGGCCCTCGGCCTCGTAGGAGGGGACGACGGTCTGGCCGACATGCACCTGCGCCAGCGTGCCCACTGGGGCCGGATCGACGCTGTAGGGCACGCCGGCGCGGGTGAGCGCCGCGGTCGCGACATCGCACGAACTGGTGAACTTGCGGATGCCCACCGGATCGAACTGGAAGCTGCAGGTCTTGGGGTTGGCGACCACGACGGCCGGCGAGTTGGTGCTGGCTTCCTCGATCGCCGGGTTGGCGTAGTGGGTGATGCCCTTGAAGATCGGGATGTAGGTGACCGCGGCGATCAGGCAGCCGGCCATGATGATCTTCTTGCGGCCGATCCGGTCCGACAGCCAGCCGAAGAACAGGAAGAACGGCGTGCCCAGCAGCAATGCCGCCGCGATCAGCAGGTAGGACACCGTGAGGTCCACCTTGAGCATGCTCTGCAGGTAGAACAGCGCATAGAACTGGCCGGCATACCAGACCACGGCCTGGCCGGCGGTCGCACCGAAGAGCACCAGCAGCATCAGCTTCAGGTTGCCGCCCTTGAGCGAATCGCGGAACGGCATCTTCGAGCCCTTGCCCTGCGCCTTCATCTCCTGGAACAGCGGCGATTCCGACAGCTGCAGCCGGATCCACACCGAGATGCCCAGCAGTACGATCGAGCCCAGGAACGGGATGCGCCAGCCCCAGTCCTCGAATGCTTCGACGCCGAGAATCCAGCGACAACCCAGGATCACCGCCAGTGACAGGAACAGGCCCAGCGTCGCGGTAGTCTGGATGAAGCTGGTGTACAGCCCCCGCTTGCCGGCGGGCGCGTGCTCGGCGACGTAGGTCGCCGCGCCGCCGTACTCACCGCCCATCGCCAGACCCTGAGCCAGGCGCAGCACGATCAGGATCACCGGCGCGGCGACGCCGATCGAGGCGTAACTGGGCAGCACGCCGACCAGGAACGTGGAGATGCCCATGATCAGAATCGTGACCAGGAACGTGTACTTGCGCCCGATGCGATCGCCGAGGCTGCCGAAGAACGCCGCGCCGAACGGCCGGACGAAGAAGCCCGCGGCAAACGCCAGCAGCGTGAAGATCATGCCGGTGGTTTCGTTGACGCCGCTGAAGAACTGCCGCGAGATGATGATCGCGAGCGAACCATACAGATAGAAGTCGTACCACTCGAAGACGGTGCCGAGGCTGGATGCGAAGATGACCTTCTTGTGGCCCTTCGTCAGCGGGCCCGTAGGCGCTGCGTTGGCGGTCGTGCTGGACATGGGAAGCTTCCCCTTTCGAAGCGTGCGTGGGATGGACGGCCCGGCGGGATGCCGATGGTCCGGTCGTGCGTGCGGCAGGCGCGCGAGCGCGTTTCGGCGTGGTCGATGGGGCGACCGCGCCGGGGTGGATCAGAACGAGTAGCGGGCCATCGTGTGCAGGCGCATCAGTTCGCCATCCGCGCCCGATTCGAGGGTGCGTTCGCCCCAGATCGCCTCGACGCCGAAGTCGAGCTTGGGCACCGGCGACCAGATCACGTTGGCATGCACCGAATGCACCTTGCGGGTCACGCCCAGGCCGGTCCAGGCGGTGTTGTTGTCCCATTGCGAGCGTGCGTAGAACAGGTTGCCGCGCACCGCCGGGCTGAACACCTGGCGCACGCCGAAGTAACCGGCCCAGCCGCCGAGCGCATCGAGGTTGCCGGCCGCATCGACCATCGCGTCCTGCTGGATCGTCGCCAGGCCGATGTAGCGGCCGATGCCTTCACCGCCGCTGACCTGATAGCGGATGTCGGTGTTCTCGCCCAGCTTGACCAGGCCGCTGACGGTCGCACCGAACCCGGTGTCGGTGCTGTCCAGGCCCGGCGCGGGCTCGTACTTGAGCTGACGCGCCATGCCGGCAAAGCTCACATGGCCCCAATCGGCCTTGTGGGTGTAGCGGGCGATCACATCGGGGATCGCGCTGTTGTCGCCTGCGATGATCCGCGCCGCGCCGCCATAAGGCTGCACCGTCGTCTCCGGGCTCTCGACCGACACCGTCCACGGGCCGCTGGTGTAGCGGACCTGCGGCTGGCGCACGAACACCACCGCATCGGTCGGGCCGACGAAGTCCACCGCGTCGATCAACGCGTTGGTGTCCATGAAGTTCGACCAGGTCTGGCCGACCAGCCAGTTGTTGTAGGTCAGGTAAGCGTGGCGCAGCGTGGCGCCGTAGGTGTTGGTCGCCGCCGAGTTACCGAGCGTGCCGCCGAAGAAGTCCATTTCCACGCGTGCGCCGAGCTTGTCGCCCGAGTCGAGCACGGTGCTGGCGTCGAACCACAGCCGCGAGAACTTCGCGTGCGCGTCCATGTAGGTGTCCGGACCTTCGCCGCCGACCGGGATCGCGCCGGGCACGTAGAAGTCGCGCCCGGCGGTGCCCTTGGCGATATCGCCGTCGGTGGTCTTGGTGGCCATGCCATCGATGCGGATCATGCCGCCGACGGTGAACTTGGTGCCCGGATTGGCCTGCGGGGTGATCGTGGTGGCCTGGATCGGCTGGCTGCCGGCCGGGGCCGCGGCGATGGCCGGCGCGGCCGCCTGCGCGGTGCGCACCTCCTGCACCTGCGCGGCGGTCTGTTGCTGTTGCCCGAGCAGTGCCTGCACCTGCGATTCAAGCTGCGCGATCCGCGCCTCGAGCTCGCGCTCCTTGGCGGTCTGCGCGAAGGCGGCGCCCGGCAGTGCGAGCGCGACGAGCACGGCGGCCGTGAGCAGGCGCGGCCTGGCCTGCGCGGCGATGGTCTGTGTCATGTCCCCTCCCGAGGGATGCGTGAGCCTGAACCTGGTCGAACCGGCGCCCGGTCCTTCGCGCAGACTGCACGGCGACGCGCCCCGCGCCCATTGGCCATTGGTCGAAGTGGAGCCGCCCGCCGATGCCCGGCACGCACCCCGGGCAGGTGAGCGGACGCACTGGGCCGGCGGGGCTAGACCAAGGTCCTAGCGTCGCGGGCCGGCAGATGCGGCACACTGGGAAGACGCGCAACAAGGGGAAGAGGTCCCGCATGTCCAGTTCCGCAGAACGTCATCCGGTCCCGGCCGGTTTCGCCGGTCCCGATACCATCACCCAGGACGACTACGCGCGCGACTACGCGCGCTCGGTCCAGGAGCCCGAGGCCTTCTGGGGCGAGATCGCCCAGCGACTGGACTGGTACCGGCCGCCGACCCGGATCCGCGACGTCAGCTATGACCTGGCCGACTTCCGCATCCGCTGGTTCGACGACGGCGAGCTCAACGTCAGCGTCAATTGCCTGGACCGTCATCTGGCGCGCAACGGCGACAAGACCGCCTTGATCTGGGAGCCCGATGGTCCCGACACCGAGGCGCGCCACATCAGCTATCGCGAACTGCACGCCCGCGTGTGCCGGCTGGCCAACGCGCTGCGCAACCTGGGCGTCGCCAAGGGCGAGCGGGTCACGATCTATCTGCCGATGATCGTCGAGGCGGCAGTGGCGATGCTCGCCTGCGCACGCATCGGCGCGGTGCACTCGGTGGTCTTTGGCGGCTTCTCGCCCAATTCGATCGCCGACCGCGTCGGCGACTGCGGCAGCAAACTGATCATCACCGCCGACGAGGGCATGCGCGGTGGCAAGCGCGTGCCGCTGAAGGCGAATGTCGACGCCGCGCTCAAGCTGCCCGGCGCGCAGAGCGTGGAAACGGTGCTCGTGGTGCGCCACACCGGCGGCGCGGTCGACATGCAGATGCCGCGCGACCGCTGGTACGACGCCGTCGTCGATGGGCAGCCCGACACCTGCGAGCCCGAGCGCATGAACGCGGAGGATCCGTTGTTCATCCTCTACACCTCCGGCTCGACCGGCAAGCCCAAGGGCGTGCTGCACACCACCGCCGGCTACCTGCTGTTCGCCAGCTACACGCACGCCTCGGTGTTCGACCTGCGCGACGACGACATCTACTGGTGCACCGCCGACGTGGGCTGGGTGACCGGCCACAGCTACATCGTCTATGGCCCGCTGGCGAACGCGGCGACCTCGCTGGTGTTCGAGGGCGTGCCGAACTACCCGAGCGTGTCGCGCTTCTGGGAAGTGATCGACAAGCACCAGGTCACGATCTTCTACACCGCGCCGACCGCGATCCGCGCGCTGATGCGCGAAGGCGAGGCGCCGGTCAAGAAGACCTCGCGCGCAAGCCTGCGCCTGCTCGGCAGTGTCGGCGAGCCGATCAATCCCGAGGCCTGGCGCTGGTACTCCGATGTGGTCGGCGACGGCCGTTGCCCGATCGTCGACACCTGGTGGCAGACCGAGACCGGCGGCATCCTGATCTCGCCGCTGCCCGGCGCGATCGAGGCCAAGCCCGGCTCTGCGACCAAGCCGTTCTTCGGCGTGCAGCCGGCGCTGGTCGATGCCAACGGCACGATCCTCGAAGGCGCAGCCGAGGGCAACCTCGTGATCACCGACTCGTGGCCGGGGCAGATGCGCAGCGTCTACGGCGACCACCAGCGCTTCATCGACACCTATTTCAAGGCCTACCCGGGCATGTACTTCACCGGCGACGGCTGCCGGCGCGACGAGGACGGCTACTACTGGATCACCGGCCGCGTCGACGACGTCATCAACGTTTCCGGGCATCGCATCGGCACCGCGGAGCTGGAAAGCGCGCTGGTGCTCCACCCCAAGGTCGCCGAGGCCGCGGTCGTCGGTTTCCCGCACGACATCAAGGGGCAGGGCATCTACGCCTACGTCACCCTCAAGGCCGGCGAAGAGTACACCGAGGCGCTGCGCAAGGAACTGGTTGCCCACGTGCGCCGAGAGATCGGGCCGACCGCGACCCCGGACCACATCCAGTGGGCGCCGGGATTGCCCAAGACCCGCTCGGGCAAGATCATGCGGCGCATCCTGCGCAAGATCGCCGAGAACGCCCCCGACCAGCTCGGCGACACCAGCACACTGGCCGACCCGTCGGTCGTCGATGCGCTGGTCAAGGAGCGGCACGTCCCCAACGCCTGACGCCGCCCGATGACGACCCTGCTGATCGCCGACGACCACCCGCTGTTCCGCGAGGCGCTGCGTGGGGCGATCGCGCGCGCCGTGCCCGATGCCCGCCTGCGCGAGGCGCACAACGTCGAGGCGCTGTATGCGATGGTCGAGGCCGAGCCCGACGCCGACCTGTTGATGCTCGACCTCAACATGCCCGGCGCCCAGGGGTTCAGCGCGCTGGTGCACCTGCGCGCGCAGTTCCCGCAACTGCCGGTGCTGATGGTGTCGGCGCGCGAGGAGCCGGCGGTGATGCGCCGGGCACTCGACCACGGCGCGGCCGGCTTCGTTCCGAAGTCGGCCGATGCCGAAACGCTGGCGCGCGCGGTCGCACAGGTGCTCGATGGCGACCGTTTCGTCCCCGAGGCTGCAGTCTCGGCGCCGGCGGTCTCGTCCGGCGAACACGACGTCGCCGCGCGGCTGCGCGACCTCACGCCGCAGCAGTTCCGCGTGCTGCAGATGCTCGGCGACGGCATGCTCAACAAGCAGATCGCCTACGAGCTGGGCGTCTCGGAGGCCACGGTCAAGGCGCATATGACGGCGGTGCTGCGCAAGCTCGGCGCCTCCAATCGCACCCAGGCGGTGCTGATCGCCGGCAAGCTCGCCGTCGACCCCGACATCGACGGCATCCCGCCCGACGCCCGATAAGCCGCGCGCCTGCTACCCCGTTCTCCGCTTGCGGGGAAGGCCCGCATCCGTGCAACAAGCCGAGGGGCTTGCAATCTCCTTCCCCCGCTTGCGGGGGAAGGCCGGCATCTGCGCAACAAGCCGCGGCGCTTGCAACCTCCTTCCCCCGCTTGCGGGGGAAGGCCGGGATGGGGGCAAACGATCCGATCGCGCGTTGATCGGTTTCCCAACAGACCGTGGTCCTTGGGCCGCAATCCGCCAAGGCGGAAGGTCTACCCCCCACGTCCCCTCCCGCATGTGCGGGAGGCGCAAGTGCCTCAGCGGTGCCGGTACGCCCGCGGCAGGCCGCCTTCGCTGGCCGGCGTCACCTGCGGCAGGTAGCGGTCGCGCAGTTCGGTCTGACGCGAGCGCATCTCGAGCGCGCGGCCGCCCAGCCACACCTGGTCGGCGGTGTAGGCGATATCCAGCGGATCGCCCGACCACAGCACCAGGTCGGCGGTGCGCCCGACCGCGATCGTACCGATCGCCGCGTCGACGCCGAAGGTCTCGGCCGGCACGCGCGTCAGCCCGGCCAGGCCTGCCTCCCACGGCAACCCGTGGGCGACCGCGTTGCCGGCGAGCTGGCGCAGCTTGCGGGCGTTGTGCGAGGCATCGCTGGCCTGCGCGAAGCCGACACGTACGCCGGCTGCATGGAGCCGCGCGGCGTTCTCGAGCGTGGCCCCGATCTGGTCGAAGTCCGATGGCAGGTTGACCAGCGGATCGACGAACACCGGCACGCCGGCGGCGGCGAGCTCGGGCGCCAGCTTCCAGGCCTCGGCACCGCCGCGGATCGCGATGCGCAGGCCGTGGCGCTTGCTCCAGCGCAGCAGTTGGCGGATGTCGGAGGCGCGGTTGACGCCGACGACGATCGTGCCCTGGCCATCGAGGTAACGCGTCAGTGCGCGTTTGCCGGCCGGGGTCAGCGACGCGACGTGCGAATCGGCCGGCAACCGGCCACGGGCCTCGTCGATCAACTGGTCGAGCAGCATCCACTGCGCCGCGCGCGATTGCCCGCTCTGCTCGGCGCCGGTGCTGCCCAGCGCCAGGTACAGCACCTTCGGACCGGCGGGATCGATGCTGCCGTCCAGGCGCATCGCTGCGCCCTGTCCGCCGACGATCGCGTTGGCATTGCCGGCCGACAGCAGCGTGAAGCCGATGCCTTCCACGCGCGCGACTGGGATCACGATCGAGTCGGGATTGAACGCCAGCGTGACGTCGAACTCCGGCCGCACGACCATGTCCTCGGCGCTGCCGAGCGACAGGCGGTCGTCGCGCGTGCCACGCTCGCCCGAGACCTCCTCGATGCCGATCCCGGTCACGCCGCCGAACAGGGTCGGCGTCAGCGGACGACCGCCGGCCTCGACGACCGGCACGCCGGCCGCAGACAGCCCGGGGCCGACCGCGGCGATGCGGCCGCCGCGCACCAGTACGTCGGCTTCGCGCAGCGTGCCTTGGGCACCGGCGGTGTGGACCGTCGCGCCGCGGATCAGCACGTCCTGCGCGGCGACCGGCAGCGTGGCGGCGACCAGCGCGCCCACGCACAGCAGGCGCGCGATTGCGCGCGAGGCGCGCCGGGTCGAGACCGCGCGGCTCATCGGGCACCTCCAGTGGCGGCTGCGCCCTGGCCGAGCATGAAGTCCGTCACCGGCTGGCGCGTCGGGTCGAACCGGTCGTACACGTGCGCGCCGTCGATCCATACCTGCTCGGCGAGTGCATAGACGCTGAAGGGGTTGCCGTTCCACAGCACCACGTCGCCCATCTTGCCCGGCGCCAGCGTGCCGGTACGCTCGAGCACGCCCAGCGAGCGCGCCGCGTTCTCGGTCAGCCAACGGATCGCATGTTCGGGCGCAATGTCGAGCCCGGCGCGCTGGGCGCTGGCCAGCACCTTCGCCGCCTCCTGGTTGAGGCGCTGGATGCCTTCGTCGGAATCCGAATGCACGATCGCGCAGCCTCCCGGCGCGCGGTCGACGATCGCGATGTTCTCCTGGATGCCGTCGAAGGCCTCCATCTTGAAGCCCCACCAATCGGCCCACAGCGCACCGCACACGCCCTCGGCGGCCAGCCGGTCGGCGATCTTGTAGGCCTCCACGCCGTGATGGAAGGCGGTGATATGGAAGTCGAACTCATGCGCCAGATCCAGCATCTGCGCCATCTCGTCAGCGCGGTAGCAGTGGATGTGCACCAGGATGTCGCCATCCATCGCACCGGCCAGTGTCTCGAGCTTGAGGTCGCGCTTGCCTGGCGAATTGCTGGCCTGCTTGTCGCGGTACTCGGCCGCATCGATCAGCGCGGCGCGGTAGCCGGCGACATTGCCCATGCGCGTGGCCGGGCCGCCCTTCTCGCCGTAGACGCGCTTTGGGTTCTCGCCGCAAGCCATCTTCAGTCCATAAGGCGCGCCAGGAAATTTCATGCCCTGCACCGTGGTCGCAGCGACGTTCTTGAGCGTGACGCCGCGCCCGCCGACGAGGTTCGCCGAGCCGGGCAGGATCTGCAGCGTGGTGATGCCGCCGGCCAGCGCGGCGCCGAAGCCCGGGTCCTGGGGCCACACCGAGTGTTCGGCCCAGACCTGCGCGGTGACCGGCGCGGTCATCTCGTTGCCGTCGCTGTGCGCACGCGCGCCGGGGCTGGGGTACACACCCAGATGCGAGTGCACGTCGATCAGGCCCGGCGTAACCCACTTGCCAGTGCCGTCGACGCGCTGCGCATCGACCGGGACTTCGAGCCCGCGGCCGATCGCGGCGATCCTGCCGTCGCGCAGCAGCACGTCGGCGCCGTCCAGGCGCTGGCCGTCGCCGATCAGCACCGTGGCGCCGCTGATCAGCACCGGCGCGGCGGCGATCGGTGCGTAGGTGCTGGGGTAGGGCGTTGACGCAGCGGCGGCGCGGGACGGCGCGCCGGATGAGGCAGTGGTGGCACAGCCGCCCAGCAGGACGGCCGCCAAGGCGGCGGACAACAGACGAGACATCGACAACTCCCCGAAGCGATGATGGAACAGCCGTCGCGCGCGCGCGACCCCGAAAAGCGTCGTCGAGTGTACCCGTGTCGCCGCCGCGTGCACTGGGACCGCGCGCTCAGTTGCGACGCGTGCTGCGACCGATGCCGGCGCGATGCGAGAATGCGCGCGAAAGAAAAAGGAGAAGACGATGAAAGAGAAAGACCAGATCGTCGGCAACTGGCTGCCGCGCTACACCGGCGTGCCGCTGGACCAGTTTGGCGAACACGTGCTGCTGACCAATTTCGGCGGGTACCTGCATCACTTCGCGCGTCTGACCGGTGCCGAAGTGGTGGGCCTGGACCGGCCCATGCCCAGCGCCACCGCCGATGGCATCACGATGATCAACTTCGGCATGGGCAGCCCGAATGCGGCGACGATGATGGACCTGCTCTCTGCGGTCATGCCCAAGTCGGTGCTGTTTCTGGGCAAGTGCGGTGGCCTCAAGCGCAAGAACCAGCTGGGCGACCTGGTGCTGCCGATCGCGGCGATCCGCGGTGAGGGCACCAGCAGCGACTACCTGCTGCCCGAAGTGCCGGCGCTGCCGGCGTTCGCATTGCAGCGCGCGGTCTCGACGATGATCCGCGACCTCGGCCACGACTACTGGACCGGCACTGTCTATACGACCAACCGCCGGGTCTGGGAGCACGACGACGCGTTCAAGGAACGGCTGCGGGCGATGCGCTGCATGGCGATCGACATGGAAACCGCGACCGTCTTCGCCGCCGGCTTCGCCAATCGCATCCCGTCGGGGGCGCTGCTGCTGGTCAGCGACCAGCCGATGATTCCCGAAGGCGTCAAGACCGAAGCCTCCGATGCCCGGGTCAGTGCCGACTTCGTCGAGCGTCATATCCAGATCGGCATCGAGGCGTTGAAGCTGATCCGCCGCCACGGCAAGTCCGTCCGGCACCTGCGCTTCGACGAGTGAGGGCATCGCAGTTGCCGCATTAGAGGATCCCGCACGCGGACGTCGAATAAAAGGCTTCTTCTGCCAAGTGTCGGGATGGCCGTTCCACTTCGGATCGGCAGCAGCCTGCCACCCGGAAGCCGCTCTCCCCTCGGCAAGGCATCCTGCCTTGACTCGGGCGCGCGCCATCCATGGCGCGCTCGACGCGGCCACCGGGCGTCAGTCCGCTGCCGTAGGCTTTCTGCACCTCGACTTCGGGTAGGCGCAGGGTCACATGTTGGCTCCGGCGAAGAACGAAAAGAACGCCCCGCGATGCGGGGCGTTCTTTCGTGGCCGGAGGCCTCAGCGCTTCATCGACGAGAAGAACTCGTCGTTGGACTTCGTGCTCTTCATCTTGTCGAGCAGGAACTCCATCGCGGCGATTTCGTCCATCGGATGCAGCAGCTTGCGCAGGATCCAGATCTTCTGCAGCAGCTCCGGCTCGATCAGCAGGTCCTCGCGGCGGGTGCCCGACTGGTTGACGTTGATCGCCGGGTAGACGCGCTTTTCGGTGATGCGGCGGTCCAGGTGGACTTCCGAGTTACCGGTGCCCTTGAACTCTTCGTAGATCACCTTGTCCATCGCGCTGCCGGTGTCGACCAGCGCGGTGGCGATGATCGTCAGCGAGCCGCCTTCCTCGACGTTGCGGGCCGCACCGAAGAAGCGCTTGGGCCGGTGCATCGCGTTGGCGTCGACACCGCCGGTGAGCACCTTGCCCGAGCTCGGCACGACGTTGTTGTAGGCACGGGCCAGGCGGGTGATCGAGTCGAGCAGGATGACCACGTCCTTCTTGTGCTCGACCAGACGCTTGGCGCGCTCGATCACCATCTCGGCGACCTGCACGTGGCGCGCGGCCGGCTCGTCGAACGTCGAGCTGATGACCTCGCCGCGCACGGTGCGCTGCATCTCGGTCACTTCCTCGGGCCGCTCGTCGATCAGCAGCACGATCAGGTGCACGTCGGGGTGGTTGTAGGTGATGGCGCTGGCGACCTGCTGCATCATCATCGTCTTGCCGGCCTTGGGCGGCGAGACGATCAGGGCGCGCTGGCCCTTGCCCTGCGGGGCCATCAGGTCGAGGACGCGGCCGGCGATGTCCTCGCTGGAGCCGTCGCCGCGCTCGAGCTTGAAGCGCTTGCGCGGGAACAGCGGGGTCAGGTTCTCGAACAGCACCTTGCCCTTGCTGGCTTCCGGCGGCTCGCCGTTGATGGTGTCCACGACCGACAGCGCGAAGTAGCGCTCGCCGTCCTTCGGCCAGCGGATCCGGCCGAGCAGGTGGTCGCCGGTGCGCAGGTTGAAGCGGCGGATCTGGCTGGGCGAGATGTAGACATCGTCCGGACCGGCCAGGTAGCTGGCCTCGGCCGCGCGCAGGAAGCCGTAGCCGTCGGGCAGGATCTCGAGCACGCCATCGGCGACGACGCCCTCGCCGTGGCGGGTCAGCACCTTGAGCAGGGCGAAGATCACATCCTGCTTGCGGGCGCGGGCCACGCCTTCGATCGCGAGCTGGTCGGCGATGTCGAGCAGCTTGTGCGCCGGCATCCGCTTCAGGTCGCTCAGCGAGTACTGCGGAAAGCCCTCGGGCACGTTCGGCGGCGGCAGGCGCTGTGCGTGGTCGTTGCCGCCGTCCTGCGGCAGGCCGTCGTCGCGGCCGCCGCGCTGGCGGTCACGACGGTTCTTGAAGCGGTCACGGCGGTTGCCTTGGTCCTGGCGATCCTGCCGGTTGTTCTGGTCCTGGCGGTTGTTCTGGTAAGGCTGCTGCGGGCGCGGGTCGCCGCCCTGGCGTTCACCGCCGTTGCGGGGTTCGCCCCCTTGGCGCGGCTCGTTGCGCTGTCCGCCGTCCTGCGGCGTGCCATCGCCGCTTGCGGCGGGTGGGGCCTTCGGCGGCTGCGGGCGCGGTGCCTCTGGAGCGGGGGCAGCCGGGGCCTCGGCCGCCGGACGCGACGGCGCGGGGGCGGCAGGGGCATCCTGGGGAGGAAGCTGGAGTTGCGGCTGGGGGGCGTCGGACGCAGCGTCGGCGGGCTTTTTGGCCGCGCGGGGCTTGCGGACGCGCTTGACGGCAGTGTCGGCGGCCGGCGTGCCGGCGTCGTCAGGGGTGTTGTCGGACAAGAGCAGAATCCTCGCTCGGTGCGAGCGCCCGGAGGGCGGAAGGTGGAAACGGGCAGGGCCGGGAGATGCGCCCGGCAGGTGCAGTTCAGATGGGTGCGGCAGGCGAATACCTGCCGGAGTCGCGCAAACCTAGCATCGCCACGGGGGCGTCGGCAAGCGGTCGCGGCGACGGCGATTCAGGCCGAGGCCGCCTGCGGCGGCGCTGAGGCCGCCGCGGGCGGCGCGCTCAGAGCGCCTTGTCGATCAACTGGGCCAGCTGCGCCTTGCCGACCGCGCCGATCTGGGTGCCGTGGACCTGGCCGTCCTTGAACACCAGCAGCATCGGGATCGAGCGCACGTGGTACTTCAGCGCGGTGGCCTGGTTCTGGTCGACGTCGACCTTGACCACCTTGGCGCGCCCGGCGTAGTCGCCGGCCAGCTCGTCCAGCGCCGGGGCGATCATCCGGCAGGGGCCGCACCACGGCGCCCAGAAGTCCACCAGCACCGGCACGTCGGCCTGCAGGACGGTGGCGTCGAAGTCGGAATCGGTGGCATGGATGACGCGTTCGCTCACGGGCTTCTCCGGATCAAGGAGGCGCCGGCTGCGGCAGCGGCGCCGGGATGGATGGTAAAGTGGGGGATCGTCGGCCCGAATCAAGGCGGCGCATCCGCGGGACGACCCACGCGTCCTGCATCCAGGCAGTCTGCGTTGCGGATGCCGCCCACGCAAGCACGCGGCGCCCTCTGCCGGCGACGCCCGGATACAGACCTACGCATGAGCGACAAACCCCTTACCGACCTCACCTTCGCCTCCTTCGAGCTGCATCCGGCCCTGCAGGCCGGTCTGGAAGGCGCGGGCTTCACCCGCTGCACCCCGATCCAGGCGCTGACGCTGCCGCTGGCGCTCAATGGCCGCGACGTTGCCGGCCAGGCCCAGACCGGCACCGGCAAGACCCTGGCGTTCCTGGTCGCGGTGATCAATCGCCTGCTGACCCGCCCGGCGCTGGCCGACCGCAAGCCCGAGGACCCGCGCGCGCTGATCCTGGCGCCGACCCGCGAACTGGCGATCCAGATCCACAAGGACGCGGTCAAGTTCGGCAGCGAGCTGGGCCTGAAGTTCGCGCTGGTCTACGGCGGCGTCGACTACGACAAGCAGCGCCAGATCCTGCAGGAGGGCGCCGACGTCATCATCGCGACCCCCGGCCGGCTGATCGACTACGTCAAGCAGCACAAGGTCGTCAGCCTGCACGCCTGCGAGATGTGCGTGCTCGACGAGGCCGACCGGATGTTCGACCTGGGCTTCATCAAGGACATCCGCTTCCTGCTGCGCCGCATGCCGGTGCGCACCGAGCGCCAGACCCTGCTGTTCTCGGCGACGCTGAGCCACCGCGTGCTCGAGCTCGCCTACGAGCATATGAACGAGCCCGAGAAGCTCGTCGTGGAAACCGAGTCGATCACCGCCGCGCGCGTGCGCCAGCGCATGTACTACCCGGCCGACGACGAAAAGCTGCCGCTGCTGATCGGCCTGCTGTCGCGCAGCGAAGGCGCGCGCACGATGGTGTTCGTCAACACCAAGGCGTTCGTCGAGCGTGTCGCGCGCGCGCTGGAGAAGGCCGGCTACCGCGTCGGCGTGCTGTCGGGCGACGTGCCGCAGAAGAAGCGCGAGTCGCTGCTCAAGAAGTTCCAGGCCGGCCAGCTCGAGCTGCTGGTGGCGACTGACGTCGCCGCCCGCGGCTTGCACATCGACGGCGTCAGCCACGTCTTCAACTACGACCTGCCGTTCGACGCCGAGGACTACGTGCATCGCATCGGGCGCACCGCGCGCCTGGGCGCCGAGGGCGATGCGATCAGCTTCGCCTGCGAGCGCTATGCGACTTCGCTGCCGGACATCGAGGCGTACATCGAGCAGAAGATCCCGTCCGAGCCGGTCACCCAGGAACTGCTGACCCCGCTGCCGCGCAAGCCGCGCGAAGGCATCGAAGTCGATGCCGCCGAGGGCGAGAGCGTCGGCGAGATCTTCCGCGAGGTGCGCGAGGCGCGCGCCGCCGAGGACGCCAAGCGCGGCGGCGGACGTGGTGGTCCGGGGGGCGGGCGCGGTGCGCCGGGTCCGCGGGGTCCGCGTGCGGGCGGTGGCGAAGGCCGTGGCGAGCGCGGTCCGCGCAAGCCGCGCGCCCCGCGGCCGGACGCGACGACGGTCGATGCGGCCGCCGCGCCGTCCAAGCCGGTCGTCGATGCCGCCGGCGCCGTCGCGCAGGCGATGCCGGACGAGTCGCGTCCGCCGCGCAAGCGCCGTCGCCGTCGTGGCGGCAAGAAAATCGAGGGGGCCGAAGCCACGGCGCCGCAGACCGGCGAGACGAAGTCGACCGAGTCCAAGCCGCGCGGCAACGGCGGCAAGGGACCGCGCGAAGTGCGTCCGACCCTGCGCCCGGCACCGACCGCGGCCGAGAAGGCGCCGTCGCTGCTCAGCCGCATCGGGCATGGGCTGCGTCGTCTGGTCTCCGGTGGCGATTCGCGCTGATCCAGTGCGAGGTCGCAGATATCAAGAAGCCCCGCTCCAGCGGGGCTTTTTCGTTCTGTGGATTCAGGACGAGGCGCAGTGTCTTGTGCTTGAGCCCTCCCCCGCGCGGGAGGGGGCAAGGGGACCGTCCGGTCCGAACAGCGCGACAAGCCCTCCCTCGCGCGCGGGGGAGGGTTGGTGGGGGCGAACATTCCGATGGCGACAGCGCGGCCCGAGCGGCTCGCCGTGTAATCGCCCCATCCCATCCTTCCCCCCGGAGACGGGGGAAGGTGCCATGCATCGCGCCAATCCAGTGACAGCGCCCTGCACGCGTTCCCTGCAATAATCCCGCACATGAGCGTTCTGCGATTCGATAACGTGAGCAAGCAGTACGCCGGCGGCCATGTGGCGCTGTCGGACGTCAATTTCGCCGTGTCTGCGGGCGAACTGCTGTTCGTCACCGGCCACTCGGGCGCGGGCAAGAGCACGCTGCTCAAGCTGATCCATCTGGCCGAGCGGCCCAGCCGCGGCGCGGTGGTGTTCGCCGAGCGCAACCTGCTGAAGGTGCGCGGGCGCGGCGTGGCACTGCATCGCCGCGATGTGGGCGTGGTGTTCCAGGACCATCGGCTGCTGTCGGACCGCAGTGTGTTCGACAACATCGCATTGCCGCTGATCCTGCGCGGCCAGCGCCGCGCCGAGATCGGCAAGCGGGTGCGCAGCGCGCTCGAGCGGCTGGGTCTGGGCAATCGCGAGCGCGCGCTGCCCACGCAGCTGTCGGCCGGTGAGCAGCAGCGGGTCGGCATCGCGCGTGCGATCGTCGGCGAGCCGCGGCTTCTGGTCGCCGACGAGCCCACCGGCAACCTCGACCCGACGTTGTCGGCCGAGATCATGGCGCTGTTCGCCGAACTGCCCGAGCGCGGCACCAGCGTACTGATCGCCAGCCACGACCTGGGCCTGGTCAAGCGCATGAAGAAGCGCACGCTTGTGCTCGATCACGGCACCCTGGTCGACGACATCTCGCCCGAGGATCTCGCCGATGCCTGAGGCGCCCCGCAACCAACCGGCCCGCACCGGCGCATCCCCGGTCGGCACCTGGGTCGACCACCATGTCTACAGCGTCGTCGCCAGCCTGGGCCGCATCTTCCGCAAGCCCTGGTCGACCGCGCTGACCATCGGCGTGATGGCGATCGCGCTGGCCCTGCCGCTCGGCCTGTGGCTGGTGCTCGACAACGTCGGCCGGCTCGGCGGCAGCATCGACGCCTCGCGCGAGATCAGTGTGTTCCTGCAGCGCGATGTCGATGCCGAGCGCGCCGCCGCGCTCGCCGGCGAGCTGCGCGCCCGCGGCGACGTCCGCAGCGTGGTGCACCGTACGCCCGATGAGGGCCTGGCCGAATTGCGCGAGCGCGGCGAATTCGGACCGGCGATCGATGTCCTCGATGAGAACCCGTTGCCGCACGTGCTGATCCTGACGCCGTCGGGCGACGAGATGCTGCTGGCCGATGCGCTGCGGAAACTGCCCGAGGCCGAACTGGTGCAGCACGACGCGCAGTGGCGCCAGCGTCTGGACGGCTGGCTGCGCTTCGGCGGGCGCGTGGTCTGGGTCCTGGCCGCGCTGCTCGGGCTGGGCGCGTTGCTGGTCGTGGGCAACACCGTGCGGTTGGACATCCAGTCGCGGCGCGAGGAACTGGGCGTGCTGCAGCTGCTGGGCGCGACCGACGGCTTCATCCGGCGGCCATTCCTCTATCTGGGCGCCTGGTATGGGCTGGCCTCGGGCGCGGTTGCACTGGCGCTGCTGGGCGCGGCGGCGGCCGCGTTGCGCGCGCCGCTGGCCGAGGTCGCGGCCAGCTACGGCGCCACGTTCGCGCTGCGCGGCTTCGGGCCGCTCGGCGTGCTGGCGGTGCTGGGCGGCTCGACCGCACTGGGCTGGCTCGGCGGGGGCATCGTCACCGGCCACTTCCTGCGCCAGACGCGTCCGGACCATGCTTGATTCGCAAACGACGACGCCTGCGGCCGAGACCGCCTCCCGGATCAAGCTCGAGCCCTCGTGGAAGGCACGGGTCGGCGACTGGCTGCTCCGCGACGATATGCAGGCGCTGTCGGCCTTCCTGCGCGCCCGCCGCGCCGAGGGCGCGCGGATCCATCCACCGGGCCCGGACATCTTCGCCGCGTTCGACGCGACCCCGTTCGACGCGGTCAAGGTGGTCATCCTCGGGCAGGATCCCTATCACGGACCCGGCCAGGCCCATGGCCTGTCGTTTTCGGTACGTCCGGACGTGCGCATCCCGCCGTCGCTGGACAACATGTTCAAGGAGATCACCCGCGACCTCGGCCTGCCCAGGCCCGACCACGGCTGGTTGATGCCCTGGGCGCGCCAGGGCGTGCTGCTGCTCAATGCGGTGCTGACGGTCGAGGAAGGCCGGGCCGGCTCGCACCAGGGCAAGGGCTGGGAGGGGTTCACCGACCACGTCGTCGACACCCTCAACCGCGAGCGCGAGGGCCTGGTGTTCCTGCTGTGGGGCAGCTACGCGCAGGCCAAGGGCAAGCTGGTCGACACGCGCCGCCACCGGGTGCTGCGCAGCACCCATCCCTCGCCACTGTCGGCGCATCGAGGGTTCCTCGGCTGCGGTCATTTCTCGGCCACCAACGACTACCTGCAGCGTCGCGGCGAGCGGCCGGTCGACTGGTCGCTGCCACCGCGGGCCTCGCTTGCATAAAAAACCCGGCAGCGCGAGCTGCCGGGTCGGCCCGGGCGAGGGAGGGATCGCCCGAGTGTTCGGTGGCGTGCGGGCCGTGGGCCCGCATGCGGTCAACGCTTGGCGGTGGGCTTGCCCGCGGCGGCCTTGGCGGCGGTCTCGGCCTGCGCGCGGACGTCGGCGGTGGCCGATTCGAGCTGCGCCTTGGCGAGTTCCGCGATCGCTTCGTGGGTCTTCACAGTGCGGCCGATGACGTCCTGGCCTGCGCTGACCAGGCGCTCGACGTTCTCACGAGCGATCTGCGCGCCCTTGGGCCACAGCGCCTTCATGCCGTCGAGATCGCGGACCTCGATCGCTTCGTTGACGAACGCGAACGTAGCGTTGGCGTTCTCGCCAAGGGTGGTGAAGTGGACGCCGAAGGCCTTCTCGACATTCTCGAGGGTCAGGCGGTTGATCTGGGCCGCGGCATCGGCGAACTGGCGCGACGCGGCGGTGAACTGCTCGTTGAACTGGTAGGACATGGCGGTTACCTGCGTGGGCCGGCGGCTGCCGGGTTTGTGCAATGCAGCATAGCGCGCCTATGCTGCATTGCAACATCGAGCCGACGAACGGTCGCCGTGTGTTCAGTTTTGTAGATGGATCAACGGTTTGCGCGCGCTCCTCAAGCAGGCTGCTCAGGCGGATTGCGGGGGCGGCTCGCGCGCGTCCGCCGTGATCGCCGGGTGCCAGCGGGTGCCCGCCTCAGGGACCGGTGTAGCGACAGCCCGAGGTGCAGGTCTCGCGGATCACGATCGCGCTCAACGCCGGCAGGGTCGGCTTGAGCCGTTCCCAGATCCAGATCGCCAGCCGCTCGCTGGTCGGGTTCTCGAGCCCCGGGATCTCGTTGAGGTAGTGATGGTCGAGCTGGGCGTAGAGCGGTGCGAACGCGGCCTTGAGGTCGCCGAAGTCCATGATCCACCCCGAGTGCTCGCCCGGCTCGCCGGAGACGTGGATCTCGATCTGGAACGAGTGGCCGTGCAGCCGCGCGCATTTGTGCCCAGGCGGCACGTTGGGCAGGCGATGCGCCGCCTCGACGGAGAAGACCTTGAAGATATCCATGGCGGCATTGTCGAGCGTGGCCGGCAGCGCGGCAATCGCGGCGTAGCAGAGTGACGCTGGACGCCGGCCGCACGGCGCCCGAGGACACGCGATGCGGCGCTGGCCGTGCATAGAATGCGCGCATGCATCGTCGCACGCGCTTTCGCTGGGCCTGGTGGCTGCTGGCCTACGCCAGCCTGGGCCTCGGCATCCTGGGCATCTTCGTGCCGGGCCTGCCGACCACGGTGTTCATCCTGATCGCCGCCTGGGCCGCCTCGCGTGGGTCCGAGCGCCTGCATCGCTGGCTGCTTGCGCACCCGCGCTTCGGGCCGTCGATCCGCGACTGGCAGGCGCATGGCGCGGTCAGCCGCCGCGCGAAGTGGTTGGCGACGGTGGCCATGCTGGCTTGCTCGGCGATTCTGGTGGCGCTCGTACTGGCGATCCCGGCCCACCGCTGGTGGATGAGCGCGCTGCCGATCGGCTGCATGGCCGTCGTCGGCACCTGGCTGTGGTTGCGGCCCGAACCGCCGGCGGCATGATGCGCAGGTGCGCGCTGCGACAGTGCACTCAGCGCGCGCCGGTCTCGGCCTTGTAGCGGTCCAGGAACCCGTCGAGCGGCGAGTAGAGCAGGTCGCCGGCCAGTCGCCGCGGCGGCTCGTAGGAAAAATCGAACGAGAACCGGCCGGTCGGCTCGATCGTCAGCAGCACGCTCGACCACGCGCCGCGCTCCTCGCGCATGGTCTCGCGCAACGCCACCAGCGCCTCCTTGGCTGCTCGCGAGAGGCGGAAGTCCACGTCTTCGAGTGGCTGCGCGGGGATGGCCGCGATCGCGGAGGTCTGCGAGCTGATCCTGCGGCCGCCTTCGGTGTCGATTTCGGCATGCAGGCCGATGCGCTTCCACTCGCGTGCGCCCCATTCGCCTTCCATCATATCGGTGACGCAGGCGGCGACTTCGCGCACGACCCGTTCCTGGGCTTGCTGGATGGTGATGGCGTCGAGCATGGGATTCCGGGCGGGACTCGGGGATCAGTGGATGTTATCGAAATCGAACTCCACCCACTTCCCGCCTTCCTGCCGGTAGGCGGCGACGAAGCCGTCGGGCCGCGATGTCGTGTTGCCGGCGTCGTAGTAGGGCTCGACGCGGATCTGCACGTCGAGCTCCGGATTCTCCTGCTTGAGTGCGCGGATCTGGCCCTCGAACTGGTGGCCGTAGGCGCCGGTGTTGAGGTTCTTGGTGCCGTCGGGCAACGGCTTGCCGTTGCCGGGCACGACGTTGAGCCGGTTGGTCGGGCCGGCGAATGAGTCGGCGATCAGGTGGAAGCCGACGTCGGTGGGATAGCCCTCGTGTCCGATCTGCCGCTGCAGGCCGGGATCGTTGCGGCCGGCGGGTTCGAGCGACACGCTGCCTTCGGCCTTGACCACACGGCCGGCCTCGTCGGTGCTCCAGCGGTAGTCGCCGAACGCGTAGACCGTATCGGGACGTGCGGCGTTCGCGGCGACATTGAAGTCGTCCATCGTGTCGAACTGCAGCAGCGGCCGCCCGCCGACGGTGCGGCCGGTGTCGGCGCGGGCGAGGATCTCGGCCAGATCGGCGGCGTCGTCGCCGCGCGCGGCGACGCGTCCGCCATCCCCCAGGTCCTGCGCGTGCTCGGCCGCGCGCGCGGCATCGGCGATATCGCCGGCGGCGTCGGCCGCCTTGGCGCCCTTGGCGGCCTTGTCGACGCCCTTGGTGCCGGCGACCGTGAGCACCAGCTCGGCGGCGCCGCGGCCGATCGCCTCGCCGTAGCGCCCGGCCTGCCAGTCGTCGACGATCGGGTCGACGACCGCATCGACCAACAGGCCCGGATTGCGCGCGATCGTGGAGACCAGGTCGGCCGCGGCCTCCATGCGCTCGCCGCCGCGTTCGGCCGAGGGCAGCCAGTCGGGGACATCGAGCGTGTCGCCGGTCGCCTGCGTGTAGAGCGCCGACGCGCCGTCGGCCAGCCAGCCTGCCGGGCCGAGGTCATAGCCGGTCTTCAACGCGTTCGCGCCCAGTGTCGCCACGCCCTCGCCGGTCTCCCAGAGCACCTCGCCGGCCCCCTTGAACGCACCGCCCACCTGCGAGGCGGCGCTGCCCAGCCCTTCGAGAATGCCCATCGTGCGGTCCTGTGGCGCGTGACCCTCGCAGTGTGGGCGGCGGGTGCTGGGCCGGACAATCTGGGGCCGACCCTACTGCGTCCATGAACACGCGCATCCGTGGCGCCCGCCGCCGCGTATTCGGGCGGACCGGCGGCCGCGGCGCCTGTACACTTCGCCGATGAGCAACCGTCTTCCGATCGTGCTGACCGCCCTGTTGCTGGCCGCCTGCGGCAACAAGGCCGACCTGCTGATGCCCTCCCAGGTGCCGCCGGAGGACGCCGGCCGCTTCCTGATCAAGTCCTCGGTGCCGACGCGCGCGCAGCGCGACGCCGACACCGACGCAGTGCAGGAGGACGCGGACGACGCTAACCCGGCGCAGGACCGCCCCGCGCCCGCGGTGCCGGTGATCCTGGACGTGCCGCCCGCGACCGGGACGCCGTGACCGGGCGCAGGCCCGTCGCTTCGAGGGCCCGGTGTTGATGGCCGCGTCTTCCCCGCCGCTGCGCTTTTCGAAGATGCACGGCGCCGGCAACGATTTTGTCGTGCTCGACCTGCGCGACGGCACGCCGCCGCCCGATGCCGAGCAGTGTCGCGCGCTCGCCGACCGGCACCTCGGCGTCGGTTGCGACCAGATTCTGACCATCGAGGCGCCGCATGCGGCCGGGGCGGTGGCGCGCTATCGCATCTGGAATGCCGATGGTTCGTCGTCGCAGCAGTGCGGCAACGGCGCGCGCTGCGTCGCTGCCTGGCTGGTGCGCGACGGTGTGGCGGGCACGAACGGTTTCGTGCTCGAAAGCCCCGCTGGCCTGCATGCGGTCGATCGCGAGGGCACGCACTTCCGTATTGCGATGGGCGTACCGGCGTTCGCGCCCGACGACGTACCGCTGGCCAGCTTCAACGCCGCGCCGTTGTACACGGGCGTGCTCGACGACGGCACGTCGGTGGCCTTCGGGGCGGTGTCGATGGGCAATCCGCATGCGGTGATCGAGGTCGACGACCTTCAGGCCGCGCCGGTGGCGCGCATCGGTGCGGCCTTGCAGGCCTCGCCCTGGTTTCCCGAATCGGTCAACGTCGGGTTTGCGCAGGTGTTGGCCGCGGACAAGATCGCGTTGCGCGTGTTCGAGCGTGGCGTTGGGGAAACCCGCGCCTGCGGCAGCGGCGCCTGCGCGGCGGTCGCCGTCCTGGCGCGGCGCGGTCGCATCGCGCGCTGCGCCGACGTATCGTTGCCCGGCGGCACGCTGCGCATTGCCTGGCCCGAGGATGCAGCCACGCTGACGATGGCCGGCCCGGCCGCATTTGTATTTGAAGGGGAGTGGAGCGCATGAGCGAGACCACCGAGACACTTGGCGCGCACGAAGTGGCCGCCTGGCTGCGTCGGCAGCCCAAGTTCCTGCAGCAGTTTCCGGATCTGGCGCTGACGCTGGTCGTGCCGCGCGACGACGGCCCGGCGGCGTCGCTGGCCAGCTACCAGCTCGAAGTGTTGCGCGACAAGAACCGCGAGCTGTCCAAGCGCCTGCGCGAGCTGTATGCGATCTCGCAGGAGAACGAACGCCTGGCGGTGCGCACACACCAGCTGACGCTGGCGCTGATGCGCCAGCCCGACGCGGCCTCGACGGTGCGCGCGCTGGCCGCCACGCTGGCCGAGGATTTCAACGGCGACCTGGTCCGCCTGGTGCTGTTCGCGCCGGTCGCCAGGCTCGACGAGGACTGGCTGCAGATCGTCGCGCGCGACGACCGCCGCCTGCAGCCCTTCGTCGACTGCCTCAAGGACGAGGCGCCGCTGTGCGGCCGCCTGCATCCCGACAAGCAGTCGCTGCTGTACGGGCCGCGGGTGGACGAAGTGCATTCGAGCGCCCTGCTGCCGATCGAAGGCGTCGGCCTGGTCGCCGTGGGCAGCCGCGACCCCAACCGGTTCTATCCGGGCATGGGCACGCTGTTCCTGCACATGATGGGCGAGGCGTTCGCGGCGGCGATGAAGCGCTACGCCGGCTGAGCGTGGCGATGTCGGCCGACGTCGAGGCGTTCCTGGCGCATCTGCAGGTCGAGCGGCGCATGTCGGCGCACACGCTCGACGCCTACCGCCGCGACCTCACCGCGCTGGCCGCGTGGGCCGAGGACAGCGGAAACGCTGACCTGCGCGCCTTGCAGGCCGACGACATCCGCGCCTTCGTCGCTGCCGGCCATCGTGGCGGCCTGTCGGCCAAGAGCCTGCAGCGACGGCTATCGGCGTGCCGCAGTTTCTATCGTTGGCTGCTGCGGCACGGCCACGTCGTCGCCAATCCCGCTGCCGGCGTGCGCGGCCCCAAGGCGCCGCGCAAGCTGCCGCAGGTGCTCGATGTCGACGAGGCGACGCAACTGGTCGAGGTGCCGACCGACGCGCCCCTGGGCCTGCGCGACCGCGCGCTGCTCGAGCTGTTCTATTCGTCGGGCCTGCGCCTGGCCGAATTGGTCGCGCTGCGCTGGCATGACCTCGATCTCGACGGCGGGCTGGTCACGGTGTTGGGCAAGGGCAGCCGTCAGCGCAGCGTGCCGGTCGGCTCGCATGCGATCGTGGCGCTGCGCGCGTGGCGCGCCGAGAGCGGCGCCGGCGCCGACGCGCCGGTCTTTCCCGGCCGCGGTGGCGGCCCGATCACCGCGCGCGCGGTGCAGATGCGGCTGCGGCTGCTCGCCCAGCGCCAGGGCCTGTTCAAGCGCGTGCACCCCCACCTGCTGCGGCACTCGTTCGCCAGCCACGTGCTCGAATCCTCGGGGGATCTGCGCGGCGTGCAGGAACTGCTCGGCCACGCCGACATCGCCACCACCCAGATCTACACCCACCTCGACTTCCAGCACCTGGCCAAGGTCTACGACGCCGCGCATCCGCGCGCGCGGCGCAAGCGCGGCGCCGCTGGCGAGGACGGCTGACGCGCAGGCGTTGCGCGCGGAAGACCGGCCCTGGGACCCGAGGCCGCGGAGGTTCATCGACGAGACGGTCGTCGCGTCAGCACTTCGCGTGCTTCGGGCGATCGGGTTCGGGCTCGACACCCCAGGCGAGGTACCAGTCCTCGCCGTCGTTCTCGATCGGGTGCTGGGTGCGCCCGGCGCCGTTGCCGCAGGCCAGGGCATCGGCCGCGCAGTACGTGTCGCAGCCCCAGCAGATGCGTTCGGGGTGTTTGGGGTGCAGCGGAAACGGTTTGGCCATGCCTGTGTCTTGTCGGGACCGGTTGCCAGGATTGCGTGTCGATCGGCCGCGCGCCTTGATCCAGGACAAAGGGCGCGGCATCGCGCGTCGCGCGCCAACGGGGCTGCGCGGCCCCGAAATGTGCTCGGGGATGTCTCGCGATGACCAGCCGCGGGTGCGTGGGTTGAATGGGGCGCGTGGACGCCCCACTGATGGGGTTCGATCCACGGAGGCCGCATGGACCCCAGCCAGAATCCCAATGTCTTCCACGCCACGACGATCGTCTCGATCCGCAAGGGCGGCAAGGTCGTCGTCGCCGGCGATGGTCAGGTCACGCTCGGCCACACCGTGATGAAGGGCAATGCCCGCAAGGTGCGCCGGCTCGGCGACGGCAGCGTGCTCGCCGGTTTCGCCGGTGCGGCGGCCGATGCGTTCACGTTGTTCGAACTGTTCGAGGCCAAGCTGCAGCAGCATGGCGGGCAATTGGTGCGTGCCGCAGTCGAGCTGGTCAAGGACTGGCGCACCGACCGGCGTTACGGAAAGCTCGAGGCGCTGCTGGCGGTGGCCGACAAGGACACCTCGCTGATCATCAGCGGCAACGGCGACATCATCGAGCCCGAGGACGGCATCGTCGCGATCGGCTCGGGCGGCTCCTATGCGCTGTCGGCCGCGCGTGCGCTGCTGGCCCATACCGACCTCGACGCCCGCACCATCGCCACCGAGGCGTTGCACATCGCCGGCGACATCTGCATCTACACGAATCGGAACGTCGTCGTCGAAGAACTCTGAAGGCGGGATTGGGGATCCGGGGCTCGGGATTCGGCCAGCCGATCCCGCCCGTCGATCCGCCAGTCGCGCGCCCCTCCGCTCTTACGAAGCCCGAATTTCCCCATGCCCAATTCCAGCTCGTCCACCATGACCCCGCGCGAGATCGTGCAGGAACTCGACCGTCACATCGTCGGCCAGAATGCGGCCAAGCGCGCGGTCGCGATCGCGCTGCGCAACCGCTGGCGCCGGGCGCAGTTGCCCGATGAACTGCGCAACGAGGTCATGCCCAAGAACATCCTGATGATCGGTCCGACCGGCGTCGGCAAGACCGAGATCGCGCGCCGGCTGGCGACGCTGGCCAATGCGCCGTTCGTCAAGGTCGAGGCCACGCGTTTCACCGAGGTCGGCTACGTCGGCAAGGACGTCGAGCAGATCATCCGCGACCTCGCCGACACCGCAGTCAAGCTCTACCGCGAGCAGGCCAAGGTGCGCGTGCGCACGCAGGCCGAGGACCGCGCCGAGGACCGGATCCTCGACGCGCTGCTGCCGCGGCGCGAGACGCCGTCGCAGCCGTTCGGCTTCGGCGCGCAGCAGACCACGGTCGACATCGGCGCCGAGCCGTCGTCGAAGGAATCCGAGACCCGGCAGAAGCTGCGTCGCCAGTTGCGTGCCGGCGAACTCGACGAGCGCGAGATCGAACTCGAACTCAGCGCCGGTCAGGGCATGGACATCATGACCCCACCGGGCATGGAAGAAATGGGCCAGCAACTGCGGCAGATGTTCGCCAACCTGGGCGGCGGCAAGACCCAGAAGCGCAAGCTGACGATCCGCGCCGCGCGCCCGCAGCTGATCGAGGAGGAAGCCGGCAAGCTCGTCAACGAGGATGACGTGCGCGAGGCCGCGATCGAGGCCTGCGAGCAGCACGGCATCGTGTTCATCGACGAGATCGACAAGGTCGCCAAGCGCAGCGAGGCCGGCACCACCGGCGGCGACGTCAGCCGCGAAGGCGTGCAGCGCGATCTGCTGCCGCTGGTCGAGGGCAGCACGGTCAGCACCAAGTACGGCTCGGTGAAGACCGACCACATCCTGTTCATCGCCTCGGGCGCGTTCCATCTCGCCAAGCCCAGCGACCTGATTCCCGAGATGCAGGGCCGCTTCCCGATCCGGGTGGAGCTCACCGCGCTGACCAAGGACGACTTTGTGCGCATCCTCACCGAGCCCAAGGCGGCGCTGACGCGCCAGTACGTGGCGCTGCTGCGGACCGAAGGCGTGGACCTGGCGTTTGCCGACGACGCGGTCGAGCGGCTGGCCGAGATCGCCGCGCACGTGAACGAGCGGCAGGAGAACATCGGCGCGCGGCGCCTGCACACCGTGCTCGAACGCCTGCTCGACACGCTGAGCTTCGAGGCCCCCGACAAGGGCGGCACGGTGACGATCGACCGCGCCTACGTCGATGCGCACCTGGGTGAGCTGGTGCAGGATCAGGACCTGAGCCGTTACATCCTCTGAGAACCTGTCCAAGGTCCTGCTGCGCTTGCCAAATGGCGCGCGTGCGGTGCTCGGAATGCTCACGTACCTGCACGTACGCTGCGCTTCCTGCGCTCCGCCACGCGCCATTTGGCGGCGCTCGCGACGGACCTTGAACAGGTTCTGCCGCCGCGCCGGGTTCACAGCCGCAAAAGGGAAAAATGGGTATATTGGCCTCACGTCCATCGTGAGGCCGTTCCCATGTCCGTTGCCCCCAAGTTCGATGCACTCGACGCGCTGCCGCGCACGCCGGCGTCCGATGTCAAGAAGCTGGGCTGGCGCGGGGTCATGAAGTCGGTCGCTCGCGACGGCCAGGTCGTGGTGACCCACCACAACACGCCCGAAGCGGTGATCCTGTCGGCCGAGACCTACGACGCGATCCTGCGCGCGCTGGAGGCGGCCGCGGCGCCGCAACGTTCGGCACTCGAGGACCTGCAGGCGAAGTTCGACGCCAGGCTGGCGTCGCTGGAGAGCGCCGATGCCGGTGACCGGCTGCGCGCGATCATGGCGCGGCCGGCTACGCTGCGCGGCAAGGTCAAGGCCGGCGCCTCGCATTGAGCCTGCGCGGGCGGCGCACGCGCCGGATGCGCGGTGATACGCCCAGGCGTGGGGCCGCCGCCGCGGGCAGGCCCGGCGAGCCTGAACACACGCGCGGCGCGAAGCGCAGTGCAGCGGTCGACGAGGGCGCCGTCATGCGGCGGCCGGTGCTGTTCGTGCTCGCGGGCGTCAACGGCGCCGGCAAGAGTTCGATCGGCGGCCACCTGCTCATCGACGCCGGCCTGAGCTGGTTCAATCCCGACGAGTTCGCGCGCGCCCTCGCTGCCGCCACCCGCTGCAGCCAGCGCGAAGCCAATGCCGAGGCGTGGCAGGAAGGCATGCGGCGGCTCGACGCGGCCGTTGCCGCTGGCCGGGACCACGCCTTCGAAACCACGCTGGGCGGCAACACCGTGCCGGCGAAGATCGCCCAGGCCGCGCGTACGCACGACGTGCTGATGTGGTTCTGCGGCCTGTCGTCGGTCGACCAGCACATCGCCCGCGTACGTGCTCGCGTCGCTGCCGGCGGTCACGATATTCCCGAAGCCGACATCCGTGCGCGCTGGCACCGCTCGCGCGAGAACCTGATCGTGCTGATGCCACACCTGGCGCACCTGCAGGTCTACGACAACAGCGTCGAGGTCGCCCGCGGCCGTGCCGTGCCCGATCCGCGGCGCGTGCTGGAGATGGTGGCCGGGCGCTTGGTGCATCCGGCGCCCGACGATTTCGGCGTCTTGCGCGCGACGCCAGGCTGGGCGCAGCCGCTGGTCGAGGCCGCGCTGGTCGCACAAGATCGACGTGCCTAGCGGATCGTCGTCGAGCGCGGCAGCGAGGCTTGATCTGAAGCCCTCCCCCGCACGCGGGGGAGGGTTGGGTGGGGGCAAACAATCAGTTCGACGAAGAACACGCTCAGTGCGTCGGTGTGCGCGGCGCATCGTCGGATGTATCTCGCGCGCCCGCGGTGTCCACCGAGACCACCACCGACATGCCCGGGCGCAGGCGTTCGGCCAGCGGCTGACCGTGGTCGATCGCGATGCGCACGGGAATGCGCTGGGCGATCTTGACGAAGTTACCGGTCGCGTTGTCCGCCGGCAGCACGCTGAATTCCGAGCCGGTCGCCGGCGAAATGCGCTCGACGCGCCCGCTGAGCCGGGCGCCGCCGAGGGCGTCGACGGTGAAGGTTGCCGGTTGTCCGACGCGCATGTCGGTCATCTGCGTCTCCTTCATATTCGCCAGGATCCAGATGTCGGCCGGCACCAGCGCCATCAGTTGGGTGCCGGCATTGACCAGCGCACCCTGACGCACGGTGACCTGTCCGAGAAGCCCGTCCTCGGGCGCGACGATGCGGGTGTTGTCGAGGTCGATCTTCGCCAGTCGCACCGCCGCCTCGGCGCTGGCGACGGCCGCTTCGAGGCTGTCGCGGTTGACCTCGACACTGCGCGCGTCCTGCTCGGAGATCTGCAGCGCCGCCCGCGCCTGCGCGGCGGAGGCGCGGGCCTGCGCGCTGTTGGCGCGCGCAAGGTCGCGATCGTGCGCAGAGATCAGCTTCTGGTCGGCCAGTTGTTCGAGCCGGCGCAGGTCGATCGTGGCGACCTCGGCCTGCGCGCGCGTGGCCGCGATGTCGGCGGCGCTGCGCGCGATCCCGGCCTCGGCGCTGCGCCTGGACTGTGTGGCGTTGGCCAGTGCGGCCTGCTGCACCCGCAGATTGGCCTGCGCCTGTTCGTAGCGCTGGCGGTAGATGCGGTCGTCGATCGTGACCAGCAATTGACCACGGGTGACCGCCTCGAAGTCCTGGACGGCGACGTGGGTCACATAGCCTGTGACCTGCGGCGCGATCAGCGTCACCCGGCCGCGCACCATCGCGTTCTCGGTGCTCTGCACGCTGCTGCCGAACGGCGGCAGGCGCCAGGCGTAGAGCACGATCAGGATGCCGGCGAGCGCGACGGTGGCGAACGCCGCGATCTGCAACGTCCGTCGCCGGCGCGCCCACGCCCGGGAGGCGATGATCCACACCAATGTGCAGAACGCGATGAAGGCGATCATCAGGAACACGTCGTTGTATGCCAACACAGTGGCCTCGCGGCTGGCCGTCGCGCCGAGTGCGCGCAGCGCGAGTGCCTCGCGCAACGCAGGATCGGCAACGGTGGACGCGTAGCCCTGGGCGGTCGCATGCACGCGCGCGGCGACCTGGGGATCGAGCAGGGTCAGGTGCTCATTGAGCACGCTGGAATGGAACTTCTCGCGCATGGTCTGGAATGTGCCCAGCAACGCCGAGCCGAGCAGGCCGCCCAGGTTCTGGGTCATGCCGAACAGCACGACGAAGCTGATGAGGTTGCGCGGCTGGCTGATCACCGGGCCGATGCCGGCGATCATCATCGGCCCGAGGAAGAACGTGCTGCCGAAGGCCAGCAGGAACTGGCTGAGGTACATCTGCTCGGGCCGGGTGACGTTGCTGGCCTGCGCGTCCATCAACGCACCGGCCATCATCAGCAGCAGCGAAAACAGCACCGGCTGCCAGGTCTTGGCTGGATTGATCGTCGCCGCGCTGGCCGCCAGGCCGGCGACGCTGCCAGCCAGCACGATCATGAACAGCGTGTGCATCTGCGCATTGCCCAGGCCCAGTGCCTGGAGGAAACCGACGGCGCCGGTGGCCTGTTCCGACAGCACGATGCGGATCAGCACGATCGCCAGGGCCAGCCGCAACATCGAGGCGGTCGCCAGCCAGCGCGTATTGAGCAGCGGACGCGCGCGGAAATGCTCGATGGCGATCGCGGCGGTCACCAGTGCGACGGACGCCGCGAGCGCCCAGCCGAGCCAGGCGGTTTCGGTCCACCAGCCGATGCGGCCCTGCGCCAGGACCGCGGTCAGCAGGGCGACCCCGGGTGCGAACAGGCCGAAGGTCAGAAAATCCAGCGGCTCGAATGCCTTGTGGCGATCCCCCGGCGGCAGCTTCAGCAGCAGCACGCAACCCAGCGCCAGCAACGCCAGGCCCAGTTCGAACAGATACAGGCCGCGCCACTCGCCGAACTCGAGCAGGTCGGTCGAGAACACCCGCGCCAGCGGCAGCGCCAACTGCGCGATGCCCAAACCCAGCACCAGCCCCCGCAGGCGGTGCTTCTGCGGGAACGCCTGCAGCATGTAGTACAGGCCGAGGGTGTTGAGCGCCGCGCCGGCGATGCCGTGTCCGGCGCGGACCGCGATCGCCGACCCCAGGTCATTGACGAACAGATGCGCCAGCGTGATCAACGCGTACAGCACCAGGAAGGCTTCGGTGAACAGCCGCAGGCCGAACTGCTGCCTGAACTTCACCAGCAGGATGTTCATCGACACGTTGGTCATCACGTACGCGGCGGGCAGCCAGGCGACCTCTGCCGCGTAAGCGCCGAGCGCGCCCTGCAGGTCGAGCAGGTTGGCGGTCACCAGGGCGTTGCCCAGGCCGCCGGTGATCGCGATCACGAACCCCACGACGCCGTAAGCCACGCGCATTGGCGTGGAATGCAGCGGGGTCGATGGCGATCCCGGCATCATTGGCCGCTCATGCGGCGCCCACGCACGCGGTGCGTAGCGGTCCGCGCGGGGCGATCGCGGCGCGGGGGGCGGAGCAGGCGGCGGAACGCGCGACATGGCGCGCAGTCTGGACGCGCAACCGGCATGCCGGCAAGGCGCCGCGCGCACCGGAGCGTTGCGCCCGACCTCGCCCGGATCCCATGTGATGGCCGCGTCGACGTCGCGTCGGTCGCGGCGACAGACAATGGCGTCTCCGTCCGCAAGAGCAGTTCGCGATGTCCATCGTCCGCCCCTTCGTGCTTGCCTGCGCCGCGCTGCTGGCCGCGTGCACGGAACCGGTGCCGCCAGCAATGCCGGATGCCGCCACCACGGCGTCGGCCCCTTCCCCCGCGCCGGCAACCGCCGCGCACGATGCGGACACGACGGCGGGCGCCACGTCCAGCGCGGTCGCGCCGCTGTATCGGCAACTGCGCGACTTCACCGTGGCCTGCGACAACGGCCTGGCCTGCGAGGCGATCGGCGTGAACGACGGTGCGTTCGGTCTGGTGCTGCGGCTGTCGCGCGCGCCGGGCGGCGACGGTGCGCAGCGGCTGCAACTGGGCACGTCGGACGGCGCGCCCAAGCCGGCCACGCTGCGGCTCGACGGCGTGGCCGTGCCCGAACTGGCCGCGCTGCCGTGGCGACGCGACGACGACCGCGATGCGCTGACGCTCGATGCGGCCGCCGACATCGCGACGTTCATCGCGCTGGTCGGCGATGGCACTCGGCTATCGGCTGGCAGCGGCGAGGACGCGCCGGTGGTGTCGCTGTCGGGCTTGCGCGCGGCGTTGCTGCTGATCGACGAGCACCAGCAGCGGCTGGACACGCCCAGCGCCTGGGCGCGGCGTGGCGAGCGCGATTCGACAGCCGTGCCCGGCGGGCCTGCGCTGCCGAGGCTGCATGCAGCGGTGCCGCCGCCGGCATTGTCGCCACAGGACGCCACACGGCTGACCGCCGCAGTCCGCGCACAGGCGGCCGACGCGCTGCGCGAGGCCGACTGCAACCCGCCGCGCGAGGGCTTCGACATCCGCGACCAGGACGCGGCGTATCCGCTCGATGCCGAGCGCGCCCTGGTGTTCGTCGCATGCCTGAGCGGGGCCTACCAGACCTCGAGCCTGGCGTTCCGCACGGCACGCGACGGCAGCGGCGCGACCCGCATCGTGCCGCCGGGTCCGCCCGGACTCGATGATGCCGGCTCGGACTTCGCGCTGCTCACCAATGCCGATTACGCGCCCGACACCGCCACGCTGTCGCATTTCGCCAAAGGGCGCGGGCTCGCCGATTGTGGCGCAGCGGCGCAGTGGCGCTACGACGGACAGGCGTTCGTATTGGCGCAGTACGCCGAACTGCGCCGCTGCGGAGGCGCGGCGCCCGGCGATTTCCCGACGCTGTGGCGTACCGAGACGGCGCGCTGAGCGCGCCTTTGTCGCGGGACCGCGTCAGTCCTCGCCGATGTCCTCGTTCCAGACCTGGGGATGCGCGGCGATGAAGCCGCCGAGCAGGTCGATGCAGTCCTGGCTGTGCAGGTCGATCACCTCGACGCCGTGCTCGCGCAGCCAGTCGATGCCGCCGCGGAAAGTCTGCGACTCGCCGACGACGACCGTGCCGATGCCGAACTGACGGACCAGGCCGCTGCAGTACCAGCACGGCGCCAGCGTCGTCACCATGATCGTGTCGCGGTAACTGCGCTGGCGACCGGCCTTGCGGAAGGCATCGGTCTCGCCGTGCACGGACGGATCGTCTTCCTGCACGCGGCGGTTGTGGCCGCAGCCCAGCAGCCGGCCATCGCGGTGATAGAGCGCTGCGCCGATCGGGATGCCGCCCTCGGCCAGGCCCTGGCGGGCTTCGGCGATGGCGGTGTCGAGCAGGGCGCGGTAGTCGGGCGTGGCGATCATGGGGCGGTCGTGGCAGCGCGGGGCCTGCAGTCTGACGTGCGTGTGCGATGCGGTCGAGCGGGCGCGCCGGCCGCGGCAAATTCTTAACATTCGCGTGGCAGAATCCGCGCTCCTCTCCGCACGCGATGCAAGAACACCTATGGAATGGCTGGCCGACCCGACGATCTGGATGGGTCTGGCGACCTTGGTGATCCTGGAGATCATCCTGGGCATCGACAACCTGGTGTTCATCGCCATCCTTGCCGACAAGCTGCCTCCCGAGCAGCGCGACAAGGCACGCATCATCGGACTGACCCTGGCGCTGCTGATGCGCCTGGTGCTGCTGGCGTTGTTGGCGTGGATCATGAAGCTGACCGCGCCGCTGTTCTCGGTCTGGGAACACGCGTTCTCCGGGCGCGACCTGATCCTGCTCGTGGGCGGCCTGTTCCTGCTGTTTAAGGCGACGATGGAACTGCACGAGCGGCTCGAGGGCCGGGAGCACGACAGCGGCGGCAAGAAGGCCTATGCCGCGTTCGGCGTCGTGGTCGCGCAGATCGTCGTGCTCGATGCGGTGTTCTCGCTCGACTCGGTGATCACCGCGGTCGGCATGGTCGAGCACCTGGGTGTGATGTACGCCGCGGTGATCATCGCAATGGCGGTCATGATGCTGGCCAGCAAACCGTTGACGCGCTTCGTCAGCCGCCACCCGACGGTCGTCGTGCTGTGCCTGGGCTTCTTGCTGATGATCGGCTTCAGCCTCGTTGCCGAGGGGCTGGGCTTCAAGATTCCGAAGGGCTACCTGTACGCGGCGATCGTGTTCTCGATCCTGATCGAGGCGTTCAATCAGTGGTCGCGCTACAACCGCGAGCGCCACGTGCGCCAGCTGCCGTTCCGCCAGCGCACGGCCGACGCGGTGCTGCGTCTGCTCGGCGCGCGTCCGGACACGGCGAGCGAGGGCGGCGCCATCGAGCCGGCCGAGCAGGTGCCCGATGGCGAGCGCCTGGAGGCGGCCGAGCACGACATGATCCGCAGTGTGCTGACCCTGGCCGAGCGACCGGTGTCGAGCGTGATGACGGTGCGCGGCGACATCGAATGGATCGACGCCACGCGCGGGCTGGGGCATGCGACCGAGCGGCTGGTGCAGTCGCCGCACACGCGCCTGCTGGTCTGCGACGGCGAGCTCGACCGCCTGCTGGGCATCGTGCAGAGCAGCGACCTGTTGTCGAGCGTGCTGCAGGGCCGGGCATTGAACGTGACCGAGTTCGTCCGCGAGCCGCTGGTCGTGCCGGAGGGCACGTCGACTTTGCGCGTGCTCGAGCAGATCCGCGCCCATCCACTCCCGATCGCGGTCGTCGTCGACGAGTACGGCAGCATCGAAGGCATGGTCACCGCGAACGACCTGCTGGCCACGATCGCCGGCGACCTGGCCGATACCCAGGACGCCGACTATGGCGCGGTGCGGGGCGAGGACGGTGCATGGCTGGTCGACGGCTCGATGTCGATGCAGGACGTGGCGCTGGCGACCGGCCTGAGCCTGCCGACCAGCCCGACCTACGTGACCCTGTCCGGGCTGGTGGTCCACGCCCTGGACCGGATGCCGGCAGAAGGCGACGAGGTGACCATCGACGGCCACGTGCTGCGGGTCGAATCGCTGGAACGGCGCCGGGTCGGGCGCCTGCGGATCGCACCGGCCCCGAATGAGGGATAATCGGCCCATGAGCGACGAATCCTCCAGACCCGGCACCACCCATTTCGGCTTCCGCGACGTCCCCACCGGCGAAAAGCAGAAGCTGGTCGGCCAGGTGTTCTCCTCGGTCGCAGGCAACTACGACCTGATGAACGACCTGATGAGCCTGGGCATCCACCGGGTGTGGAAGCGCTATTTCGTCGCGACCGCGCAGGTGCGCCGCGGCGACCGCGTGCTCGACCTGGCCGGCGGCACCGGCGATATCGCGGCCCTGCTCAAGAGCCGGGTCGGCGAATCGGGCGAACTGGTGCTCGGCGACATCAATGCGGCGATGCTGCGCACCGGGCGCGACCGCATGACCGATCGCGGGCAGGTGCGCGGCTTCGAGTATGTGCAGTGCAACGCCGAGACGCTGCCGTTTCCCGACAACAGCTTCGATCTGGTGACCATTGCCTTCGGCCTGCGCAACGTCACCGACAAGGACGCGGCGCTGCGCGAGATGCAGCGTGTGCTGCGCGTCGGCGGCCAGGCGCGCGTGCTGGAGTTCTCCCAGGTCAAGCCCGAGTGGTTCCGCCCGCTTTACGACTTCCACTCGTTCCAGGTGCTGCCGCGGCTGGGGCGGCTGTTCGCCGGCGACGCCGACAGCTACCGCTACTTGGCCGAGTCGATCCGCAAGCATCCGCCGCAGGACGAGCTCAAGTCGATGATGGACGCGGCCGGCTTCGTGCGCTGCCGTTACCGCAACCTGTCGGCCGGCATCGTCGCGATCCACGACGGCTTCAAGGCCTGACGCCCGACGGCCGGCGTGGCGCCGGCCCGAAACAGCGCAGGACGAGCGCGAGCCGCGCCTGCTCGCAGCGTGCGACGAAGCAACGTGCCTGCGCGGTGCGCCTGAAGCCGCGCCTCACAACAGCGTGGCCGCGACCTCGATGGCGCCGCGGCGCGAGGCGAGCCGGTCGGCCAGCCGGGTCGGTTCGGGCAGACGGTAACCACGCAGGCAGCGCAACGTCCAGCCCAGCGCGCCGTCGACCGAGATCCGGTGCCCGGGCGAGACGATCAGTGGGTTGCAGCGTGCGCGGCTGCGCAGCGCCCAGCCGATGTGCGCGCCGCGGTCGCGCAGCGGCGACCGGTCGCCTGGCGCATCGCCCGGTGGTTCGAACTGGCCGGCCAGGCGCTTCTTGGCCACGCCGATACTGGCCAGGCCGGTGGCCACACCGAAGTGCGCCGCGATGCCCAGGCGCCGCGGATGTGCGATGCCCTGACCGTCCACGAACACCAGGTCGGGCGTCTGCGACAGCTGCGCGAGCGCAGCCAGCAAGGCCGGCAGCTCGCGGAAGCTCAGCAGTCCGGGCACGTAGGGCATGCGGGTCGGCAGGCGGGCGACATGGGTTTCGACCGGCTGCAGCGATTGCGCATCCAGCAGCACCGCCGCGGCGCGGGTGACGGCGCCGGCGTCCTCGAACCCCACGTCGAAGCCGCCGATCCAGCGAACGCGCGCCGGCAGCCTGTCCTGGAGCACGACCTGCGCAGCCAGGCGCGATTGCAGGGCGCGCGCCTGGGCGGGGCTGCCGTCCCAATCGCCGAATGTGGCCTCGTTCATGCGCGTAGGCTGCAACGTACCCGGTCGCCGGGACGTGCACGGCCGGGGTGTCAGCAGGCGGCGCGGGGCGACGGAGTAGACTGCGCGTCGGTTCTTCCGCCGCGAGACGTTCCGTGATCCGAATTCCCCCGTTCCGTTTCCCGCAGCTGGCCTCGGTGCTGCTGTTGTCCCTGTCGGCCCTGGTGATCGGCGGCTGCAAGCCCGAGGCCGGCACCGCGCCGACACCGCCGGCCAGCGAAAAGCCGCCGGCCGAGGCCGCCGACCGTGACGAGCATTCCTATGCCGAGCCCGACAAGGTCGTCACCGAGAACTTGGCGCTGGACCTGGCGCTCGACTTCGACGCCCGCACCATTGCCGGGACCGCGACCTACACGCTGCAGTGGACGGATCCGGCGGCGACCGAGCTGGTGCTCGATACGCGCGCGCTGACGATCGACAAGGTCGAAGGCGAGGCCGGCGGGCAGTGGCAGCCGCTGCACTACGCGCTGGCCGATGCCGACGCCACCCTGGGCAGCAAGCTGACGATCCAGGCCCCGGACCGCAATGCCCGGATCCGCGTGACCTACACCACCTCGCCCGACGCCTCGGGCCTGCAGTGGCTGACGCCGGAGATGACCGAAGGCAAGAAGCTGCCCTTCATGTTCAGCCAGTCGCAGCAGATCCATGCCCGCTCGTGGGTGCCGCTGCAGGACACGCCGGCGATCCGCTACACCTACAGCGCGCACGTGACCTCGCGTCCGGACGTGATGGTGCTCATGAGTGCGGACAACGATCCGGCCGCCCAGCGCGACGGCGACTACACGTTCAAGATGCCGCAGAAGATCCCGTCCTATCTGATGGCGATCGCGGCCGGCGACCTGGTGTTCAAGCCGATCTCCGAGCGCAGCGGCATCTGGGCCGAGCCGGCCACGATCGACCGCGCGGTGGCCGAGTTCGCCGACACCGAGAAGATGATCGCCACCACCGAGCAGCTCTATGGCCCCTACCGCTGGGAGCGCTACGACCTGCTGATCCTGCCGCCGTCGTTCCCCTACGGCGGCATGGAGAACCCGCGCCTGTCGTTCATCACCCCGACCGTCATCGTCGGCGACAAGTCGCTGGTTTCGCTGGTCGCCCACGAGCTCGCGCACAGCTGGTCGGGCAACCTGGTGACGTTCTCCAGCGCCAAGCACGGCTGGCTCAACGAGGGCTTCACCAGCTACGTGGAGAACCGCATCGTCGAATCGGTCTACGGCAAGGAGACCAGCGACATGGAGTTCGTGATCGCCCGCAATGCGCTCAAGGAGAGCATTGTCTCGATGCCCGAGCCGGTGCAGGCGCTGGCGGTGAAACCGGGCACGGTGCTCGACGCCGACGACGCGCTGAGCGCGGTGGCCTACGACAAGGGCGCCTGGTTCCTGCAGTTCCTCGAGCAGCGCTTCGGCCGCGAGCCGTTCGATGCGTTCCTGCGCGGCTACTTCGACCATTTCGCGTTCCAGAGCATCACCACCGAGCAGTTCCTGGCGTACGCGAAGGAACATCTGTTCGACAAGTATCCCGGCACCGTCAGTGATGCCGAGATCCAGGAATGGGTCTACGGCCCGGGCATCCCGGCCTCGGCGCCGCAGGTGATGTCGCGCAACTTCGGCATCGTCGACTCCGCGCGGCTGGCGTGGCTGGGCAGCGCGCAACTGCCGCCGCGCCAGATCACCGATGCCTGGTCGACGCAGGAGTGGCTGCATTTCCTCGACAGCCTGCCGGCGACGCTGACCCACGAGCAGATGGCCCAGCTCGACGGCGCCTACCACTTCACCGGCACGGGCAACGGCGAGATCGCGATGCGCTGGTATCCGCTGGCCGTGCGCAGCGGCTACACCGAGGCGAACGCGGCATTGGCCGAGTTCACCGCGCGTGTCGGCCGTCGCAAGTTGATCATGCCGATCTACGACGCGCTGGTGCAGACCGAGTCCGGCCTGGCGCTGGCCAAGGAGATCTTCGCCAAGGCGCGTCCGGGCTACCACCCGATCACGACCGGCTCGGTGGAGAAGGTGATCGACGAGGCCAAGCCGGCCCCGGCGGTCGATCCCTCCGCGCCTGCGGTCGACGAGGCCGCCCCCGCGGCCAACTGACGGCCGGTGCCGTCCTGCGCGGCCGCCTTCGGGCGGCCGCGTGCGTTTTGGATGGGCGCCGCGGTGCGGACGCCTGCTACGCTGATGCGGCGCGCGCTGTCGTGGCGGCGCCCCGCCGAAGAATCGAGGACATGCCCATGCCCGCCGTTGCCCGCCCGCTCGCTGCCGCCCTGTTCGTCGCATCGCTGGCGCTTGCCGGTTGCCAGGACCGCGAGGCGCAGGCTGCCGCTCAGGCCCAGGCCCAAGCGCAAGCCAACGAGCAACAGGCGGTCGCCGGCGAACGCGACTTCGAAGCCGCCGTCGCCGCCGAGAACTGGGCGTTGGCCAAGGCCCAGGCCGACGTGCTGCTGTCGCGCTACCCCCAGACCGAGGCGGCCGGCCGCGTGCGGGCGAAGTTCGATGAAGTCCGCAGCCGCGGCGACGCGGTGCGCGAGCAGGCGCGGACGGCGGCCTTGTGGAGCTACGACACCCGGCCTGCCGACGGCGGGCAACAGGTCTCGGCGGCGATCTATGCGCGCCAGCCGGTCGACGTCGACGGCAGCGGGGCCAAGCCCGTGCGGCTGATCTTCCGCGACCATCCCTCGTGGGGGCGCAGCAGCTACCTGGTGCTGGAAGCCGGGGATTTCGACTGCTATCCCAGCTGCCGGGTCGAGGTGACGGTGGACGAGGCCGCGCCGCGCCGCATGGCGGCCAACCGGCCGCAGACCGACGAGGCGATCGCGATGTTCATCGACGACGAGAAGGCGTTGTGGCGTCTGCTCGATGGCGCGAAGACGCTCTCGATCGCCTTCCCGGTCAAGGCCGGCGGCACCCGCACGGCGGTGTTCGAAACCGCCGGGCTCGACCGCGCGCGGATGCCGGGCTGGCAGTGAGCCGGCGGCGCAAAGCGCTGGGACGTTCGTACTGATGGACGTGGCCATCGTCGTGGTGGTCAGTGCCTTGGCGCTGGCACTGCATGTCGTCCTGTTCGTGGTGTTCCGGCGCTGGATGGACCGCGACCTGGCGCTGTCGTTCGCCGGTGACGACCCCGCCCGCCGCGCCTACATGCTGGCGCAGTTGCAGCAGGCCCGGGCGCAGGGCATCGGCCGCCGCGCGCTGCCCGATTGGCTGGCCCGCGCTGCGGCGAAGGCGCCGGGCGACGCGCCCGCCGCCTGACGCCGGCTTTTAGTTGCAGTTGGCCTGCGCGACCCGCAGCTGCTGGGCGGCGGCATCGCGTTCGCGCGCGATCGCGCGCTGCTGGTTCTCCTGTTGCGCGCGCAGGCCCGAGCGGTCGGTCGGATCGGCGCCGACAGCGCCGGTCGCCGCGCGCTGCGCCTGCGTGGCGGCCAGCCCGCGCTGGGCCGCGGCGACACGCTGGTCGGACACCGGTTGCACGGCGCTGCGCGCGGTCTGCAGGCAGCGCTCGCGCTGCGACAGCGCTGGGGTGGGCGTGACCGGGCGGGTGACATCGTTCGAGAGTTGCCGCGTCGGCTGCGGCGCGCGCAGCGTGGCGGCCGGTGGCGGGGGGGCCTGCGGGCGCAGTTGCTGCGGCGCGGGCGCGGGCGCTGCGGGCCGCGCGACCGCGGCAGGCGGCGGATCGGCCGGATTGCGCAGCTGTTGCGCCGCGACGGGGGCTGCGAGGCCGGCGCAGGCCAGCACGGCGGTCAGCAAGGGAGCGGGGCGCATGGACGTCTTCCAGGAAGCGGGCACATGTCCTTCCTACAGCGGGCGGGCGTATGTCGGCGTCAATACGCTTTGCGGCCGGGTTGTTCAGGTCCTCAGTCGGCCGTCCTCTGCGCTCGGCAGGGCGGCATGCCAGCGACCGGGGCCGGCGGCGGGGCCGGGACTTCGGCCGGGATCGCGACCTGTTCATCGGCGAGCATGCGCGCCGCACGCCAGCCGCCCCAGCGGTAGTAGCCGACCGCCAGCAGCATCGCCACCAGCGCGCTGGCCGGAAAGCTCCACCAGATCGCATCGGCGCCGAGCGTGGGCTGCAGCCAGGTGGCGAACGGCACCCGCACGCCCCACAGGGTCGCCCCCAGGATCAGCAGCGGCGGCAGCACCGCGCCGGTCGAGCGCACCACGCCGAACAGCACGAAGGTCACGCCGAAGAACAGGAACGACCAGATTGCGATGCGATTGAGGTGACGTGCGGCCTCCAGCGCGGCGCTGGCCTCGGGCAGGAACAGCGCCAGCGCGTGGCGGTCGAGGCCGATCAGCACCGCGATCAAAACGCCGGTCATCAGGAAGTTGATCGCCACGCCGGTCTTGGCGACCCGGCCCACGCGGTCCCAATGGCCGGCGCCCACATTCTGGGCCGCCATCGTCGAGCACGCCGCGCCGATCGCCATTGCGGGCATCTGTACATAGGTCCACAGCTGCAGCGCAGCGCCGTAGGCGGCGGTGGTCTCGACGCCGTGCGCGTTGACCATTGCGATCATCGCGATCATCGCCGCCGACAGCATCACCATCTGCAAACCCATCGGCAGCCCCTTGGCGAGCAGTGCGCGAACGATCGTCCAGTCCGGGCGATACAGCGCGCGCTCGTCGCGGCCGATCCAGAGCCGATGGCGACGGTGCCGCAGCCAGGCCAGCATCGCCACCAGCCCCAGCGCGTTGGCGATCAGGTTCGCGGCCGCCGCGCCGGCCATGCCCATCTCCGGCAACGGGCCGACCCCGAACAGCAGCAGCGGCACCAGCACGATGTCCAGCGCGACCACCAGCAGCAGGAACAAAAACGGGGTGCGCGAATCGCCGGCGCCGCGCAGGATCGCCGACAGGAACGCGAGCGCGTACAGGAACGGCACCGCCAGGAAGATGATCCGCAAGTACGCCTCGGCATGCGGCAGTGCCGACGCCGGTGTGCCCATCCAGTCGAGCACCGGTCCGGAAAGCGGCAGGCCGGCGAGCGCGACGAGGACCGACACGCTCACAAAGAACGTCGCGCTGGTGCCGATCGCGCGCTTGGCCGCGGTGAGGTCGTCGCGGCCGATGGCCTGTGCGACGAGGATCGTCGCGGCCATGCCGACGCCGAACACCGCGCCCAGCAGGAAGAACAGGATGTTGTTGGCATTGGCGATCGCCGCGATCGCATCCTCGCCCAGGAACCGGCCGATCCAGATCGCATTGACCGAGCCGTTGAGCGACTGCAAGGCATTGCCGCCGAGGATCGGCAGCGCGAAGACCAGCAGCGTGGTGGCGATCGGACCGCGGGTCAGGTCGCGCGGGCGGTCGGTGGCTGGGGCGGCTTGGCGTCGTGACATCGGCGCATTCAAGCTGGCCGGGGATCGTGATGCGGTGAGGGTGCAGTCGGCTGGGGGTGGCGCGCGTGAAGGGGCGGTCACTTTCATTGACCAGTCGCCAGTCAGGGATCGCAAATGACCCCGGCAAGAACTGGCACTTCAGAAAGTGCACTCTGACCCCGGTTCTGGTTCGTGCTCGTGTCGCCCCATTCCACCCGGTTGCGCCCCGCGTGCTTGCCGCGATAGAGCGCCGCGTCCGCCACCTGCATCGCCTGCTCCAGCGACGCATCGCCGTCGAAGCGCCCCGAGATGCCCACGGTGACGGTGCAGCGCAACGCCTCGCCATCCGGCGTCTGCAGCCGGGCTGTCGATGCGACGGCTTGGCGGATGCGCTCGGCCACACCGCCTGCGGTGGCCTCGTCGGCGCCTGGGCAGACCACGGCGAACTCCTCCCCGCCCATCCGGCATACGAGATCCTCCGCGCGGACAGCCTCACGCAGGACATCGCTGATGGCGCAGAGCACGGCGTCACCCGTGTGGTGACCGTATTGGTCGTTGATGCGCTTGAAGTGATCGAGATCGATCAGCAGCAGGCGAGCGCCGTTCGAATGCCGCTGTTGCATCTTGAGTGCCTCGGTCAAGCCGCGGCGATTGAGCAACTGCGTCAGCGGATCGCGCGCGGCCATGTCGCGAAGCCGGTCGGTCAGGCGGCGCAGAACGAGCCAGACGATGAACGGTGGAATGATGGTCGCCAGCGAACACATGTAAACGTAGAAAACCACCTGGAACTGTCCATCCATGTGCAGCGTCGCCAGGCCACCGGCCAGCAACTTGGCCAGTTTGAGCGCGTTCAATACCCCGATGCCGCTGATCAGCGCGGCAAGCAGCAGCGCCTCAGCGCGAAGATCGCACGCGAACGTACGCAGGCCCGCCACCAGCACGACCACCATGCCAACGAACCACAGGGCACACACTGCCGAAAGCAGCGCGTAGCGCGCCACCGGTCCCCAGGCCCATTCCACCAGGATCTGCACGACCACATGGCCCAGCCCGAGCGCAGCCAGCGGCCGGAGCAGTGGCGTCGGCCGACCAAAGAAGCGCAGGCCGCCCACGCTGTAGGCCAGCAGTGCGCCGAGTGTCAGCGCATGATTCAACACGCCCATCCAGCTCAGCCCCACCGAGCCTTCCAGCAACTGCAGCATGTACGCAGCGCCGAGGATCAGGTTGCCCACGGCGAAGGCATCTGTCCCCATCCTGTCGCGGCCCAAGCGCCTGCTGATGAGCAGGAACATCACCGAGAAGCTCAGCAGGTAGGCACACAGCATGCCGACGAGAAGCGTGGCGATCATAAGGCGCTCGAAGTCGGAACAAGGGCGAAGACAGGCCGCAGGTCTGCACGCCGCATCCGCTGGCGGGATGCCGAAGTTCCCCCTTCGGCGCGCGCGACTGGATGTCAGGACGGGCAGGCCTGCCCCGTCCGATTGGACGGCGACAGCTTAGTACCAACGGCTGGGCAGCGGTGAACTTGAGCCTGCGTCGGCATCCTGACGGTGCGCGAAGGGCTTGCGTACGTTGCGCACGGTGCCGCTGGGCGGGGTGGCGATGCTTCGTTCGGCCTGCCGGGCCGGGGGGACGCCTGGCCGGCTGTTCATTTCATCCCGATCCCCGAATGCGTGGGGCATGGTGTGGGGGCATTGGTCGCCCATGCCCCAGTCGCGCCCTTCCACCCACAAGGAGTTCCCCATGCCCGCACCCAGAATCGCCGTGCTCGTCGGCAGCCTGCGCAAGGCCTCGATCAACCGCCGTCTGGCCAACGCCCTCGAACGTCTCGCCGCCGACCGTGCGACGTTCGTGCACGTGGAGATCGGCGACCTGCCGCTCTACAACCAGGACGATGACGACGCACCCTCGGCGCAGGTCGTGCGCCTGCGCGATACGGTGCGCGGCGCCGACGCGGTGCTGTTCGTCACGCCCGAGTACAACCGCTCGGTGCCCGGCGTACTGAAGAACGCGATCGACCACGGCTCGCGGCCCTACGGCCAGAGCGTGTGGGCAGGCAAGCCGGCCGGCGTTCTCGGGGCCTCGATCGGCAGCATCGGCTCGGCGCTCGCCCAGCAGCACCTGCGCAACATCCTCGCCTACCTGGACATGCCGACCCTGGGCCAGCCCGAGGTCTTCCTGCACGCCAAGGACGGCGTCTTCGACGACGACGGCGGCTTTGGCAAGGCCAGCCGCGATTTCATGCAGGGCTGGCTGGACGCCTATCTAACATGGATCGCACAGCACGGCGGATCGACGCGCGATTAGGCGACGCGATGCGGCATGTCGTTCGTCGGCGCGCGTGGGCACCAGACCACCCGCGTCGCGACCTGCCCTAGGCGCAGCCGGCTCGCCGCGCCTAGGGGGCGCGCTCAGCCGCCCTTGCTCTCCAGCGAATACCCGAACTGCTGCCGGAACTGCAGCGAGAACTCCTCGTAGTCGAAGCGCTGGTTCTGGGTGCCGGGATGCTCGACCTTCAGCGCGCCCATCAGGTTGCCGATGCGGCCGATGGTGAGCCAGTCGTAGCCCTTGTCGATGCCGAACAGCAGGCCGGCGCGGAATGCATCGCCGCAGCCTGTCGGGTCGGTCACGCGGCGCTCGTGGGCTGGCGGTACGTCGTGGGTCTGGCCCTCGGCATGGATCACCACACCCTTGGGGCCACGCGTGCAGATGTAGGCGCGCACCTTGCCGGCGATGACCTTCTCGTCCCAGCCGGTCCGTTCCTGCAGCAGGTTGGACTCGTAGTCGTTGACGATCACGTAGTCGGCCAGCTCGATGAACTGGCGCAACTCGTCACCGTTGAACAGGGGCATTGCCTGGCCCGGATCGAAGACGAACGGGGTGCCGGCCTCGGAAAACTCGCGCGCGTTCTGCAGCATGCCTTCGCGGCCGTCGGGGCCGACCAGGCCGATGGTCACGCCGGGCACGTCCTTCACGTGGTTCTCGTGGCTGCGCATCATCGCGCCGGGATGGAACGCGGTGATCTGGTTGTTGTCGTGATCGGTGGTGATGAACGCCTGGGGCGTGAACAGCTCGGGGATCTCGCGCACGTGATCGAGCGTAATGCCCAGCTCGGTGAACCATTCGCGATAGGGGCCGAAATCCTGGCCCACGGTGCCCATCGGAATCGGGTTGCCGCCGAGCAATTTCAGGTTGTAGGCAATGTTGCCCGCGCAGCCACCGAACTCGCGGCGCATGCGCGGAACCAGGAACGAGACGTTCAGGATGTGCACTTTGTCCGGAAGGATGTGGTTCTTGAACTGGTCCGGAAACACCATGATGGTGTCGTAGGCCAGGGAACCGCAGATCAATGCAGACATCGCATGCAACTCGTCGTCGTCGAAAGGCCGGTTAGTTTACGTTAACCCGGTGCGCGCCGGGCCGCGTGCGGGCCGCTCAGGACGCGGCGCAGGCTGGCCGAACTGCGGGCCCGAGCCCTGCGGGCGGGCCGCCCCGGGCGTCTGGTCGGGGGCATTGCAGGGCGTTCGGGGCGCCGCGGGCACCGGCTTTTTTGCTAGGCTAGCGCGCTTGTGTCGCCCCCTCTGACGGACGCCCTTTTCCGATGTTCAAGAAGTTCCGCGGCCTGTTTTCCAACGACCTGTCCATCGACCTGGGCACCGCCAACACGCTGATCTTCGTCCGCGGCCAGGGCATCGTGCTCAACGAGCCGTCGGTCGTGGCCGTGCGCCAGGACCGGACCGCCGGCCAGAAGGTCGTCGCGGCGGTCGGCGCCGAGGCCAAGCAGATGCTGGGCCGGACGCCGGGCAACATCACCACGCATCGCCCGATGAAGGACGGCGTCATCGCCGACTTCACGTACACCGAGGAGATGCTCAAGCACTTCATCAAGAAAGTGCACAAGTCGCGCTTCCTGCGCCCCAGCCCCCGCGTGCTGATCTGCGTGCCGGCCGGCTCGACCCAGGTCGAGAAGCGTGCGATCAAGGATTCGGCGCTCGAGGCCGGTGCCCGCGAGGTCTCGCTGATCGAAGAGCCGATGGCCGCGGCGATCGGTGCCGGCATGCCGGTGACCGAGGCGCGCGGCTCGATGGTGGTCGACGTCGGCGGCGGGACCACCGAGGTCGCGGTCATCGCGCTCAATGGCATCGTCTATTCGCAGTCGGCCCGCATCGGCGGCGACCGGTTCGACGAGTCGATCATCAACTACGTGCGCCGCAACCACGGCATGCTGATCGGCGATGCGACCGCCGAGCGGATCAAGCTCGAGATCGGCTGCGCCTACCAGCAGGAGCCCGTGGTCGAGATCGAGGTCTCGGGCCGGCATCTGGCCGAGGGCGTGCCCAAGGTCATCACGATCAGCTCCAACGAGGTGCTCGACGCGCTGCGCGAGCCGCTGTCGGGCATCGTCGAAGCGGTCAAGCAGGCGCTCGAGCAGACGCCGCCCGAGCTGTGCGCCGACGTCGCCGAGCGCGGCATCGTGCTGACCGGCGGCGGCGCGCTGCTGCGCGACCTCGACCGTTTGATCAGCGAGGCCACCGGCCTGCACGTGCAGGTCGCCGAGGACCCGCTGACCTGCGTCGCCCGGGGCGGCGGCCGTGCGCTGGAACTGCTGGACCTGCACGGCAACGAGTTCTTCGCGGACTGACCGCGCGCGGCGCCATCGGCATGTCTTCGGTCGAGGGCAGCGCGTTCCGCCCTCGCGGCAGGCATGAGGGGCCCGCCCTGCCGTCCGCCCGGTCCCTGGTCGCTGGCGTCCCGCTGCCGCGGGACTGATGATCGACTTCCATCAGGACAACACGCCCGATGTCGTCTTCCAGCTCACCGGCTCCCCGATCTGGCGACGTGTCCGGCACGCTGCGGCTGCTGGCCTATCTGGCGCTGTCGTGCGTGCTGATCGTCATGGACCACCGCGGCAGCTGGCTGTCGGAGGCCAGGCACCAGGCGGCGATCATCGTCCAGCCGTTGTGGTGGCTGGCCGGCCTGCCGTCGCGTCTGGGCACGAGCATGCGCAACGATGCGGCGACCCGCGCCCAGTTGGCCGAGGACAACCGCCGGTTGCGCAACGAACTGCTGGTGCTCAACGCCCGCCAGGCCCGGCTGCGGGTCGAGGCGACCGAGAATGCCCGCCTGCGCCGGCTGCTGGGCGCGGTCGGGCAGGGCAATCTGGACGTGCAGCTGGCGCCGGTCCTCGATGTCGACCAGGATCCGACGCGGCAGCGGCTGCTGCTCGATGCCGGCACCCGCAACGGCGTGCGCACCGGGCAGAGCGTCATCGACGCCGGCGGTCTGCTCGGCCAGGTCATCGCGACGACGTCCGCCACTGCGACCGTGCTGTTGGTGACCGATCTCGAACATGCGGTGCCGGTGGTCGTGGCGCGTAATGGCGTGCGCCTGGTCGCCTACGGCAGCGGGCATCCCGATGCGCTGCTGCTGCGCAACGTCCCGTTGTCGGCCGATGTCCAGGTCGGCGACGCGATGGTGACCTCGGGCCTGGGTGGCCGGTTCCCGCCGGGGTTCCCGGTCGGCACGATCGCCTCGCTCGAGCCTGACGACAGCCGCGCGTTCCTGATCGGGCGCCTGACGCCGGCTGCGCAGTTCGACCGCGGGCGCGACGTGTTGCTGCTGCGCGACGAAGTCGTGCCGGTGACCACCGCCGATCTGGACGCGGCGGCGGCCGAGCGCGAGGCGGCATTGCGCGCCAGGGCGGAGGCCGCCGCTGCTGCCGAGGCCACCGCAGGCGGTGCGCAGACTGGCGCGGGCGACGCCGCCGCTGCGACGCCGGCCGCGACCGAACCGACACCGCCGGTCTCGGGGCCGATGCCATGATCCGCCGTCGCAAGCCCTGGTTGCTGCCGGTGAGCCTGTTGGCGGCGCTGCTGCTCGGCCTGTTGCCGCTGCCGACCGGCCTGCAGCCGCTGCGCCCGTTCTGGCTGGCGCTGGTGATCGCCTATTGGGTGATCGAGGACCCCGACCGCGCTGGCCTGGGCCTGGCGTTCTGCATCGGTCTGATCGCCGATCTCGCGTTCGGTGGCCTGCTGGGCGAGCAGGCCCTGCGGCTGGTGGTGATGAGCTTCATCCTGCAGCGCTTCCGCTCGCAGTTGCGCTTCTTCCCGGTCGCCCAGCAGGCGGCGGCGGTCGGCGGCCTGCTGCTCAACGACCGCATTGTCAGTGCTGCGATCCACGGCGCGCTGGGCCTGCCGCAACTGCCATGGACGTACTGGATCGCGCCGCTGCTGGGCATGCTGCTGTGGGCGCCGCTGTACCTGGTCATGGACGCACTGCGCTTCGGGCGCCGGACGTAGCGGCACGTGGCCGGGCGTCGTCGTTCGAATGTGCGCAACAACGCCGCCGAGGCGGCTGCGTTCGCGCGTCGCGCGCTGCTGGGGTTTGCCCTGGTCGTGGTCGCGCTCGCGGTGCTGGCCGGCTGGTACTTCAAACTGCAGGTGATCGACCACGAGGTCTACGCCAAGCGCTCGGAGGCCAACCGCATCAAGCCGCGTCCGGTGGTGCCCGGTCGCGGGCTGATCTACGACCGGCAAGGCCGCATTCTGGCCAGCAACGAGCAGGCCTACCGGCTCGATGTCACCCCCGAAGAGGCCGGCGATCCCCGGCATCTGGTCGCCGAGCTGTCGCGCATCATCGCGCTGTCGCCCGACGACATCGCGCGCTTCGAGCGCGAGCGCAAGGCGCAGCGTTCGTTCCGGCCGGTGACGCTGAAGCTGCGCATCAGCGAGGACGAGATGGCGCGTTTCGCGATCGACCGCTGGCGCTTCCCTGGCGTTGAGGTCGTGCCCTATCTCAACCGGCACTACCCCTACGGCGACCTGTTCGCGCACGTGATCGGTTATGTCGGCCGCACCGACGATAGCGACATCGAGCGCTACGGCCAGGCGCATCTGTTGTTCCCGCAGACCGGGCGGACCGGACTGGAGCGCTACTACGACGAGCAGTTGCGCGGCAAGATCGGCTACGAACAGGTCGAGACCAACGTGGAGGGGCGCGCGCTGCGCCGGCTGGGCCTGGTGCCGGCGACCGCGGGCACCGACCTGCGGCTGAGCATCGATGCCGACCTGCAGCGCGCGATGGTGCTCGCCTTCGGCGGACTGCACGGCTCGGCGGTCGCGGTCGAGCCCAAGACCGGCCTGATCCTGGGCATGGTCAGCCTGCCGAGCTTCGACCCCAATCTGTTCGTCAACGGCATTTCGCATACCGACTACCGCCGGCTGATGGACGACCCGGCGCGGCCGTTGTTCAACCGCAACGTCCTGGGCGGCGGCCCGCCAGGCTCGACGGTCAAGCCCCTGGTCGCGCTCGCCGGCCTCGACAGTGGCCTGCGCACGCCCGAGCACCGGGTGTTTTCCACCGGCGAGTTCTTCATCCCGGGCCAGCGGCGCGGCTACCGCGACGCGGGACGCGGCGGCGGCTGGACCGACCTGCGCGACTCGATCTCCCGTTCGATCAACTATTACTACTACCAACTCGCCTACGAGATGGGCATCGAGCGGTTCGACCAGTACATGACGCGCTACGGCTTCGGCCAGCCGACCGGGATCGACCTGCTCGGCGAGAACGCCGGCGTGGTGCCGTCGCCGCGCTACAAGGCCCAGCGCAGCAAGGAGCCTTGGTATGCCGGCGAAACCGTCATCGCGGGTATCGGTCAGGGCTACTGGATCGCGACTGCGCTGCAGCTGGCGCGCGGCACCGCGGCGATCGCCAATGGCGGCACGTTGAACACGCTGCACCTGGCCGCCGAGCGGCGAGACGGCTTCGATGCGCCGTGGCGAGCGATCGCACGCCCGGCCGGCGAGCGCATCACCGAACGCCCCGACCACCTGCGCGCCGTCCAGGAGGGGATGATGAATACGATCCACGGGCGCGGCTCGGCGACCGCGATGGCGCGCGGCGCGCAGTACCGCATGGCCGGCAAGACCGGCACCGCGCAGCGCGTAAGCCGCCGCGGCAATGCCAGCCTCGATCCGCGCGCGCTGCCCTACCACCTGCGCCACCAGGCCTTGTTCGTCGGCTATGCGCCGGCCGAGGATCCGACCATCGCCGTTGCGGTGATCGTCGAGCATGGCGGCTATGGCGGCACCGCGGCCGCGCCGATCGCGCGCCGGATCTTCGACGCTTGGCTGCTGGGCGAGATGCCCGAGGTCGAGGTGGACCCGGCGACAGGCGTGCCGGCTGCGGTCGCCGCCGCCGGCCAGGGGGCGGCGCTGGCGCGCGAGGTCTCCTTCGACGGCGTGATCGACGGCGTGCGCACGGTCCCGCCAGCGGCGGTCGCGGCGCCGGCGCGTGCGGAGGCGCCGCGATGAAGATCATCCTGCGCTGGCTGCTGGATCTGTGGCTGCGCTTCAGCCGGACGCTCGATTGGCCGTTGCTGGCGGCGCTGGCGGCGCTGATGGGCATCGGCCTGGCGGTGCTGCACAGCGCCAGCGGCAAGAACATGGGGATGGTCGGGTCCCAGGCCGGGCGCTACGCCGTGGGCCTGGCGGCGATGTGGCTGCTGTCGCGGATTCCGGCCGTGCAGCTTCGACGCTTCACGCCGCTGGCCTATGCCGCATCGCTGCTGCCGCTGATCGCGGTGCTGTTCGTGGGCACCGGCCGCAGCGGCCAGCACTGGCTCAACCTGGGCGTGTTCTATGTGCAGCCGGCCGAGTTGATGAAGCTCTCGCTGCCGATGATGGCCGCCTGGTGGCTGGGACAGCAGCCCACGCCGCCGCGGCTGGGCGCGATCGCGGTCGCGGCCGCGATCATCGGCCTGCCCACCGGCCTGGTGCTGCTGCAGCCCGATCTGGGGACCGCGGTGCTGGTCGCCTCGGGCGGCGCATTCGCGCTGTATCTCGCGGGCCTGTCGTGGTGGTGGTTCGTCGGTGGTGCTGCCGTCGCCGCGGTGGGCGCGCCCGCGGCCTGGTTCTGGTATCTGCAGCCCTACCAGAAGGACCGCATTCTGACCTTCCTCGACCCCGAGTCCGATCCTCTGGGAACGGGCTGGAACATCATCCAGTCCCGGATCGCCATCGGCTCGGGCGGCCTGACCGGGCAGGGCTGGGGCGATGGCTCGCAGTCCCATCTCAACTATGTGCCCGAGCACACGACCGACTTCGTGTTCGCGGTGCTCAGCGAGGAATTCGGCTGGCTGGGCGTCGTGGTCGTGCTGGCGCTCTACCTGTTCGTGATCGCCCGGTGCCTGTGGATCGCCAGCCAGGCGCGCGACGGCTTCTCGCGGCTGCTGGTCGGCAGCCTGGGCCTGGCGATGTCGGTCTACGTGGTCGTCAACGGCGGCATGATCTCGGGCCTGTTGCCGGTGGTCGGGGTGCCGATGCCGCTGCTCAGTTTCGGCGGGACCGCGGCGGTGTCGCTGCTTGCGGGCTTCGGCGTGGTGATGGCGGTGCAGGCGAGTGGCCTCCGGCGTCGCTGACCGCGTCACAACGATGACGGCGGTGCAGTGTTGGCGTTGCGTGCACGCGTGCTACCCTCGCCGCCGATGAGCCGACGCCCGTTCTTCCGACTCTCCCTGGCCGCGCTGCCGCTCGCACTGGCGGCATGCGCGACGCCTGCCAATCACGCCGAAGCCCAGGCCGACGACTACCGCGCGATCACGCCGCTGGCCGAGCCTGGACGCCCGGAGGGCGCGCTGCTGCCCTCGGTGCCGCAGCCGCCGGAACGACCGGCCGCGCCGCCGTCGGTGACCGATCCGGCGATCGCGCGCGCGCAACGCGTGGAGAATTTCGTCGATTACACGGCGACGACCTACGGAATCGATCCTGCGCACATCCGCGCCACACTGGCGCAGGCGCAGGTCCAGCAGAAGATCCTCGATGCGATCAGCCGCCCCGCCGAGGCCGTGCGGCCCTGGCGCGATTACCGGCCGATCTTCATCAACCCGGCGCGCATCGATGGCGGCGTGGCGTTCTATCGCGACAACCGCGAGGCGCTCGAGCGTGTCGCCGCCGACAGCGGCGTGCCGGCCGAGTACATCGTCGCGATCATCGGTGTGGAAACCAGCTACGGCCGCGTGACCGGCAGCTGGAAAGTGCTCGACGCGCTCTACACCCTGGCGTTCGATTACCCGCCGCGCGCGCCGTTCTTCGCCGGCGAGCTGGCGCAGTTGTTCGCGCTGCAGAAGGCCGAGCCGCAGCTGGCGATCGGCGAGCTCAAGGGCAGCTATGCCGGCGCGATGGGCATGGGCCAGTTCATGCCGTCGAGCTATCGGCTGTGGGCCAAGGACGGCGATGGCGACGGTCGCCGCGACCTGCTGACCCACAAGCCCGACGTGTTCGCCTCGATCGCCAACTACTTCGTCGTCCACGGCTGGCAGCGTGGCGGGCCGGTGGTCGCGCGCGCGCAGCGCGCCGACGGCGCCGCCGACTTCAAGCCCGAGAACTGGGAGCCGGTGTATCCGCTGGCCGACCTTGCCGCGCGCGGCTACACGCCACGTCCTGGCGAGCCCACCGCCGAGGGCGGCACGCTGCTGTCGCTGGAAGGCGAGGCGGGCAGCGAGTACTGGCTGGCGTATCGCAATTTCTACGTGATCACCCGCTACAACCGCTCGCCGATGTACTCGCTCTCGGTGCACCAGCTGGCCCAGGCGATCCGGGCGGGGGTCGGCCCGTGATCCGCTGGCTGCTGCCGGCGGCCGCACTGCTGATGCTCGCCGGCTGCGCGGGCGCGCCCAAGAAGCCGGCGGCCGCCTCCGGCGGCGAACGCGTCGCAGCGCCGGTTGCCGGGTCGTCCGGACACGGCGCGCGCCGGGTTTCGCCCTACGCGCCGGCGCAGGAAGACCCCCGGACCCGCGGGCACTACACCGCAGGCGGCCTCTACCGGCCCGGCGTCCCCGACAGCCTGCCCGACTACCTGCCCAACGTCGATGCGATTCCCGAGCCGGAGGTCGTGGACCTGCCGCGTTCTCAGATCGGCAACCGCAGCCCCTACCAGGTGCTCGGCAAGACCTACCGCGTACTCGACGACCACAGCGAGTTTGTCGAGACCGGGACCGCCTCGTACTACGGCGCCAAGTTCCACGGCCGGCTGACCTCCAACCGCGAGGTCTACGACATGTACGCGTTCACCGCGGCGCACAAGTCGCTGCCGCTGCCCAGTTTCGCGCGCGTGACCAACCTCGACACCGGGCAGTCGGTGGTGGTGCGGGTCAACGACCGCGGTCCGTTCCACGACGGCCGCGTCGTCGACCTCAGCTATGCCGCCGCGGTCAAGATCGGGATCCATCCGGCCGGCACCGGCCGGGTCGAAGTCCGCGCGCTGAGTCCGGGCGAGAACGCCCGGCACGATTACCGCGCCGTCGCGCAGGCATCGCCGACCGCCGCGCCTAACGCCTCGGTCGCCGCGGCCGCGCCGCGCCCGGCGGCGAGCACGATCGATGCCATCGTCGAGGCGCTGCCGATCGCCAGCGCGCGCGCCGGCGAGCGCCCCGCGCCACTGCCGCAGCCCAGCGCGGCGGACGGGCGGTTCAACATGTACCAGAACGGCAAGGTCATGACCGCCGACGATTTCGATGCCTGGCTCGCCGCCCGCGGGCTCAAGCTCGAGAACGGGCGTCAGGTCCCGATCAATGGCGCCGTCGCGGCCGCGACTGTTCCCGCAGCGGTGCCGGTCCCGGTCGCCGCTGCCCCGAAACCTGCGCCCACGCCCACGCCCACGTATCCGACTGCGGCGCCGGTGTCGGGTGGCGTCACGCTGCAGGTCGCCGCATTCGGCGCCCGGGCCAATGCCGAACGTGCGCTCGCCACGCTGCGCGGCGCCGGCATCGGCGCAGCCCAGCTCGAGGACGGTACCGCCGCCGGCAAGCCGGTCTGGCGTCTGCGCGTCGGTCCGGTCGAAGCTGCGCGCGTCGCCGAGATGACCTCGCGCGTCGCCGGGCTGGGCTTTGGCGCGCCGACCGTCGTGCGCGACTGACGTTTTTCTTCCCATTTTTCCGCCGGCCCTCGCGGCGGGCATTCCGGAGTTCCGTTGCAGATGAAAGTGCCTGTCGTCGTTTCGCGCATGTTGCTGGCCGCCATGGCCACCGCGGTGGTCGGCCTTGCGGTCGCCCAGGACCCCGCGCCGCGGCCGACACCCGCACCGGCGCCTGCGCCGGCCGCCGCCGCCCAGGGCGGCGCTGCACTCAGCGATGCGCTGCCCACACCCCCGCCGCCGGAGGTGACCGGCACGGCCTGGGTGTTGATGGACTACGCGACCGGCCAGGTGCTGGCCGGCGAGAACGCCGACGAGCGCGTGGAGCCTGCCAGCATCACCAAGGTGATGACCAGCTACGTGATCGCCGCCGAGATGGCGGCCGGCAAGGTCAAGCCGGACGACCAGGTGCTGATGAGCGAGAACGCCTGGCGCAAGGGCGGCGCCGGCACCGACGGCAGCTACAGCGGCTTCCCGGTGAACCAGACCGCACCGCTGCTGGATATGGAGATCGGCATGGTCGTGCAGTCCGGCAACGACGCCGCGATTGCGCTGGCCGAACACGTGGCCGGCAGCGAGGAGGCGTTCGCGCAGCTGATGAATGCTTATGCCGAACGCATCGGCATGAAGAACACCCACTTCACCAATGCCACCGGCCTGTCCGGTCCTGAGCATTACTCGACCGCGCACGACCTGGCGATCCTGGGCCGCGCGATGGTGCGCGACTATCCCAAGGAGTATGCGCACAACAAGATCAAGGAATTCACGGTCGGGCCGATCACTCAGCACAATCGCAACCGGCTGCTGTGGCGCGACGACAGCGTGGACGGGATCAAGACCGGCCACCATTCCGGCGCCGGCTACTGCCTGATGGCCTCGGCGCTGCGCGGCGACCAGCGGCTGATCTCGGTCGTCATGGGCTCCAGCAGCGAGGCCCAGCGCGCCACCGATTCGCTGGCGCTGCTCAACTGGGGCTTCCGCTTCTTCGAAACCCACGCGGTCTACGACGGCCAGAAGGCGGTGTCGACGCAGAAGGTCTGGAAAGGCAAGGCCGACGAGGTGCAGTTGGGCGTGGCCGAGCCGATGCTGGTCAGTATGCCGCGCGGCAAGTACGCGCAGCTCAAGCCATCGATGGACATCCCCGAGACCCTGGTCGCGCCGATCGAGAAGGGCCAGCAGATCGGCACCGTGCGCGTCGTCCTCGACGGCAAGGTCATTGCGGAGCGTCCCCTGGTCGCGCTCGAGGCGGTCGAGGAGGCCGGCTTCTTCAAGCGGCTGTGGCACGAATTTCTGATGTGGTGGAACTCCTGAGTCCACGCGTCACCGAAAAGGCCGGCACATGCCGGCCTTTTCTTGTTTCGAAACCGGGTAGAGCCGGGGTTCGGAACCGGGTTCAGAGTGCAATTTCGCGGCGCGAAATTGCACACTCACCCCGGTTTTGTGGGCGGGGGCTCGCACCGCGATCGCTTGGGTTCGGCGCCAACAGCCCCGATAATCCGTCGATGGACATCAAATCAGATAACCCCGAGCACGGTTTCCAGTTTCCCGGCGTGTTCGAACTCACTGCGATGGGCGCCGCCGATGCCGGCCTGGAGACCGAACTGCCGCGGCTGCTCGGCGATGCCGGCGTGGCCGTGCTGCACGAGACGGTGAACACCCGTGCTTCGAGCGGCGGACGCTACGTGTCCGTGCGCCTGAGCATCCGCGCCGAGACGCGGGCCCAGTACGACGCCGCGCACGAAGCGCTGCGCGCGCACCCCGAGGTCAAGTGGACGCTGTGACTGGACCGCACTCAACGCGCGGGGCGTCCAGGGCGTGAACCGGCAGTTGCTCTATCGCAGCGGGCAGCTGTACGAGTTCACCGCGTCCGACATGCGTGCGTTGTTGCAGCATTCGCGCCAAGCCAACGCGCAACGCGGTGTCGGCGGCCTGCTGGCGTTGCGCGACGGGCTGTTCATGCAGTTGCTGGAGGGGCCCGCCGCCGTGGTCGATGCGCTGTTCTCGCGGATCGCTGCCGACCCGCGGCATTGCGAGGTCCGTCTGCTGGTCCGCGCCGAGCGTGCCGCCCCGCTGCTGCCGGACTGGCCGATGGCCTGGGCCGAGGCGCCGCCGGAAGCCGGCGAGGCGCCGGCGTTCGCCGAGCTCCAGACCGACCGCCGCGCGCTGGCCCGACTCGAGCGGGCCGGCGACGATCCGGTCGCCAGGATCCTGTGCGCGTTCCTGCAAGGGGCATCCGTGCCGCGGGGCGGCCTGGTGCCGGCGTTCGCGGGGGCTTGGGGATGACCGACGTGTCCCTGCCGCTCCCCGCGATCGTGCGCCGGCTCGGGCGCCAGCCCTATATCCCGGTCTGGCAGGCCATGCAGCGCTTCACCGATGCCCGCGATGCGAGCAGCGGCGATGAACTGTGGGTGGTCGAGCACGATCCGGTGTTCACCCTCGGCCAGGCCGGCAAGCCCGAGCACGTGCTGGCGCCGGGCGATATTCCGGTCGTGCAGGTCGACCGCGGCGGACAGGTGACCTACCACGGGCCCGGCCAACTGGTGGTCTACCCGCTGCTGGACCTGCCGCGGCTGAAGGTCGGTGTGCGCGAGTACGTCTGCCGGATCGAGCAGGCGGTCATCGACACGCTGGCCGACTGGAACATCGAGGCGGTGCGCCGCGAAGGCGCCCCCGGCGTGTATGTCGCCGATGCCAAGATCGCCGCGCTCGGCATCCGTGTCCGGCGGGGCCGCACCTTCCACGGGCTCGCGTTCAACGTCGCGATGGACCTCGAGCCGTTCCAGCGGATCAATCCTTGCGGCTACCAGGGTCTGCAGGTGATCTCGCTGGCCGACCTGGGTGGCAGCGCATCGATGGAGACGGTCGCGCCGGTGCTGCTGGCGCACCTGGCGCAGCAGTTCGGTCTGGATCTGGCGGATGCGCCGGCCCCAGCGCTTCCCGAGGCCGTCCCGCCCCGCTGACACGCAGCGTCTCCCGCCGGCCGCAGACACTGCGGGGGCGGGGGCCTACAATGGACGACCCGATCCGCGCAATGCCTTCGCCATGACCCAGACCGCCGACAAATCGATTCCGCTGCAGGTGGTGTCCGCGCCGCCGGCATCGCTGGAGACCGGCGTCAAGCAGGTCGCCGGCGACAAGATCGCCCGTTCGCCCGTGCAGTTCGCGCAGGCGCCGGTGCTGCGCAAGCCGTCGTGGATCCGCGTGCGCATTCCGTCCAATGGCGCGGTCGCCGCGCTCAAGTCGAAGCTGCGCGAGAACCGGCTGGTCACCGTCTGCGAGGAAGCCAGCTGTCCGAATATCCATGAGTGCTTCGGCCACGGCACTGCGACGTTCATGATCCTGGGCGAGGTCTGCACCCGCCGCTGCTCCTTCTGCGACGTCGCCCACGGCCGCCCCAAGCCGCCGGATGCGTCCGAGCCGCGGAACCTGGCGAACACGATCGCCGACATGGGCCTGAAGTACGTGGTGATCACCTCGGTCGATCGCGACGACCTGCGCGACGGCGGTGCCCAGCATTTCGTCGACTGCATCCGCGAAGTCCGCGCGCAGTCGCCGAACATCCGCATCGAGATCCTCACGCCCGATTTCCGCGGCAAGGGCCGCATGGAGCGCGCACTGGCGATCCTGCAGACCGATCCGCCGGACGTGTTCAACCACAACGTCGAGACCGTGCCGGACCTGTATCGCAACGTCCGGCCGGGCGCCGACTACCAGTGGTCGCTGACCCTGTTGCAGAAGTTCAAGGCCCAGCACCCGGAGGTGTCGACCAAGTCGGGCATCATGCTCGGCCTGGGCGAGACCATGGAGCAGGTGCAGGGCACGCTGCGCGACCTGCGCGCGCACGACGTGGACATGATCACCATCGGCCAGTACCTCCAGCCCTCGGCGCACCACCATCCGGTGCTGCGCTACTGGACCCCCGAGGAGTTCAAGGCGCTCGAGGACTACGGCATGGCGCTGGGCTTCAGCCACGTCGCGTCCGGCCCGCTGGTGCGTTCGTCCTACCACGCCGATCGCCAGGCGATGGAAGCCGGCGTCGCGGCCTGAGCCGTGCCCGGCCCGCGGGGCCGAGTCTGACGAATGGGTGAACGCCGGGCTGCGGCGGGATGCCGGGTGTCTGCAACACAACGGATCGCGCGTCCGGCTTGCATCGGACATGCAACTTTCGGCACTGTCATCACGTCTATTCACGCGACAGGCTCAACGAGCTGTCCATGATTCCCGAACCCGCAGCGCAGGACACCGAATGAAAGCTTCCCGTGTCGTTTCCGGCTCACTGATCGCCCTGGCGCTGGCGGTGCCGTTGGCGCTGATGGCCAGGCCCGACGCCATCGCCGAGGTCCCGGCGGCGCCCAACGTGGATCAGGTCGCAGCCTCCAAGCTCGTCTACGGGTTGCTGTCCGACAGCCGCTACGCCTACCGGCCCCGTCCGCTCGATGCCGGCATGTCGAGCGAGATCTTCGACCGGTACTTCGAGAATCTGGACCCGGGCAAGGTCTTCTTCACCCAGCAGGACATCACCCGCTTCGAGGCCCTTCGGCCGAAGATGGGCGCGGCGGTGCGCGACGGCGACATCGCCCCGGCGCTGGAGATCTTCGCGCTGTTCAAGACCCGCGTCGCCGAGCGCACCGCGCAGGCCCGCAACCTGCTCTCGCAGGACATCTTCGACTTCAGCGGCAACGACCGCTGGGAATACGACCGCAAGGACGCTGCGTGGGCGGCCGATGGCGCCGAGCTCGACACCCTGTGGCGGCAGTCGGTGCGCAACGATTGGCTGCGCCTGAAGCTGGCGGGCAAGCAGCCCGACGAGATCCGCAAGACGCTCGATCGGCGCTACCTCAACCAGGCGAACACGGTCGCCGCCTACAACGACGAAGACGCCTTCAGCAGCTTCCTCAACGCCTACACCGGCGTCATCGACCCGCATACCGACTACTTCAACCCACGTGCTGCGCGGCTGTTCAACCAGAGCATGTCGCTGTCGCTCGAGGGCATCGGCGCGCAGTTGCAGAAGCAGGACGACGTGGTGGTGATCCGCGAGGTCATCGCCGGCGGACCGGCGGCGATGAGCAACCGCTTCAAGCCCGGCGATCGCATCGTCGGCGTCGGCCAGGGCACCAACGGGCCGATGGAGGACGTGATCGGCTGGCGCATCGACGATGTCGTCGACAAGATCAAGGGTCCCAAGGACACCCAGGTGCGCCTGGACGTGATCCCCGCCGAGGCCACGCTCGACAGCGAGCCGGTGCGCATCACGCTCACCCGCGCACGCGTGCGCCTGGAGGAACAGGCCGCGAAGGCCGAGACGCTGACGCTGCCGGCCACCGAAGGCGGCGTCGACAAGCGTATCGGCGTGATCAAGCTGCCGGCGTTCTACCAGGACTTCGAGGGGCGCCGCAGCCGCAACGGCGAGTACGCCTCGGCAACGCGCGACGTGGCGCGCCTGCTCGAGCAGTTCAAGCAGGACAAGGTCGACGGCGTGGTGCTGGACCTGCGCAACAACGGCGGTGGATCGCTGAACGAAGCGGTCGAACTGACCGGCCTGTTCATCGATCAAGGCCCGGTCGTGCAGGTGCGCGAGTCGGGCGGCCGTGTCGGCGTGCAGGCCGATCGCGATCCCGGCGTCGCCTGGGACGGCCCGCTGGCCGTGCTGATCAACCGCGGTTCGGCCTCGGCATCGGAAATCGTCGCCGGCGCCATCCAGGACTACGGGCGCGGGCTGGTCATCGGCGAGACCACGTTCGGCAAGGGCACGGTGCAGAACCTGGTCGATCTCGATCGCTGGCCGGCCAACGAGAACAAGCGTTACGGGCAGGTCAAGCTGACCATCGCGCAGTTCTTCCTGCCCGGCGGCAGCAGCACGCAGAACAAGGGCGTCGAGCCGGACATCCACTTCCCGGTGACGGTGGATGCGACCGAGTTCGGCGAGAGCACCTACGACAACGCCCTGCCGTGGTCGCGCATCGCCGCCGTGCCGCACACCCAGTACGGCAACTTCGGCGCGCTGCTGCCCCAGCTCGAACAGCGCCACCAGACCCGTGTCGCCACCGACAAGGAATTCCAGTGGTGGGCCGAGGACATCGCCGAGTTCCGTGCCGAGCGCGAGAAGAAGTGGGTCTCGCTCAATGAGGCCGAGCGGCGTACCGAGCGCGACCGCCAGACCGCCAAGCGTGCGCAGCGCCAGGAAGAGCGCAAGGCGCTGGGCCTGGAACTCGACCCGCTGGCCGAGGATTCCGACGATGACGGCCTGCAGGCGAGCGAGCGCGCAATCGCACAGCAGACCCGCCTGGAAAAGGCGGCCGAGGAACGCCCGGACCCGCTGCTGCGCGAAGCGTCGGCGATCCTGGCCGACGCTGTGCGCCTGCTCAACAACGACCGCAAGCTTTCGGCCTCGGTGCTGCCCGAGTCGACCGGCCCCGGCCGCTGGGCGCGCTGAGTCCCCACAGCAGTCGCTCGAGGAAAGCCGCCGCGCCTGTCGCGGCGGCTTTCGTTTGGGCGCTCGGATCCGGGTGGCGGGGCGCCATGACGCGGCTCTCAGCCCGATGCGCGGCGCTGCTCACGCAAGCAGGCTTGCACAGGCAGGGCAGGCGCTCGCGCCGTCGCAGTCGCACCGGAGCAACGCTGCGCCATGCAACACCGCCATTCCAGCCATGCAACGGGCGCGCGGCGTAGAATCTGCGGACCGCTGATGCGGGTCTGCCCTCTCTTTCGGAACTGCCCCCATGAGCAACGCGTCCGGTGTGCGTCCGGCGTCGGTACTGGCCATCGGCCTGGCGTTGGCGGCCGTGTACGTGGTTTGGGGCTCAACCTACCTTGCGATCCGCTTCGCACTGGAAGGCGGCTATCCGCCGCTGCTGATGGCCGGTTCGCGCTTCATCGCCGCTGGTGCGCTGATGTACGCCGTGCTGCGCCTGCGCGGCGTGCCGGCGCCGACGCGCGGCCAGTGGCCGAACGTGATTGCGATGGGCGTGTTGCTGCTGGGGCTGGGCAATGGCATGGTCTGCATCGCCGAGCAGAGCGTGTCGTCGGGCATGGCCGCGGTCGCGGTGGCGTCGGTGCCGATCTGGGTGGCGTTGTTCTCGGTCCTGCGCGGTGAGCGGCCCGGTCCTGTCGAATGGGCGGGCCTGGCGATCGGCTTCGTCGGCGTGGTGTGGCTCAACGCCGGCAGCTCGCTGACCTCGACGCCGGCCGGCCTGGTCGCGCTGCTGATTGCGCCGCTGGCCTGGGCGTTCGGCTCGGTCTGGAGCCGCGGCCGCGACCTGCCGTCGCCGTTCATGGCCGCGGCCGCGCAGATGCTCGCCGGTGGCGTGCTGATTCTCGCGACCGGCCTGCTGCTGGGCGAGCGGCTGGACGTGCCACCGACCCCCAAGGGCCATCTTGCACTCGCTTATCTCGCCTCGTTCGGCTCGATCGTCGGCTTCACCGCCTACGTGTGGCTGCTGCACAACGTCCGCCCGACGCTGGCCAGCAGCTACGCCTACGTCAATCCGGCGATCGCGGTGGTGCTCGGCGCCTGGCTGGCCGCCGAGCGGTTCACCGCGCACGACCTGGGCGCGATGGCGGTGATCCTGGCGGCGGTGGTGGCAATCACGCTCGGGCGTGCGCGCAAGGCGCCCACGCCCGTCGCCGCCGGAGACGAGGCATGAACGACGCCGTGCAAGCCCGTCGCGGGACATGGATCGCCGCCGCGGCGTTCGTGATCTGGGGGCTGATGCCGATGTACTGGCATCTGCTGCGCGAGGTGCCGTCGCTGCAGATCGTGCTGCACAGGGCGATCTGGTGCGCGATCCTCGTGGCCGCGTGGCTGACGCTGCGCCATGGACGCGGTTGGCTGCGCGAGACCATCGCCCAGCCGCGGTTGGCCGGCATGCTGGCGCTGTCGGGCGTGCTGATCGCCGGCAATTGGAGCCTGTACGTGTGGGCGGTCAACAGCGGGCATGTCGTCGAGGCGAGCCTGGGCTACTTCATCAACCCGCTGCTCAACGTGGTCATCGGCGTGCTGTTCCTGCGCGAGCGGCTGTCGCGGCCGCAATGGATCGCCGTTGCACTGGCGGCCTGCGGCGTGCTGTGGCTGACTTTCAACTACGGCAGCTTCCCGTGGATTGCGCTGTGCCTGGCCGGCTCGTTCGCGCTGTACGGGCTGATCCGCAAGTTCGCGGCGGTCGAGGCGGTCAGAGGCCTCGGGGTGGAGAACCTGTTCGTGTTCGGGCCGGCGCTGTTGGCGCTGGCCTGGCTGGAACTGCGGGGTGGCGGCGGTTTCTTCTCGCTGCGCTGGGGCGGCCTCACCGATGTGCTGCTGGTGATGGGCGGCGCGCTGACCGCGATTCCGCTGATCTGCTTCGCCTACGCGGTGCGGCGGGTGCCGCTGACGGTGGTCGGGCTGATGCAGTACATCGGTCCGACGCTGCAACTTCTGCTGGGCGTGTTCTTCTTTGGCGAAGCGTTCGGCGCCGACCGGGCCACCGGCTTCGCCTTTATCTGGGCCGGGCTGGTGATCTTCGCGGTCGACGGCTATCTGCAGGCGCGCCGGCGGATCGTCGCGCAACAGGCCTGAGCGCGGATCAGGCCTTGGCCGGCGCAACGCGCGCGCGGGCAGGGCACGTCGGTGCGTCCAGCCAATTGACGACCGTCGGCAACAGCAGGTCGAGCTGCATCGGCAGGCTGAGGTGGTCCTCGCCGGCCAGTTCGAGATAGCGCGCCCGCGGCGCGGCGGCGGCCAGCGCACGGCCGTGCGCGACCGGGACGTGCCGATCGGCGCGGCCATGGATCAGCAGCACGCAGCCGGGCACGCGAGTGAGCGCCGCGCCGACATCGATCTCGTCCAGCGGCAGGTCCAACATGGCGCCGGCCTGCACGATCGCCGTGTCCAGCGTCGCCGCATCGACCCGCCAGCGCAGCCAGCGTCGGGTGAGCCGCGCCTGCCAGTCGCCGGTATCGTCGGCGAGCATGTGCGGCACCATCGCGCGGATCGCGCCGCCGGCGTGGGCGAACGACTCCAGGGCCACGATTCGGTGCGCCGCCAGGTGTGGATCGGTCGCGGCGAACAGCGCCGTCGCTGCGCCGTAGGACACGCCGAACACCGACAGCGGCCCGACCACCTCGCCGCGCGCACGCAAGGCGGCGACCGCATCGACGACATCGGCAGCCTCGCGTGTGCCGTAGCCCGACGGCGCGGCGCCGGAGCGGCCGTGGTTGCGCAGGTCGAGTGTGATCGTGCGGTAGCCGGCCTGCGCCAGCGCCAGCGACCACGGCAGCAGCGAACCGCCGTCCATCATCCAGCCATGCAGCAGCACCACCGTGCCGCGCGGGGCGGCGCCGGTCGCGACCGGCGATTGGAAGTCCAGGTGCACCTCCAGGGGCGCGGCTTCGCTCGGCGGGCGTGTCCAGGCGTAGTCCATCCGGTAGTCGCCTGGATCGAGCGCGCGCCAGAACAGCGGCACGCCCGACGCGGTGGCCACATAACCGCTGCGGTGCGGAAGCCGTGCGTAAGCGGCCTCCAGGCGTGCCTGCGGCAGCAGCGGCGATGCGCCGTCGGGCGCGACCAGATGGGCGGCGTGTGATGCCGCCAGACCCGGCCACGACGAGAACCCGGCGACCAGCAGGCAGGCGAGCAGCAGGGCAGCAAGGCGGAGCATCGGACGGCCGCAGCGACAACGGCCGCGCAGACTAACGACCCGATCGGCGGCGCTGCTATCGCACTCCGATGACAACGGCATGACAGACGGTGCGCGTTCAGCGCATCGATCCGGGCGTCCCAGGGCGCAAGCTCTGGCACAGTGACGCGATGTCCAGTTCCGATGCGAATGCAGCCGCGGGCCCTGCTGCCGCTCCGCGCAACGCGGCCGGCCATGCCGCCGTCGTGCTCGCTGCCGGCGGCAGCACGCGCCTGGGCCGGCCCAAGCAACTGTTGCGTCGTGCGGGCGAACCGCTGGTCGTCCGTGCGGTGCGGCTCGCGGCGGAGACCGCGCCCGACCGGCTGGTGGTGATTCTGGGCGGCCATCGCGATGCGGTCGCCGCCGCCCTGGCGTCCGCACCCGGCGAGCGCTGCGACGTGCCCGAATGGCGCGCGGGGCTTGCCGGGAGTCTCGCCGCCGCGGCGCGCGCGCTGCAGGGACATACCGGACCGGTGCTGGTGGTCGGGGTCGACCAGCCTGCGCTCGAAGCGACGCATCTGCGCGCGTTGCTCGTCGGCGGGGCGAAAGCGGCGTTCGGCTGCGCGGCGACGCTGCATGGCGATCGCCCGGGCATTCCGGCCGTGCTGTCGTCGGCACTGTTCGCGCAGGTCGAGGCGTTGCACGGCGATCGGGGCTTCGGTGCGCTGCTCGCGGCGCTGCCGCAAGGCGGGCTGTTCCGCCTGGAGGCGCCGGCGCTGCAGCGCGATCTCGACACGCCCGAGGATGTCCGGCAGGCGCAGGCCGACGGCCTGCTGGATCGCGACGACTGAGTGCGCCCGGTCGCGCGGTGCCGTGCTAGCGCGTCGCAAGCAGCCAGACGACGACGGCGCTGCCGACGACCGCCACGGCGATTGCGGCCTGACGCCAGCGCGCCGCGCGTCGGCGATAGCGCGCGACGCGTTCGGCGTTGAGCGCGTTGGCGCGCGCAATCAACGGCGCGGTCTCGCGCTCGGCGCGGGCGTAGATGGCCTCGGCGCGGTCGGGCGCCGCCTCGGCCTGCAGCGCTGCGTCCTCGTAGCGCTCGAACGCGCGGGCCTGCAGCGCCTGGATCTCGCGCTGCAGGTCCGTGTTCGACAGCGTGGCCGGATCGCCGCCGCTCATCCGGCACGCAGCGCGGTGGTCACCGGCAGCTGCGCCGCACGGACCGCCGGGAACAGCCCGCCGACGAAGCCGATCGCCAGTGCCCATTTCAGCCCGCCCCACAACAGCGCGGGCGTGACCCGGAACTCGAACGTCATCTGGCCGACGCCGCCGGCGAGCGTCGAGGCGCCGTAGCCGTCGAACAGCAGCCAGGCGATCGCGCCGCCGAGCAGGCCACCCAGCAGCGCCAGCAGCATCGTCTCGAGCATGACCGCGACCACGACCGGCAAGCCGCGGAAGCCGATCGCGCGCAGGGTCGCGATCTCGCGCGCCCGCGCCGCGACCGTCGCGAACATCGTATTGAGCGCGCCGAACACCGCGCCGACCGCCATGATCGAGCCCACGACGATGCCGATGACGCGCAGCACCTTGGACATGCCCTCCGACTGCTTGGCGAAGTAGTCCAGCGTGGTGCTGACCTCGACCTGGGTGCGCGGATCGGCATCGAGGCCGGCCTTGAAGGCGTTGAAGGCAGCAGGATCGGTCAACCGCGCGGTGATCGACGCACGCGTCGAACCGCGGCGGTAGGTGGTCGCGACGACCTCGGCATCGGCCCAGATCTCCGAGTCGGTCGCATCGCCCGCCTCGAACGTCCCGACCACCTGCCAGGTGTCGCTGCCCAGCCGGATCGACTGGCCCGGGTCGAGTCCGGCGAACTGCTTGCGTGCGCCCTTGCCGACCACCAGTTCGCGTTTGCCGGTCTCGAACATCCGCCCGTCGACGATCCGCAGCTTCGGCCGCACCTGGAAGGCCATGTCGCCGACGCCGCGGAACTGCACGCTGCCGTCTTCGTCGGGCGCGCCGCCGCGCAGCGGCAGCGTCGCGGCGACGACGAGCTCGGGCGAGGCCAGCGGCCGGCCGTCGGCGCTGCGGGCGATCTGCGGTGCCTGCATGACCGTGTTGATCGTCGCGCGGTCGAGCGTGGACATCACCTCGGCGATCGAGCCGCCGCGCAGCACGATCGCATTGGTGGCATCGCCCGTGCTGCCGACGGTCTGTCGGTAACCTTCCGCCATCGACAGCAGTGCGACCAGCACCGCGACCACGCCGGCGATTCCGATCACCACCACCGACGAGGCGCCCAGCCGCTGGCCGAGCGTGCTGATGCCGACGTGGCTGACCGACGCCGCCTGGCGCCCACCGCGGCTGAGGCTCATCCACAGCGCGACCGCGAGCGCGGCCGCGAGCAGCACGTACCACGGCGCCAGGATCCAGACGACGAGCGCGACGAGCAGGGCCGCGCCCAGGGCGGCGTTCTGCAGCAGGGATTTGAGCAACGGATGCATGGCGGTCTCCTCAGCGGCCCGCGAGGGCATCGACGATGTTCAGGCGCATCGCGCGCAGCGCCGGCAGTGCGCCGACGACCAGGCCGATCGCGCCCATCAGGCCCAGCCCCAACAGCCAGCTGCGCCACTCGATCCCTGGCAGGCGGATCATGTCCCCGGCCACGAGGTTGAGCACCGCACTGGCCGCGGCCGCCAGGCCCAGGCCGAGCACGCCGCCGAAGACCACCAGTACCATCGATTCGGCCAGCACCAGCATCAACACGCTGGTGCTGGAAAAGCCGATCGTCTTGAGCACAGCCAGTTCCGAGGTGCGCTCGCGCACCGCCTGCGCCATCGTGTTGCCGGTCAGCAGCAACAGGGTGAAGAACACCGCGCCCATGATCGCGCTGACGATCATGCCGATGTCGGCCATCTGCTTGAGCTGGGAGGCGATCGCCGCGCCTTCGGTCATCGTGCGCGTCTCGTTGGGCGAGTTGGCCGACAACGCGTCGATCGCCTTGGCGGCGCGATCGGCGCGGCGCACGTCCGACACCCGGCTGACGTACCAGCCCACCTCGTTGTCCACGTACGGCGTGGACTGGGCGTAGTAGTCATAGTGCATCAGCAGCATCTGGTCGTTGAAACCGCCCTGCTTGCCGCCGCGGTTGCGCAGCACGCCGACGATGTCGAACGACCAGTTCATCGAGCCGTCGCTGTTGGGGAAGATCGACGACTGCAGCGGGATGCGGTCGCCGAGCTTCCAGTCGAAGCGCTGCATCAGCTTCTCGCCGACCAACACGCCGGTACGCGTGTTCGCGAACGCGTCGCGCTCGGCCTGCGCGACGTCGATCTCCGGATACAGGTCGAGATAGTTGGGCGCGACCGCGAAGCTGAAGATCTGGTTGCGCGGCCCCTGGTAGGTGCCGCCGAACCAGCTGGCGTAGGTCACCGCCTCGATGTTGTCGACCAGCTCGATGCGCTTGCCCAGCGCCTGCGGCAGTGTCTCGATGAACGACAGCCGCGACGAGGTCTGCAGGCGTTGCGCGCCATCGGCATTCTTTCCGAGCTGCTCGAACGCCACCCGGATGCCATCGAGCAGACCGAACAGCAGGAAGGCGGCGACGATCGACGCCACGGTGAGCGCGGTGCGGGTCTTGCGGCGCATCAGCGCGGCCCAGACCAGATGCAGGTATTTCATGGGATGTCCTGCCGGTGTAGTTCAGGAATTCGGTGATGGCTTCGCACCTTCCCCCGCTAGCGGGGGAAGGCCGGGATGGGGGTGAGGGATCGGATCGCGGAGAAGTGCGGCCCGCACAATGCGTGCGGGTGTTCTTCATCGAACTGATCGTTTGCCCCCACCCAACCCTCCCCCGCGTGCGGGAAGGGCTTCAGATCAAGCCGCCGCTGCGTGCTCGCTGACCAGCGTGCCCTTGTCCAGATGCAACGTGTGGCTGGCGTACTCGGCGGCCTTCGGGTCGTGGGTCACCATGACGATGGTCTTGCCGTGTTCGCGGTTGAGCGTCTGCAGCAGGCCCAGGATGTCCTGCGCCGATTGCCGGTCGAGATCGCCGGTCGGCTCGTCGCAGATCAGCAGCGTCGGGTCGGAGACGATCGCGCGTGCGATCGCCACGCGCTGCTGCTGGCCACCCGACAGTTCGTTGGGCTTGTGCGAGGTGCGGTCCGACAGCCCGACCAGGGTCAACGCGATCTGCGCGTTGCGCTTGCGCTGCGCGCCCGAAAGCTTGGTCAGCAACAGCGGCAGCTCGACGTTCTTCTGCGCGGTCAGCGCCGGCATCAGGTTGTAGAACTGGAACACGTAGCCGACGTTGCGGCTGCGCCAGCTCGACAGTTGCCCGCCGCCCATCCGATCGATGCGCTCGCCGTTGACCGAGATCTCGCCGCCGGTGGGCGTGTCGAGCCCGCCGATCAGATTCAGCAGCGTGGTCTTGCCCGAACCCGAGGGGCCCATCAGCGCGATGAAATCGCCTTCGGCGATATCGAGATCGACGCCGTGCAGGACCTCGACCCGCTCGGGACCGCGCTGGTAGGACTTGGTGAGGTTGCGGATCGACACCAGTGCCATCGTCATTCCCCCTTTCGTGATCTGGAAATTGCGGTGCTGCTCAAGGCGCGCAGCGTGTTGTCGTCGGTCGCACCATCTGCGCGAATGCGCCTTGCAGTGGGTCAGTCCTTGACCCGGACGCGGCTGCCGTCGGCGAGTGCATCGGGCGCATCGACCACCAGCACATCGCCGGGCGCCACCCCGGATGCGATCTCGACATTGCCACCGATGCGCTGGCCCAGTTCGACGGTGCGCTGGCGCACGACGTCGCCGTCGATGACGAACACCACCTGAGCGCCATCGCGCTCGGCCAGCACGGTCGCCGGCACACGCGACAACCGCGGCGCATCGGCGTCCTGGGCCGGGCGCGCCTGCTCAAGGAAGCTCACCGTCGCCCCCATGTCCGGCACGATGCGCGCGTCCTTGGCGTCGAGCGCGATGCGCACCTTCACCGTTGCCTTGCCGCGGTCGGCGGTCGGCACGATCGCGATCACGCTGCCGGGAATCTTCCCGTCGGGATAGGCGTTGAGCGTGGTCTCGACCGGCATGCCCGGCGACACCCGGCCGATGTACGACTCGCCGACATCGACTTCGACCTCGAGCGAATCCATGTCGACGATGGTGCCGATGCCGGTGCGGGTGAAGCCGCCGCCGGCCGACAGCGGCGACACGATCTCCCCCGGCTGCGCGGCCTTGGCGATGACCACGCCGGAGAACGGCGCGCGCACCAGGGTGTCGTCGACGCCGATCGTGGAGATCCGCAATTGCTCGTCGGCGACGCTGGCGTTGCGGCGGGCGGTGGCCAGCTGCGCACGCAGGGCGTCGCGCTGGGCGACGGCCTGCTCGTACTGCGCTTTGGACACCAGTTGCTGGCCGACCAGGGCCTGCAGGCGCTCGGCGTTGGCGGCGGCCTCGGTCAACTGCGCCTGCACGCCGGCGACCTGGCTGCGCGCGGCCTCGAGCTGGGCGGCGGACAGATCGCGCCGGGCATCGGCGTCGATCGGGTCGAGGGTGGCGAGAATCTCGTCGGCCTGCACGTGCTGGCCTTCCTCGATCCGTACCTCGCGCACGCGGCCGGTGATCTTGGCCGACACGGTCGCCATGCGGCGGGCGACGACGTAGCCGCTGGCGTCGAGGACCGAGCCGCCAGCGCTGCCCGGTGCACTGGCCGCGGCCACCCCCGTGGTCTCGACCTCGATCGCGCGCGGCGCCAGCAGCCAGGCCGCGAGCAGCAGGACGAGCGCGACCACGGCCGCGACGCCCATCCCGATCCACAGGCGGCGACGCGACGGCGGCGGGGCGCTGCGGTCGATGCGGAGTTCCTTGAGCAGGTCTGCGTTCGTGTTCATCGGAGCCTGGACGGGAGAACCGCGGCCAGTGTGACCGCGGGGGACGACGGTTTCCAATCTGCCGGCGGCCATGGCCGGCCGAGGGGGCCGCATCGGCACAGTCTGCCGCCCCGCAGGCGCCGGCGGCACGTGACAGCTGTCAGACGATCGTGCTGACGTTTGCGCCTGATGCCGCGCCAGCCCGACGCCGAGACTGGGCGCCCGTCAGAAGGAGACACGACGATGTCCATGTCCGCGATCGCCAACGCATCTGCACCTGCCGTCGTTGATCCGCTCGCGTGTCTGCGCGGTGTCACGCGTGACCGCGGGCGCGTTCGCGCGCTCGACGGCGTCGACCTGGCGGTGCCGCCCGGCCAGGTCACCGCGCTGCTCGGCGTCAATGGGGCGGGCAAGTCCACGACCATCGACGTTCTGCTCGGGTTGCAACCCGCCGACCGGGGCGAGGCCCGGCTGTTCGGCCGCCCGCCTGCCGACCCGGTCGCACGACGGCAGATCGGCGTGATGCTGCAGCAGGCGCAGTTGCCCGAGCGGCTGCGGGTCGGCGAATTGCTGGCGCTGGTGCGCAGTTGGTATCCAGCGCCGCGCAGCCTGGCGGACTGCGTCGCCCTGGCCGGACTCGAGGGGCTGCTGGCGCGCCGCTATGGCCGGCTCTCGGGCGGGCAGCAACGGCGCGTGCAGTTCGCGTTGGCGTTGTGCGGGCATCCGCAATTGCTGTTCCTCGACGAACCCACGACCGGCCTGGACCACGATGCCCGGCAGCAGGTCTGGCAGGCGGTCCGCGCTCTAGTGGCCAATGGGGTGGGCGTGTTGCTGACCACGCACGACATGGCCGAAGCGCAAGCGCTGGCGGATCGTGTCGTGGTGCTGGCTGCAGGCCGCGTCTGCGTTGCCGGCAGTGTCGATGCGGTCCGGGCGCGGGTCGCGCAGCGGCGCGTCGCCTGCGACAGCGCGCTGCCGGAAAGCGCCATCGTGACCTGGCCGGGGGTCGCGTCGGTGAGTCGGACGGGGAGCCGCCTGACGATCATGGCCGACGACGCGGACACAATGGTGCGCAGGCTGCTGCAGGCCGATCCGCAGGTCAGTGGGCTCGAGGTGCGCAGCGCGGACCTGGCCGAGGCGCTGACGGCCCTGCCTGGGCAGGCGCAGGCGGGAGCAGGCGCATGAGCGCGCAGGCACGGCGCGATGCGTCGGTCAGGCGGGCCCCGATGGTGCGCGCGGTGGCGCAGACGGTGCACTGCGAACTGCTGCGGCTGCTGCGCGAACCGATGTACGTGCTGCCCACGCTGTTGTTTCCCGCGCTGTTCTACGCGATGTTCGGGCTCGTGCTCGGCGGCAACCGGGGCAGTGCCGAGGTCGCCCGCTATCTGCTGGCGACGTATGGCGTGTTCGGTGCGATGGGCGCGGGCCTGTTCGGGTGCTCGGTGACGCTGGCGATCGACCGCGAGCGCGGGTTCTTTGCATTGCAACGCGCGCTGCCAGCCCCGGGGGGCGCCTGGCTGGTGGCGCGAGCCGCGATCGCGCTGCTGTTCTCGCTGGTGATCGTGCTGGAGTTGGCGGCGCTGGCCACGACGTTCGGCGGTGTGTCGCTGGCGCCCGCGCAATGGGCGCAGCTGTGGGCGGTCACCGTGCTTGGCGCGTTGCCGTTCTGCGCGATCGGCCTGCTGCTGGGCAGCGTCGCCAGCGCCAACGCCGCGCCGGCCTGGGCGAACCTGCTGTTCCTGCCGATGGCCTTTCTGTCGGGGCTGTGGCTGCCGCTGTCGATGCTGCCCGATGCGCTGGCGCAGTTGGCGCCGCTGTGGCCCGCCTACCACCACAGCCAGCTCGCGCTCGCAGTGCTGGGGGCCGATGCCGGGCGCGGCGTCGGCGGCCACATCGCGGTGCTGACGGCGACGACGCTGGTGTGCGCAGGGCTCGCGCTGCGTCGGCTGGCGCGGGTGGGCTGACGGCGTGGACGCAGATCGCCTGCCGCCCGCCGGGCCGGTTACGCTGGCGGCCGTGAGCGCCCAGATAACCGACAACGCATGCCTCCGGCCCATCGCAGGGTTGCGCCCGGCGCCCGATTCGGTACTCGGGCTGGCCTTGCGCCAGGGCCGGCCAGCGTGGAGCGAGGGCATCCACGCGCTGTGGTCGATCTGGGTGTTCGTGGTGCCGATGTTCTCACCGCGCGGCTACGACCTGCGCTGGCTGATGCTGACGCTGCTGTCGTATCCGGCTTTCCTGGCGCTGTTCGTCGGCGCCCTGGTCCTGCCGCCGCGCCGCGCGCCCTGGTGCGCGGCGGCGATGATCGCGATGTGTCTGGCGATGCTGCCCTGGTACGTGTCGGGGTTGAGCTATTTCGTGTTCGGCTGCGTCTTCCTCGGCACGCTGTCGCGCGGGTCGGTGTGGCGCTATGCGCTGACGCTGGCGGCGCTCAATGCGGGGTTGCTGATCTGGGCGCGCTGGCTCGGCTATCCGTGGACGGCGCTGGCCTGGATGCCGCTCACCACCGGGGTGATCGGCATGTTGGTGCACGTCGACCGTCTGCGGCACGCACAGGATGCGGCACTGCGGCTGTCGCACGACGAGGTCCGGCGCCTGGCCGCGGTCGCCGAGCGCGAGCGCATCGGGCGCGATCTGCACGACCTGCTCGGGCACACGCTGTCGATGGTCGCGCTGAAGGCCGATCTTGCGTCGCGGCTTGTGGAGCGCGATCCAGACGGCGCCCGCCGCGAGATCGGCGAGGTCGGCGGCATCGCGCGCGATGCGCTTGCGCAGGTGCGCCAGGCGGTCAGCGGCATCCGCGCGGCCGGGCTCGCCGCCGAACTCGCGTCGTCGCGCTTGCTGCTCGAGACCGACGGGATCGCGTTCGACTACGTGCTCCATGCCAACGTCGCCGATGCAGGCCTGCCGCCCGAGGTGGAGACGGCCTTGGCGATGACGCTGCGCGAGGCGGTCACCAACCTGCAGCGCCACGCGGGTGCGCACGGCGCACAGGCGACGTTCTCGCGCGAGGGCGATGCGATCCGCTTGCAGGTGGTCGACGACGGCCGCGGCGGTGCGATCGTGCCGGGCAATGGCCTGTCGGGCATGCGCGAACGCATCGAGGCACTGGGCGGTCGCCTGCACGTGGAGGGCGGCGCCGGTGGCACCTGCGTCGATGCGCGCATTCCGTTGCAGCCCGCGCCCGGGGCGCGCCTGCGCGCCGGCGCCTGCTAACGTCGCGCCATGCCGCGCATGCCCACCGCCGACGCACCTTTGCGCATCCTCATTGCGGAGGACCAGGCGATGCTGCGCGGCGCGCTGGCCGCACTGCTGAATCTGGAAGACGACCTGACCGTGGTCGGCAGCGTCGGCGACGGCGAATCGGCCTGGCGCGCACTGCAGCGGCTGGCACCGGACGTGCTGGTCGCCGACATCGAGATGCCCGGTCTCACGGGACTGGAGCTTGCGCAGCGCATCCAGCGCCATGGGCTGCCGGTGCGCGTGGTCATCGTCACCACGTTCGCGCGGTCCGGCTACCTGCGCCGTGCGCTCGATGCCGGCGTCGGCGGCTATCTGCTCAAGGATGCGCCGGCCGAGCAACTCGCCCAGGCCCTGCGCCGGGTCCACGACGGCGGGCGGGCGATCGACCCGCAACTCGCGCTCGAGGCCTGGAGCGAGCCCGATCCGCTGAGCGAGCGCGAACGGCAGGCCCTGCGGCTTGCCGGCGAGGGCCTGGATGCGACCCAGATCGCGGCGCGGCTGCAGCTCTCCCATGGCACCGTACGCAACTATCTGTCGGAGGCCATCGGCAAGCTGGGCGCCGGCAACCGCATCGAGGCCTATCGGCTCGCGCGCCAGAAAGGCTGGCTGTAGCGACGGCCGCATGCGGTCAGGCAACGGCGACAGGGTGTGCGCGACGACGGCGGGCTGCTAGCCTCGATGGCCCGTGCTCACCTGTGCACGTCTGCCGGAAGGCCCCGTGATCCCATCCTCGATGCCGCTGGGCGGCCGTGTCGTCGCCCTCATCGCATTGCTGTGGTACCTGTTCGGCCTGTTGCTGCTGATGCTGCGGCTGGCCACGCTGCCGGCGCAGGCTGAGACCGCCGCGACCGCGATCCCGTTTTGGTTCGATCTCGTCTCCGGCCTGGCCGTGGTCGCCGGCACGTCCGGTTCGGTCGCGCTGCTGCTGGCCCGCCGCTGGGCGGTGCCGATGCTGCTTGCGGCCTTCGTCGCGGTCGCGGCGTTGGTCGGGGCCGGCCTGGCGCTGCAGCCCGCGCTGTTTCCGACCGGCCCTGGAATGCCGCTGCTGCTGGTGCTGGTGATCGGCTCGATCTGGCTGTTCGCGCGCGCGGCCGCACGGCGCGGCTGGCTGCGCTGACGACGCGGGGTTGCCGCCACGCCGTCGGCCTGCGGTCGGTCAGCCGCAGCGCGCCTGCAGCATCGCCCAGGCCGCGCGCAGGCCCAGCGCCTCGCCGCCCTGCGGATGGCCCGGACGGCTGCTGTCGTTCCAGGCGTAGGTGTCCAGGTGCGCCCAGGGCAGGTCGCCAGGCACGAAGCGCTCCAGGTACAGCGCCGCGGTAACGCTGCCGGCCATGCGCGAGCCGGCATTGGCGATGTCGGCGATGCCGCTGGTCAGATAGCGCAGGTACGGCCGCCACAGCGGCATGCGCCAGACCGGGTCGCGGGTGGCCTCGCCGCCGGCGATCCAGGTGGCGGCCAGGGCATCGTCGTTGGCGAACAGCGCAGGCAGGTCGGGCCCCAGCGCGATACGCGCCGCACCGGTCAGCGTGGCGAAATCGAGCAGCGTGCCGGGCGACTGCTCGGCGGCGTAGGCGAGCGCGTCGCACAGCACCAGACGACCCTCGGCATCGGTGTTGTCGATCTCCACACTGATGCCCTTGCGCGTGGCGATGACCTCGCCCGGTCGCAGCGCGTCGGGGCCGATCGCGTTCTCGACCGCCGGCACCAGCAGCGTGATCCGCAGTGGCAGCCGGCGCGCCATGATCAGTTCGGCCAGCGCGATCGCGTGCGCCGCGCCGCCCATGTCCTTCTTCATGTTGCGCATGCCGTCGGCCGGCTTGATGTCCAGGCCGCCGGTGTCGAAACACACGCCCTTGCCGACGATGGCCACATGCGGGTGCGAGGCGTCGCCCCATTGCAGGTGCAGCAGGCGCGGCGCGCGGTGCGAGGCGCGGCCCACGGCATGGATGGCGGGGAAATTCCGCGCCAGCAATGCGTCGCCGACGATGCTTTCGAATGTGGCGCCATGCGCGGCGGCGATGTCGCCGACCACCGCCTCCATCTGTTCGGGTCCCATGTCTTCGGTCGGGGTGTTGACCAGGTCGCGCACGCGCGCGGTTGCGGCGATCAGGTCGACGATCGCCGGGTCCGGCTCGACGGCCAGCCGCGCCGGCTTGCGGGCGGTGGCCTTGTAGCGGGTGAAGCGATACGCGCCCAGGCCCCAGCCCAACTGCAGCGCCTCGGCCGCGTCGTGGCCAACCGGTCGCCAGCAGCCCTCGGGCAGGCCGTAGACGGCATGCGCATAACTGTCGGGATCGTGCGCATCGCCGATGCCGATCACCGCGCCGGCCAGGCCGGCGTCGCCAGGCAGCAGGCTCAGCGCGCCGGGCGCGCCGTCGAAGGCCTGGGCGTCGAGCCAGTGGCCGATGGGGGCCGGCTGGTTTTCGCGCCAAGCGGCGTAGTCGTTGCGCGAGACGATGTGCAGCGGGCGGGCGTCGCGCGCGTCGGCGGCGAACACGTCGGTGATGTCGGTCATGGGCGGGTCCGGTCAGGCGTCGTCGGCAGCGGTCGGCACGGTGTCGAGCCAGTCGGCGAGCGCGGTGAGGGTGTCGAATTCGAGGTCGGGAGCCAGCTCGGGATGTTCCCAGCGGCGGCCCTCGCGGTTGATCCAGCAGCTGCGCAGCCCTGCACGCGCGGCGCCGGCTACGTCCATCTCGATGTGGTCGCCGACGTGCAGCACGTCGCCATGCGCGCAGCCCAGCCGCGTGCAGGCAGCATGGAAGATGCTTGCCTCCGGCTTCGCCGCGCCGTGCTCGCGCGCGGCCAGCTTGAACGCGAACAGATGCGACAGGCCGATGTGCTCGATATCGGCATTGCCGTTGGTCAGCGCAGCCATCGGCACGCGGGCGGCGATCCGCGCCAGCGCATCGAGGCTGTCGGGATAGAACTCGATGCGGTTGCGCTCGGCGTGGAACACCCGGTAGGCCGCGTCGAGCAGGCCGACATCGCCGCCACTGTCGCGCAGCGCGTGCTCGATCGTGAGCTGGCGCAGGGCCTCGACATCGTGCGCCAGGTGCGCGTTGTCGGCGAACACCTGCGCGCGCAGTGCGCGCATGCGTTCGATCGGGTAGCGCTCGGCAGTCACCGGGCTGTGTTCGCGCAGGAACGTGTCGAGCGCTTGCTCGATGCGTGCGCCGATCGGCGCGAACGGCCACACGGTGTCGTCGAGATCGATGGTGATGGCACGGATCGGGAATCGCATGCGGCCATTGTAACGGGCGCGCTCAGGCCAGCAGCCGTGCCCAGCCCTCGAAGCCTTCCAGGCGGCGGAGCACCAGCTTCACGCACACCAGCAACGGGACCGCCAGCAGCAGCCCGACGATGCCCCACATCCAGCCGAACAGCAGCAGCGCCAGCACCAGCATCAGCGGCGACAGCGCCATGCGTCGACCCAGCACGATCGGGGTGACGAACTGGCCTTCGAGCGTGTGCAGCGCCAGATAGATCGCCGCCGGAATCACCGGCGCCCAGGCCGGGGTCGGCCAGGTGCCGTCATAGCTGACAAAGCCCATCAGCAGCATCAGCAGTACGCCGATCAGCGGACCGACATAGGGGGCGAAGTTCAACAGCGCGACCACCGTGCCCCACAACAGCGCTTCCTGCAGCGGCAGTCCCATCCACAGCAAGATGCCGGCAAACAGCGCGCCCAGCAGGGTGTTGATGATCGAAATGGTCAGCACGTAGCGGGAGATCTCGCGCTCGATCGATTGCAGGATGTCGACCGTGAGCTTGCGCCGCTGCCGGTCGGGCAGCAGGGCGATCGCGTTGCGTTGCAGGTTCTCGCCGTAGACCATGAAGAAGAACGTCAACAGCACCACCGCCAGCACCGAGGCGAGCATGCGCGGAGTGGCGACGAGTGTGCGCCACGAGCTGTCGTCCTGGATCCGCACCAACTGCACGCGACGCTGCGGACGGTCCTCGGTCGCACGGGCGAAGGTTTCCGCCGCCCGGTTCGCCTGATGCACCGGCTGGGTCATCTGCTTCAGGCGCGGTGCCAGCGCACGCAGCTGCTTGGGCGCCTGCTGCACCCATTCGCTCGCCGGCCCATAGAGCTGGGTGCCCAGCAGCCCGGCGGTGGTGAGCCCGGCGGCCAGCACCAGCAAGGCGCCGAGGAAGCGGGGAATCCACAAGCGGCGCAGGCCGCGGAGCACCGGATTGCCGATCAATGCGAAAAACATCGCCAACAGGACAGGCAGGATGACGCCCTGCGCGGCCCACAAGGTGACCAGCACCGCGAGCGTGACCAGCACCACCAGTGCAGTCGACGCGCGCGGTCGGGGCGCGACAGGCGTAGGCACCGGCAGCGGTGCATCCTCCGGGGGAGGCGGCGTGGTCGGGGTGCTCATGGAAGAAGAGGGCGCGCCGGGGGCGCGCTCAGCGTCCGGATTCCGAGACTTCGGTGGCGGCCTCGGCAGGCCGGGGTTGGGCGGCGTAGGCCGGTTCCGGACGACGGCGGTCGGTGGGCGATTCCGCGGACGGCCCATCGCCTGCGCCGGCGACGCCATCGGCCCGGCCGCGTGCAGTGGCGGTCGCGGCGACGCCTGCCGCCGGCGACGTCGTCTCTGTGGCGGCATCGGTCGCGGCCTCTTCGGAGGCATCGGCAGCGTCGGCCGCCTGCTTGGCAGTGACCGCGGCGATCGTCGCCTGGATCGATGAGGCCAGACCCGAAAGTGCGCTGACCATCTGCAACGACTTCGGCCCGCCGAGCTTGCCCAGCCGGCGCAGCGCCAGCTTGGGCTGCGACACGCCCATCGCGAACCCACCGATCAGGCCGGCGATCACAATGCGCGACGGTGTCCAGGCCTCGCGCCAACTCGAACGCAATGCCGCATGGCGGTCGAGCGTCTGCACCACGCGCCCGTCGACCAACGCCTCGGCCCGTTCGACCCGTGTCTTGAGTCCTTCGAAATTCATGGCGTCCTCGGTGTCTGCGCCGACGGCGGGGGCGAAGCGTGCTCGTCGTCATCGTCGTGCGCGCTTTCGGAGAACAGCCCCAGTCGGGTCAGCTGACGCCGTGTGGCGTGCATGCCGGCATGATCGAAGAACACCGAGACCCGCCAGGCCGCCAACGCGGTCACCAGCAGGCTGATGGCCATCGCGATCGAGATCGACGCCAACCACGACAGGCCCCAGGACTGCAGCAGCGCGATCGCCGCGCCCATGGCCAGCAGCCAGGCCGAAGCCCCGAAGACCACCGAGACCGCCGACCATGCCAGGGCCCGTCCCAGTGCGCTGCGCGCCAGGGCGAAGTCGGCCGAAACCAGCTTGCGCAGCGCGCGTCCGGTGTCGAGCCCCGAGCCCAGGGTCTCCTTGGCCGCCGCGCGGACGCGGCGGACGCTTTCATCTAGGTGCGGCACCTCGCCGGGAGCACGGGTCGCGCTGCCAGCGGGTGTCTCCTCGCGCGGGTCTTCCCCGGTCACGCGCTCGGTCATGTCGATCCGCGATTACTTGGTGCGGGCGAGCTTGGCGATGATCCAGCCCGCCGCGAACGCCGTGCCGAAGGCTGCGATGGGACGCTCGCGGATCAGGTCGGCGGCGCTGTCGATGAGGTCGCGGCCCTTTTCCATGAGCAGATCGGCCTGTTCCTTTGCAGCGGCGGTGCCTTCCTCGACGGCGGCCAGGCCGGCCGAGGCCGAACCGGCGAGATCGGCCTTGACGCTGGCCTTGCCGAGCTTGAGCTCGTCGCCTGCGACACCGGCGGCATTCTTCACGGCCGAGGTCGCGTCGCGCGCAGCCTGCGCCAGGTGGTTGCCGGCTTCGCCGAGATTGGACTTCACCGCTTCGGTGGAGGTGGGGCTCATGTTCGCTCACTCCTGTGTGGGACGGGCCGTGCGGATGCGCACGGCGCGGATGGGGTCAACGCATGATCACGTTGTAGATGCGTCCGCCGCGTGAAATGCGCATGGCCAGATCGGTCGGTCGGTTGGCCAGCGAATCGCGGAAGCCGGCGAGATCGCGGAACTCGCCACTGTTGGCCGCCAGGATCAGGTCGCCTTCGCGGAGGCCATTGTCGAACGCCCGGCTGCCGGGGGCCACCTTTTCGATCCGCACGCCCCCAATGCGATTGTTCTGGCGACGGATCGCCTCGGGCAGGTCGGCCAGTGTTGCGCCGGCCAGGCGCGGGTCGAAGCTCGCGCCGTCGCGAGGCAGTGCGCGCAGGCGGGTGTCGATCTTCAGCGGCTTGCCATCGCGCAGCACCTCCAGCGTCACCGGCGCATCAAGCGTCTGCAGGCCCTGGAAGTTGCGCAGGGACTCGCTGTTGTCGATGCGCTGCCCGTTGGCGGCGATCACCACATCGCCCGTCCGCAGCCCGGCGTCGGCGGCCGGCGAGCCGCCATAGACGCGCGTGACGACAGCGCCGCGCGGCGTCTCCAGGCCCAGGCCTTGCGCGATGCGCGCATCGACCGTCTGGGTGTCGACGCCGAGCGTGCCGCGCTGCACGCTGCCGGTGGTCGCCAGCTGGGTCATCACGTTGCGCGCCAGGCCGATCGGAATCGCGAAGCCCAAGCCGATGTTCCCGGCCATGCTGCCCTGGGTGTTGAAGCTGGCGGTGTTGATGCCGACCAGTTCGCCGCGCAGGTTGACCAGTGCGCCGCCCGAGTTGCCGGGATTGATCGAGGCATCGGTCTGGATGAAGTTCTGGAAGCCCACGCCCGGCACGTTGCTGCGCTCGACCGCCGAAACGATGCCCGAGGTCACCGTCTGCCCGAACCCGAACGGGTTGCCGACCGCGACCACGAAATCACCGACCTGCAGGTTGCTGTCCTGCGCGAGCGGGATCGCGGTCAGGCCCGACGCCTTGACCCGCATCAGCGCCACGTCGGTGTCGACGTCCGAGCCGATGAATTCGGCCTCCAGCGTGCGGCCGTCCGACAGCGTGACCGAGACATCGTCGGCGCCTTCGATGACGTGGTGGTTGGTGAGCACGTAGCCCTGCGCGGCATCGACGATGACGCCCGAGCCGAGCGATTCGTTGATGCGCTCCTGCGACAGCTCCGGGAACATGCGCCGGAAGAAGGGATCGTTGCCGAACGGACTGACCCGCACGCGCTGCTTGGTATGCACCGACACCACCGAGGGCGTGACCTGGCGCAGCATCGGCGCCAGCGATGGCAGCGGCTGGCCGTCGACGGCGGCGGGCAGGGCGACCATCGGCACCGCGGCGGTTCCGGGCGGCGTTGCCGCCGCGGGCTGTTGCAGCGCGTCGCGCATCGCGGTCGCGGCGAAGCCGCCGAATGCGGCGGCGAGAGTCAGGGCGAGAAGCGTGGTCTTGGCTCGCATGGCGGTGGCATCCCCTGTCGGCGTGGCCGTGGCGGAACGAATCGGATCGGAAATCGAACGTGGTGGTTGCGGCGGCGTTGGTCAAGCGTCTGCAAGCCCCGCGGCCGCCAGCACCGGCGCAGTGTCGCCGCGTCCGCTTGAATCGGTGTTGAAGTCCGCAGTCCTGCGACGGCTGTGCACCCGTGGGTATCGGTTTGAGAGCCGGGCACGCGTTGCCGAGAATGCCCGCCAGCCACCGGCACGCGCGGCTATTCGACGGTATCGGGCCGCGTTACATTGCCCGATGCGGGCGACGGGCCCGTACGCAGATCACGAGGGCAGCAGCATGGGCAAGGGCAAGGGGAAGACCGCCGGGCGCGCCGGCGAGGTGGTCGCTGTCGTGCGCAAGCGGGTCCGGACGGCCGCCGCATCGGTCGAGACCTCCGCCCGGCACGCCGAGGCGGCCGTGGCGGACGGCGCACGCACGCTGGGCGATCGCGCCAGCCGCATCGTGGCCAAGGCCGCCGATGCGGTGAGTCGGCGCGTGGCGGCAGCGCGCGAGACGCTGGAGACCGCGCAGTCGGCCGCCGCGGCCGAGATCGCCGCGCTCAAGCGCAAGGGCGCCGGACGGACCGCGTCCGAACGCGCCGCTGCGAAGGGGCGTGCGGCGAAAACCGCCAAGACGACGTCTGCGCGTCCGGGCGCCAAGCGGGCGGCGAAGACCGCCGGCGGCAAGGTTGCCGAGGCCGGCAACGTCGCCAAGAAGGCCGTGAAGAAGGCTGCGAAGAAGGTCACCAAGAAGGCGACCAAGAAGGCGACCAAGAAGGCGACCAAGAAGGCGACCAAGAACACCACCCGGGCCACGACCGCCCGCGGGCCAGGCGCGGTTGCGAGCAAGACAGCGCGTCCCGGCACGGCGTCCAAGGCGCCGCGCAAGACGGCCGCCAAGACGCCCTAGGCGCTCGGGCGTCGGGCCTTCCGCCGCGCCACGCGACGCGGGGGAAGCCGCACGACAACGGGGGGCTGCACGACCGCCATGCCGTTGCGGCATGGCGGTCGTGCTCAGGCGACTGCCCGGCTGAGATCCGCGATCCGGTAGCCCGCGCCGGTGATCGTGTGCAACAACTGGACCGGCTGGTCGCGGTCGATGATCTTGCGCAGGTTGTACAAGTGGCTGCGCAGGGTGTCGGAGTCGGGCAGGCTCAGCCCCCAGATCTCCTGCTCGATCTCCCGGCGGGTCACCACCCGCGGCGCCTCGCGCATCAGGATGGTCAGGATCTTCATCGCGATCGGCGCGAGATTGAGCTCGCGGCCGCCGCGCTGGACGCGCAGCGAGACCGGGTCCAGCCGCAGATCGCTTACCTCCAGCACCGCGGCCCCGACCTCGCGGCGATCGCGACGGATCAGCGCCCGGATCCGCGCCTCGAGTTCCTTGATATCGAACGGTTTGGTCAGGTAGTCGTCCGCGCCGGCCTCCAGGCCCTCGATCTTCTCCTCCAGCGAGTCGCGTGCGGTCAGCATCAGGATCGGGGTCGAATTGCGGCCATCGGCGCGCAGGCGGCGGCAGACTTCGATGCCGCCCAGCCGTGGCAGCATCAGGTCGAGCACGATGACGTCGAACGGGTTTTCCGAGGCGATGTTGTAGGCGTCCAGACCGTCGGCGGCATAGTCCACCTCGAATCCCCGGCTTTCGAGATATTCGCCGACCGGCTCGGAAATATTGCGGTTGTCCTCGACCAGAAGGACGAGGCCTCCGGGGCTGTGATGCGCCATCCAGCGAACTCCGACTGCAGTGAAGGTCGGCGAAAGTCGCATCAGATCGGTGCAGGCCCAGTGAACGCGCCGGCGTCGGCGCGCTGTGGCCGTGCAGCGTCGTCAGCTGATCGCTGCCGCGGCGGTTTCGGTGCGGTCGCGGCCGCCGCGCTTGGCCGCGTACATCGCTGCATCGGCGCGGCGCAGCAGGGCCGCGGTGTCCCGGTCGAGCGGGTGCAAGGCACTGACGCCGGCGCTGAGGGTGACCTGGAGGCCGGCGATGCCCAGCGCATTGCCGATGTCTTGCAGCGAGACGCGGAGCACGTCGATGCGGGTCTGCGCATGGACCGGCTCGGCCCCGGGCAGGATCGCCAGGAACTCTTCGCCGCCCATGCGCGCGATGTGGTCGGCGTCGCGGAATGCGTGTCGCAGCGCGCGGGCGACATGACGCAGGACGCGGTCGCCGGTCTCGTGGCCGTGGACGTCGTTGATGCGCTTGAAGTGGTCGACGTCGAGGAAAGCGATCGTCAGCGGCGTGTCGGCATCGCGCGCATCGGCCATGCACTGCTCGAGCCGTTCCAGCGCGGCCCGCCGGTTGGGCAGACCGGTCAGCGCATCGGTCTGCGCGAGCATGCGCATCTCGTCGCGCTGGCGCCGCAGCCGGCCCAGGCGCAGCGTCAGGGTCATGCTGCAGGTCAACGCCAGCCAGCCACCGGCCAGCATGAACGCCTCGACCTTCCACAGTGCCAGAACATCGGGCCAGGCCGCCTGCAGGCCGGCGATCGGCAGGAACGGGATGACGCCGGCCAGCAGCAGCAAGCGGTCGCCGCGGCGCTGCGTCAGCGCGGTCAGCGCGGTCAGTGCCGCGATCGCAAACGCGACGCAGAGCAGGTAGAAGCCCAGTTCGATCGCGACCGAAAGGGCGGCCACCGCCTGCACCGGCAGCCATGGGACCACGATGGCGGTGGCGACCAGGCCGTGCGTTCCCCAGGTGGCGGCGCGAGCGAGCCGCGGTCGTCGCTGTCGCAGGCCCGACTGGAGCAGCAACGCGTTGGCGGTCAGCCCGGCCATGCCCAGTCCCAGCGCGACCAGGACCGGGATGGTCGCACCGGCCACCGGGAGCCAGGGTCGCGGCCAGGCCCACAGCCCGGACAGCAGCGCCTGCCAAAGCGCGAACAGCGATGCGGCGGCCGCATAGCTGGCGAATGCGCGCTCGCGGGTGGCGAAGAATGCCAGCAGCGCCGAGACCAGCAGCGTCAGTACGACCGCGATCGATGCGATGCGGATCGCGAAGCGTGCGATGTCGGCCCGCTGCATCGGCGCAGGCTCGCCCAGTTGGACGATCGGGCGCCACAGCGGCAGCGCGTTGTCGTCGAACCCGACTTCGATCGGCGCGGTGTCGCCCGCCTCGGGCACGATCACCGCGCCGACCCCGGTGCGGAAGCGTGAATCCAGCGACCGGGCATCTTCGGGCGAGCCGCAGCGAAGACGCGTGCCGTGCTGGATGTCGACCGAGCCGGCGAAGGTGTTCATCACCACCACGGCCTGCGGCGCGCCGGACCAGCCGCCTTCGGGTGCAGGCAGGCGCAGCGCGATGTGCGGGCCGATGTGGACGTGCTCGCAGGTCTGGGAGGTCTCGATCGCCGTCGTCGGCTGACCCGTGACCATGGGCGCATCGTCATGCCACCCGACGCAGGCCGCCAGCGACAGCACGCCTGCGCAGATCGTCAGCAGCCCCGCTTTGCGCATCCCCGATCCCGCCTTCATGCCTGCCGTGTCCATCGCTTCGCGTCGAAGCAGCCCCTGCGCCTTCCCAAGGAAGGGACGACATGGTACGGGATGCGGTGGGGCGGCCGTCCTTCCGAGGTGGCGTACCCTGTCGCGCCCGGCGGACACTCACGATGGGTTCGCGTGCCATCGTCCATCTCCTGCTCCATGCCGCGGTACCGGCGCTGTTGGCCTGGATGTTCTGGCGCCAGCGGTTCCTGCGCGCCTGGGGCCTGCTGTTGCTCGGCTGGCTGATCGATCTCGATCATCTGCTCGCCGACCCGGTGTATCAGCCCGACCGCTGCAGCATCGGCTTCCACCCACTGCACACCGCGCCTGCGATCGCGGTCTATGGCGCCCTGATGGTGCCGCGTCGTACCCGCCTGCTTGCGATCGGGCTGCTGGTGCACATCGCGCTGGATGCGATCGATTGCCTGTGGATGCGTCACGGCTGACGGCCATCGGGCCGCGGCCAGCAGCGATTCAACGAAACACTGGTAGCGTGAGCCGTCGCTCTCGGGCGTAACGGGATCTGCGCATGCGCACTTCGATGCTGACCTGGCTGCTTGCGGTGGCGCTGGCGCCGCCGTTGGCCAATGCCGGCGATGGACGCGCGGACCTGCGCCTGCCGCCAACGCCGATGTTCACCGGCGAGGCCGCATTCGGCGAGGGCGAGTACACCGGTCCGCGCACGGCGACGCCCGCTTGGCGCCAACGCCACGATGACGCCCTGGTGCGGCGTGGCGGCTGCCCGACCGCGCCCGACGGCCAGGCGCGCGCGGTGACCGGCAGCGTCAGCACGGGGATCGGCCATTCCTCGCGCGGCGGTACCAGTCACTGGAACGCCGCCGATCTGAATCTGTGCCGCGAGCGCGCAGGCGAGGCGGGCGGTACCGTGAACCTCAATCTGCGCGTGGCGCGCTACGACGGTCCCGTCGGCTACCCCGGTCTGGGCCTGCTGCCCGGCAACGGCGTTTACGACGCATTCGATACGCCGTTCGGGCCGACCTGGCGCGACATCCACGAGTCGTGGCCGGCCGGGCGTACGCGCTCGGACTCGTGGACCGAGGGGCGTCGGCCCTGGCGCTGAGCGCGCCGCCCTCGACCCGCGTCGCATTGCGTCGCGCTCACACCCGCCTGCCTACATTGGGTGCGCGCCATCCGGCGCGATGCAGCAAGTGGAGGCGAGACGATGACGATGAAAATTCCCCAGGGCGCAATGATCGTGGTGGCCAATGGGGGCGCGGCGCGCGTGTTCACCAATGTCGGCGAGGCAGGCGCGTTGACACTGCGCCAGGAGGCGCTGCTGGAGGGCATGAACCTCGACGACGACGGCCCGGCCGGCGCGATGCCCGCCGAATCGAGCGCATCCCAGCTCGACGAGGCCACGTTCGCCAAGCAATTGGCGCTGGGGCTCAACGAAGGCGCGTTGAAGAACAGGTTCACCGACCTGGTGCTGATCGCCGATCCGCACACGCTGGGGCGGGTGCGGCCGTTGCTGCACAAGGAAACCACCCAGCGCCTGGTCGCGGACCTGGCCAAGGACTATACGAACCTGCCGCTCGATGCGATCGAGCGTGCACTGTCTTGAGTCGGGGCCTGACCATGGGCTGGACTGCGCACTACGCCGCCGATGCGCCGACGCGCGACGACATCGACGCCACCACCGGCGTGCTCGCGCTCGAGTTCGGAACGAACTGGTGCGGCCACTGCCAGGCCGCCCAGCCGCTGCTGCGCGCCGCGATCGAGGGGCGTCAGGATCTCGCCCATATCAAGGTCGAGGACGGCAAGGGGCGGCCGCTGGGGCGCAGCTTCGGGGTCAAGCTGTGGCCGACCCTGATCGTGCTGCGCGACGGCGTGGAGGTCGCCCGGGTCACGCGGCCCGGTTCGGTCGCCGATGTAGAGGCAGCGCTCGCCGCCTCCGACTGAGCCGCGTGGTCGGCGGTGCACCCGCTTGCGCGCAGTCGGGCCGCGGAACGAATGGGCCGCCGCGTCCTCGGCGCCGCAATAGGCCTCGACCTCGAGGATGCGGGCCTGGCGGCCATCGCGGGCCACCAGGCGCTTGTTGAGCAGGTCCGGCGCAACGCTGCGGGCGTCGCGCGCGTAGAACGATCGGGGCAGGGGACGCATGGCACGAGCTTGCCGCTGCCGGCATCGCCGGCGCGCGAAGCCTGGCCGGATCAGCTCTCGGGCGGCTGCACGGAGGTGACGCGCAGGCGCAGGACGCCGCCGGGCGTCGGCCAGTCGATGCACTGTCCGATCGACAGTCCGAGCAATGCGGCGCCGACCGGTGCGAGCACCGAGACGTGGCCTTTGGCGACGTCCGCCTCCTGGGGATAGACCAGGGTGAGATGGCGCGGCGCACCGTCGGCGTCCTCGCACTCGACGACCGTGTTCATGCGCACGACCTCGGGGGGCATGGCGTCGGGGGCCAGCACCTCGGCCCGGTCGAGCTCACGCTGGAGCAGTTCGGCCGTTGGGTGGTTGCGCAGCGCGGGCGACTGCAGCATGGCTTCGAGCCGCGCCAGGTCGATGCTGGATACAGTGATCGCAGGCGTGGCGCCGGCATCGGACGGCGGCAGGCCGCTGCGGGGAAGCGTGGACATCAGGTTCTCCATGAAGAAGGGCCGGCAGCGGTCGCGCCGGCAGGACACAGACGAAAGGCGACGCCCTCGCGCCGCCCCGAGGTCGATTGTGCCCCGCCGCGGGCGCGCTGGCGATCCCACCCGGCCGCGGGGGGGGCCGCGGTTGGCGTTCGTGCAGATAGTGCAGCCCATCGCCGGGCTGCACACCGGACCCTCATCGGAAGGTCTTCATGATGCGTCGTCGCCGGGACGCCCGGTCTCACCTTCTCATTGACCGGGGCCACCATGACGCCGATCCGCTATCTGCTGCGCCACTGCGCGGCTTCGCTCGACTGGACCCTGCTCGATGCCGGTTCCGGGCGTACGCTGTCGCACCATCCCACGCGCGATGCCGCGTTCCGGCAGTTGGCCTGCGACGCCTCAGTGCTGCTGTGCGGCGCTGTCGTGCGCATCCATAGCGTGGATGGCGGCTACGAGGGCGAGCGCTTGGTCCCGGCGATTGCGCCGGCCTCGCCACTGCCCCAGCGCGAGGCCGACGCCCGTTGGCTGCCGCGGGCGCCTGCGATGGCGTGATGCGCCCCTTCGGGCGGGGCGCGGCACGCGCCCCCTGTCAGACCGGTTGCGGCGGGTCCTGCGGCCGGGTGGGCGACGGTGGGTCGCGCTGCGGCTGCGGATCCCGTTCGGGGTCGCCCGGCGTCGGCACGGGCGGATCGATCGGCCGGTCAGGCATCGGGTCGTGCATCGGATGGGGCGCCGAACCCGGCACGTCGCCATCGGGCATCGGGGCATCCTGCGGATCTGGCGTGCGTTGCATGCGGGCGTCCTGTGTGGGAAACGCACGACCGTGGCCCGCAGCGTGCGGGCAGCGCGTGAAGACCAGCGCGGTGGCTTCACGCGATCGGGGAGAGACTGCACGCATGTCCAGCCGACAACCTGCGCCGATGGCGCGCGGTCCCAGCAATGCGTAGGTTCGTGCAGGCCTTCGGCGATGCGCCGTGGCCGCCGGCGCTGCTTCGGACGGTCGGCGAGGCGTTGTCGGTGACGCCGCCGCGCTACAACATCGGCAAACGGCGTCCGGCGGCGGTGATCTTCGACCGTGGCGACGGCCCGGTCGTCGAGGACTTCGACTGGGGCCTGGTGCCGCGCTGGTCGCCGTTGCCCGAAACGCCCTACACCACGGTGACCGCGCGTCTGGCGCGGGCCCCTCGCAGCCGGATCTTCCGGCGGCCCTGGGAGACCCGCCGCTGCGCGGTGCCGATGAATGGGTACTACAAATGGGACCGCAGCGGCGAGACGCCGGTGCCGTACTTCATCCAGGCGCAGGACGGCGAGCCGCTGTTCGCTGCCGGGCTGTGGGACCACTGGGCCAAGGACACGCCCGAGCTGTACACGTTCGCGGTGCTGACCCATCCCAACCCGGCGATCCCGGCGCCGCTGGTGCCCGACGGTCCGGTGTTCATGCCGGCCGCGGCAATCGGCGACTGGCTGGCCGGCCCGCCCGCGGCGTTGCGCTTCCTGGAGACCATGCCGCAGCCATTGCTGGAGGCCTATCGGGTCTCGCGGCGCATTCGCAGCCCCGATGTCGACGATTACACGCTGCTCGAGCCCGCCCCGCACGCGCCCCACGACGACGAGACGGACGGCGATTGGCTTGCACACGCCTTCGACGAGGACGACGACTGAATCGCAGGCGCCGCGTTGGCGGCGCGGATCAGAAGCGCTTGCCGGTCACCGGGTCGCGACGCGGGTCGGGCACGGCGTGCATGCGCTGGAGCGTCTTGGCATCCGGCGCCGCGCGCTGGATGTCCCTCTCCTGGCCGCGGGGATAGGCGCCGACGACGCGGAATGCCGCATCGGCCTGCACGCAGCAGTGGCCGGTACCGACCGGCAGCAGCACCGCATCGCCCGCGGCGACCTCGACGATCGTGCCACCGGCGCCGCCCAGCATCAGCGTGGCGGTACCGGCGGCCACACCGAGTACCTCGTGAGCGCTCGAATGGAAGTGGTGGTAGTCGTAGATCCCACCGCGCCAGTCGGCAGGCCAGCCATTGGCCCCGAAGCGGGCCTCGAAGGCCGCGGCGTCGAACGGCGCATCGCTCGCCGTGCGCAGGCCACGGTAGATCCGCACCGCAAGCCGGGGATTGTTGGGCATCCAGTCGTTGCGACTCAGGGTCAGGCGTTCCTCGTGCATGGGGCGGGTGCGACAGGTGGGGACCCGCACGATAGGTCGCCTCCCGTCGAAGCGCCGCGACGACCGCCCTGTGCCGTCACCCCGGCAATGCGACGTGCAAGGGCACCGCATCGTTCCAGCGCGTCCGTCCACCGAGCGCCGCCAGTTCGACCAGGACCGTCGCGCCGACGACCTCGGCGCCCTGCGCACGCGCCAGGGCATACGCCGCGCGCAGCGTACCGCCGGTCGCCAGCACATCGTCGACCAGGACCACGCGCGCGCCGGGCGGCAACGCGTCGGCGTGCATCTCCAGCCGGTCCTGGCCGTACTCGAGCGCGTAGTCGTGCTGCAGCACCCGCGCAGGCAGCTTGCCGGGCTTGCGCACCGGCACGAACCCAGTGCCCAGCGCCTGGGCGAGGGCGGCGGCGAAGATGAAGCCACGCGATTCGATGCCGACGAATGCGGTCGGCGGCGTGTCGCGCCATGGCGCGGCCATTGCCTCGATCGCAGCGGCGAACGCGGCGCCCTCGGCCAGCACCGGGGTGATGTCCTTGAAGACGATGCCGGGCTTGGGGAAATCGGGGATCTCGCGGATCAGCGTCGACCAGTGCGGCATCGAAGGGGGCTCGGGCGGGGGGCGGGGATGATCGCCCCAATCGTGCCGCCGACACAATGTTCACCGGGCCGGGCGTAATTGGCCGGGATTGCCCGCCGGAGTTCCGATGCCCGTCCGCCGTCCCTCGCTTGCCGCGTGCGGCATCGTTCTGGCCACCGTGCTGTGTGCGACGCCCGCGCAGGCACGCACGGTCTGGCGCTGCGTGCGCGACGGCACGGTGAGCCTGTCGACGGCGCCCGAGCCCGGGTCGACATGCGAGGCGCGGCAGGTCCCCGACGATGCGGTGCAGACGCCGAACCTGTGGGGCGCGATGGGCGTGTTCAGTGGCGTGCTCTACGAGCGCGAACAGGACGGGGCGCTGGTCTACGGCACGCGTCGATTGCCGGGCGCACGCCCGTACCTGCGCTTCACCGCCCACACGCCGCCGGGCGAGCCCGCGCACGAGGGCCTGGGCGCGGTCGGTACGGCCAGGCTGCAGCCGCACTCGGCCGTGTTCGCGGCGGCTGCGAAGCGCTACGGACTCGACGAGGCCTGGCTGCGCGCGATCGCGCATGCCGAAAGCGGCTTCGATGCCGATGCAGTGTCGCCCAAGGGCGCGCGCGGGGTGATGCAGCTGATGCCGGACGTGATCGCCGACTACGGTGTCGCCGATCCGCACGCGCCTAGCGAATCGATCCGGGCCGGCGCCCGGCACCTGCGCGCCTTGCTGCGTCGCTACGACGGCGACCGCACGCTGGCGCTGGCGGCCTACAACGCCGGGATCGGTGCCGTCACGCGTTATGGCGGCGTGCCGCCCTACGCCGAGACGCAGGCCTACATCGCGAAGGTGCAGGCGTTGTATGTGCGCTATCGGGCGGCGATGGGCAACCCGATCGAGCGGCCGGCGCTCTGACCGGCCGCCGGCAGGCCGCGGCTGCGCGGCTCTGCCAGAGCGTTGCGTATCGGCGACGCCGACGCGCTCAGCCTTCGCGCGGCGTCAGCCGGATCAGCCGGCCGTCCTTGCCGTCCTCGATGACCCACAGCGCGCCGTCGGGCCCCTGCTCGAGGCCGCGGATGCGCGCGCGCATCGCGAAGCGCTCGGCCTCGCGCGCGCTGTCGCCGTCGATTTCCACGCGCACCAGGGTCTGGCCCGACAGGCCGCCGATGAAAGCGTTGCCGGTCCATGCCGGGAACAGGTTGCCCGAGTAGACCATCAGGCTCGAGGGTGAAATCACCGGCGTCCAGGTGATCGCCGGCTTCGCGAACTCGGGGCGGGTGTCGTGGTCGGGAATCGGCCGGCCGTCGTAGTGGTTGCCGTTGGAGACGATCGGGTAGCCGTAGTTCGCGCCGCGCTTGACCAGGTTCAGCTCGTCGCCGCCGGCCGGGCCCATCTCGCTGTTCCACAGCCGGCCCTGCGCATCGAACGCGATCCCCAGCGGATTGCGATGGCCGAGCGACCAGACCTGCGCCGCGACGCCGCCCTGGTCGACGAACGGGTTGTCGGCCGGCACGCGGCCGTCGTCCTCGAGCCGCAGGATCTTGCCGAGGTTGGAGGCCATGTCCTGCGACGGATCGAACTTCTGCCGCTCGCCCGAGGAGATCCACAGCTTGCCGTCGCGGTCGAACGCGAGGCGGTGGCCGTAATGGCCGTTGCCCGAGACCTTGGGCACTTGGCGCCAGATCACCTCGACATCCTCGAGCGTGCCGGCCTCGACGTCCAGGCGGCCGCGCGCCACGGCCGCACCGCGGCCGCCCTTGCCGTCCTCGGCATAGCTCAGGTAGATCAGGCCGTTCTGCGCGAACTGCGGGTGCGGCTCGACATCGCCCAGGCCGCCCTGACCTGCATAGGCCACGGCAGGGACGCCGGCGATCTCGCGCGCCTGCCCGTCGGGCAGCGTCACCAGCTTCAGCGTCCCGGCCTTCTCGGTCACCAGCAGGCGGCCGTCGGGCAGGAACGCCAGAGCCCACGGTTCGTTGAAGGTGGCGACTGCGGTGCTCGCGAACGGCAGGCCCTCGATCGCATCCGCACCGGCGGCGTCGCGCGCGGTCTGTTCGCCGCTCGAGGCCGGTGCCGTCGTCGGTGCGTTGTTGGCGGCGGTGCCATCGCAGCCGGTCGTCAACAACAGCGAGGCGGCGAGCAGGGCGAGCGCGAGCAGTCGTGGCATGCGGTTCTCCAGGAAACAATCGGGGAAAACCCGAGTGTGGCATACGGCTGCGGATCAGCAGGAACGCCTGTGAAATCGCGGCGCTTCGTAAATATTGTGTTGGCGTTCATCGAGTCACGCCCCGTCGCGAACGTGAGACAGCGAGCTGGTGCGTTCGATAAAGCTGGTCGTGACGGGGGCTGACGGCGCTGCGTTCACCCATCGGGAACATTGGCTTAGCCCGCATCGGACAGCGCGTGGTTAAAGGCTCGTAATCAGGCGCGATTCAGAGGGCGGGGCGGTTCATTTCGGCGCAGGCAGGGTAGGGACCGTGCGGTATCCACGACGAGGATGAAGTACCCCCGCGCCAACTTCCCCAAAGAAACGCAGGAGAGACCACGATGAAGAATGCTCGCAAGCCGCTGATCGCCGCCATTGCTCTGGGTGCCGCGATGGCGATGCCGATGGCATTCGCGCAGGATCCGACCGCGGAGCAGGCGCCGCCGACCACCGAGGCGACCACGCAGGATTACGCGCAGGATGCGACGGCCGAGGCGCCGCAGGCGCAGCAGGGCCAGGTCACCTGGGCCGACCTGGACACCGACGGCGACGGCCGTCTGAGCCAGACCGAGGCCGCGGGCCTGGAGGGCCTGGCGCAGGTCTTCAGTGACGTCGATGCCGACGGCGATGGCTTCATCACGCCGGAGGAGTACCGCAACTACGTCAACGCCCAGACCTCGGGTGCCGGCGCCAGCGAGAACTGAGTCTCGCCCATTGCAGGCCGCGGCATCGCGGCCTGCGGTCCAGACCAAAGCGGCTCCTTTCGGGGCCGCTTTTCTTTGAATGCGCGAGGACGCAGTTCACTGCGGTCGGCAACCGCAGGGCCGCCGGATTCGCGCTTAAAAAAACCGGGGTCGGAGGTGCAAATATCGCAGCGAAAATTGCCAAAGA